>NZ_JBVVPO010000006.1:29746-213673 GCF_055811795.1 Bradyrhizobium sp. MI1.7
TCAACAAACAATCTCCAAAAAAATAACTAATACTCACACAAACCCCCCGTTTTTTTTCTCCCCCCCCCCCCCCCCCCCCCCCTTCTTGTGGGGGGCCCCCCCCCCCCCCCCCCCCCCCCCCCCGCGTCCGTCCGGAAGCCTGCATTGGGTTGCGCAGGATGGCTTGCGACAGCGCATTCGCAACCGTGACGAAAGGGTTCTACGATGTCTTATAATTTTCTGCTGGCGTCGTGGGGAACCCTCGGGAATTTGAGCCCGCTGCTGACTGCGGCGCGGAGGCTGCACCGGAATGGACATCATATCCGGGTGATGGCGGATCCGGCGATGCGCGCTGAAGTCGAGGCCTCCGGCTTTGCATTTGTAGCATGGCGCCGCGCCCCGACCGGAAAGGCTGCGGATCCGGTGGACGTCTCGGATGTGAAAGACTTTCTACGCCAGGCCGTCTTTGATCCTGCCGCGCTCTATGCGGCCGATGTCCGGGATGAGATCGGCCGTATGCCGACGGATGCCGTTCTCGTGCTTGACGTGCTGTTTGGTGCTGCGCTCGGGGCGGAGGCGTCAGGCGTGCCTTTCGCTCTGCTGTCCCCTCATGTCAGCATTCGGCCCCTGCCGGGAATGCCGCCGGCTGTCAGCGGGTTGAGCCAACCGAAAACGCCGGAAGAGCGCGCCGAAGTCGACGCCGCCAATGCCAGGCTGGCCGAAACACTCAATCTGTTTCTGCCAAGTCTCAACCGCGCGCGTGCTGATCTGGGTCTTCCGCTTCTGGCAGATGTCTACGATCTGTTCGATCGGGCCAACCGGCTTTTGCTCGCGACCAGTCGAGCGTTCGACTTTCACGCTGACTCGCTGCCCGACAATTTTCGCTACGTCGGACCGCTGCTCGATGTACCGAATTGGTCCAAGTCTTCGCAGATGGAGGCGTGGCGAGCGCCATGGTCGGCTCAGTCGGGTCGTCCTCGCGGGCTGATCGCATGCAGCACGGGTGCGCAAGGTCAGCGCGAACTGTTTCAGCGCATTATCACAGCGATGGAGGCGGTCGAGATCGATGCCCTTGCAACAGCCGGTCCCAATGTCGACGTCGCCGATCTCAGGGCTCCGAACAATGTGCATTTGGTCCGGGGCGCTCCCCATGACCTCGTCATGAAGGATGTTTCCGTGGTGATCTCGCAAGGCGGTCACGGAACGACCACGCGTTCACTCATCAACGGACTGCCGCTGCTCATCCTGCCGATGGGTCGGGACCAGGCTGCCAATGCCGCGCGCGTCGAAGCGAAGGGGGCAGGGCTTCAATTGCCTCCAACCGCCTCCGAAGCGGAAATTGCAGCGGCGGTGAACCGATTGATTGCGGAGCCGCAATTCAGGATGGCAGCCCGTCTGCTCGGCGAGGCCATGAAAGTCGATATCGATCGGTCCGGCCTCGTCGACGAGATGGAGGCGATCGCCGCCATTGGCCGCGCGGCGAGACCGCAACCGAAGAATCAACCGCTTCGAAAATCTGCCTGACGGTTCGCAAGGCGAATTGGCGGCACACCGTTCGTGAAACGATGCGCCGCTCGTTGGTTCATGCCGCTTTGGCGTCGACGCTGCCGATCCAGTTGCGGGCCAGCGTCACGTCGGCCTGCGACAATTGATGGCCTGCCGGCAGGACCTTGTGGTCGACACGCGCGCCGGCTTCCGACAACAGCGCCGCAAGCTTTGCCGAATTGCTCGCTGGCACGATCGGATCAGCCTGCCCGGACAGCAGCAGAATCGGCTTGCCGCCAAGCTCCGCCTTCGGCGGATCCGACAGCGGCACCATGGCACGCAGCAGGATCGCGCCGGCCAGGACGTCCGGCTTCAGCAGCAACAGCGCGGCTGCGATGTTGGCGCCGTTGGAGAAGCCGACCGCAACAGGCGCGGCGATGCCGTATTGCTTCCGCGCATCCGCGATGAAGTCGCCGAGCTCCAGCGCGCGCCGGCGCACGTCGTCCTCGTCGAACACGCCCTCGGCGAGACGGCGGAAGAAGCGCGGCATGCCGTGCTCGAGCACGCGGCCACGCGGCGAGAGCAGCGCGGAGCCGGGCGAGATCATCTTGCCGAGCCCGAGCAGGTCGTTCTCATCACCGCCGGTGCCGTGCAGCAGCAGCAGCGGAGGGGAGCCCGCGTTGGTCGCGGGCTCGAAACGATGGATGAATGTGCTCTCGGTCATGACGCGCTTTCTTCCAGGCTCGGCAGAACATTTTCGATCTGCTTGCGCTGCGCTTCGAGGAAACTCGGCAGCTTCAGATCACGTCCCAGGGTTGCTACGGGCTCATCGACGGCGAAGCCGGGGATATCGGTCGCGATTTCGAACAGCACCCCGCCTGGTTCGCGGAAGTAGATCGAGCGGAAGTAGTTGCGGTCCCTCTGCTCGGTCGGATGCAGGCCGTGATTGCTCACGAGCTTTTGCGCCATCCGGCCCTGCTCGGCGTCATCGGCCGCGCGGAAGGCGATGTGATGGACGGAGCCGCCGCCCTGATGTCCGCGCAAGAAGCCCTTGGCCTCGTAGATGTCGACGACGCTACCTTCGGCATCGCCCGGCGCCTTGAAGCGGATCACCGAGCCCTCGCGTCCGGTCTCCTTGAAGCCGAACACGTCGGTGAGCACGGAAGCCGTCTTCGCCGCGCTGTCGAGCAGCAAGGTCACGCCATGGAAGCCGCGGATCGCGTGCTCGGCCGGGACGTCGCCATTGCTCCAGCCGGGCTCGTCCTCGGCACCGGGGACACCCACAAGCGCGAGCGCCATGCCGTCAGGGTCGGTGAACGGCAGGACGGACTCGCCAAAACGCTTCTCCAGCGCCTCGTAGGCGATGCCCTTCTCGGTGAAGCGCTGCGTCCAGTAGCCGAGCGAGCGCTGCGGCACGCGGAAGGCGGTCTGATGGGTCTCGCCGACGCCGCGGCGGCCGGCCGGCACGCCGGCCCAGGGGAAGAAGGTTAGGATCGTGCCGGGGCGGCCGGTCTCGTCGCCGTAATAGAAGTGGTAAGTGCCGGGATCGTCGAAATTGACCGTCTTCTTGACGAAGCGCAGGCCGAGATCCCGGGTGTAGAAGCCGAAATTGCGGATGGGATCGCCGGCGATCGCGGTGACGTGGTGCAGTCCAGACATTGTCGTCCTCCAGAAGTCGGGGAGCGGTCTTGCTCTGGGTGGAAATATCGTTCCGCTTTGGATTGGAGACAATCCATGCAAATATGACGTCTATGTCTACGATTTGGAAACAATCGCCGGGGCCGGCCCTTGGATAAGGTCGCCAGCCTCCGGGCCTTCGTGAAGGTGGTCGAAAGCGGCAGTTTTGCGGAAGCCGGCCGGCAGCTGCGGCTGTCGCGCTCGGCGATCAGCAAATACATCGCCGACCTCGAAGAGAGCCTCGGCGTCCAGCTCCTGAACCGGACCACCCGCCACGCCAGCCCGACCGAGAACGGCCAGCGCTACTTCGAGCGCGCGGTCGTGATCCTCTCGGAGATCGAGGCCGCCGACCAGGCGGTGGCGCAGGCCCAGTCGGCGCCGCGGGGATTGCTGCGGGTCAACGCGCCGATGTCGTTCGGCACCATGCGGCTTGGACCGGTGCTGGCCGATTTCATGGCGCGCTATGGCGAGCTTCAGCTCCAGATCGTGCTCAGCGACGATCTGCTCGATCCCGTGCAGGACGGCTTTGACGTGACGTTGCGGATCGCGGAATTGGAATCTTCGAGTTTGATCGCACGAAAAATCATGCCGGTGGCGCGCATGATCTGCGCCTCGCCGGATTATCTCGCGCGTCACGGCACGCCAAAGCATCCGCAGGATCTGCGTGAGCACGCTTCGCTGACCTATGGCTTCCTGCTCACCGGCAACCAGTGGAAGCTCACAGGCAGCGACGGCGATCACTGGATCCAGCCGGCCTGGTCGCTCTGCGTCAACAATGCCGAAGTGCTGCGCGACGTCGCGATCAAGGGCAGGGGGCTGGCGCTGCTGCCGGAGTTCATCGCGGCGGACGCTTTAAGGAGAGGCGAGCTGCGTACGGTGCTGGACGACTATTCTGCACCGCCGCTCGCGCTGTACGCGGTCTATCCGCCGACGCGGCATCTGTCGGTGAAGGTGCGGCTGTTCATCGATTTTCTGGTGGAGCGGTTTGCGCGCGAGGAGGAGGCGGGCGTGCAGTAACCGACCGCTGCTCGGCGGGCCGAAGCAGATCGTCGAGCGCGCTCATCGACGCCTCACGAAGTGCGGCGAGATCGCGCGCGGCGCTTTGGCATTCGGGTGGCGACATCGAGGGCGCCGCCAGCTCGATCTCGCGGCTGCGCTCGAACAGGCGGACGAGGCCGAGCGCGCCGGCGGCGCTGCCGAGCTGGTGCGTGAGCCGCGCCAACTGCGCGTGATCGCCGGCCGCGGCGGCTTTGGCGATTTCTGCGATCAGCTTGCCGCTGGTCTCCCCCAGCAAATGATGGAGCTTTTCGATTTGCGCGGGGCCGAGCAGCTCGCGCTGGTCGTCGAGGAAATGCCGGTCGATCAATGCGCCTGCAGCGAGTTGCGCGGCGGCCGGCTCATCCGGGGCGTCCTCGATCGCCTCGCGCAGCGCGTTGATCAGGATCGGCTTGCTGACGACCTTGGCGATGCCGGCACCTGCGAGCCGCTCGCGGGCGCTGGAGGAGACGTCGGCGGTCACGGCGATGATGCGCGGCATCCGCGGCAGATTGAGCTTGCCGATCCGCGACGCCGCCTCGACGCCGTCCATGTCGGGCATGTGCAGGTCCATCAGGATGATGTCGAACGCCTGATCGCGGGCGAGCGCAATGGCCGAAGCGCCGTCTCTCGCGATCGTCGCGCGATGGCCGAGCCGGTTCAGAATGGCTTCGCCGACCTCGCAATTGACGGGATCGTCGTCGACCAGCAGCACGCGGAGCTGCCGCGACGGCGGCGGGACCGCGCCTTGCGCCACGCCGCTTGCGGCGCGGCCGAGCGGCACCTGAAGCGTGAACGTGCTGCCCGCGCCCGGCGTGCTCTCCACCGTCAGCTCGCCGCGCATCAGGCGCGTGAGCCGGCGCGCGATCGCGAGTCCGAGGCCGGTGCCGCCGAACCGCCGCGCGATGCTGTCGTCGGCCTGGACGAAATCGTCGAAGATGCGCTCGTGCATGTCGGGCGCAATGCCGATGCCGGTATCGCGAACGGTGATGCGCAGCAGGACATGATCGTCGCGTTGCTCGGCGGCCGCCGCGAGCGCAATTCCGCCGTGCGGGGTGAACTTGATGGCATTGCCGATCAGATTGAGCAGGATGCGGTTGAGCCTGACCGGATCGCCGTGCACCGATGTGTCGACCGTCGCATCGCAGGCGAGGTCGAAGGTCAGGCCCTTGCCGAAGGCTTGCGGACACATCAGCTCCGCGGCGGTCTCGATCAGCTGGTGAAGGCGGAAGTCGCGCGTCTCCAGCGTTTCGGTGCTGGCCTCGAGGCGGGCATATTCCAGGATGGCATCGACCAGCGCGATCAGCGTTTCGCCCGATGCCTCCGCGGTCGCGAGGTGGCGGCGCTGGGCCTCGCCGAGGCTGCCGTCGTCGAGCAGCTGCAGCACGCCCATGACGCCGTTCAGCGGCGTGCGCAGTTCGTGGCTGACGACGGCGAGGAAGCGCGACTTGGTCTCGTTGGCCAGCACGGCGGCCCTGCGCGCGCGCTCGGCCGCGTCATGCTCGGCCAGGGCCTGATCGCGGGTCTTTTCGAGTTCGGCGGTCCGCTCGACGACCTTGCGCTCGAGCGTCGCATAGGAGTCGCGCAAGTGAGCGGCCATCCGGTTGAACTGGTCGCCGAGCGCTTCCAGCTCGTCGCCGGTCTTGATCGCGAGCCGCAGGCCGAGATCGCCGCTGCCGATCCGCCGCGCGCCCTGCGTCAGGATCTGGATCGGCACGGTCATGCGCCGGCTCAGCCAGAGGGACACCAGGATCGCGCAGGCGAGCAGGACGACCAGGAGAAACGTCGCGCGTCCGATCGATGCATAGATCGGAGCGTAGGCCTCGCTGAGCGGAAGCTCGACGAACACCAGCCAGCCGAGCGAGGGGACCGTCGCATAGGTCGAGAGCACGCGCTGGCCTGACAGATCCCCCTTGACCAGGCCGCCCGAAGGCGGCCCCACGCCGTCGAGTGCGGCGCGCACGTCGGCATGCCCGGAGAGATCGGTCCGTTGCAGCGCCGGCCACAGATCGGGATGCGCGATCAGGACTCCCATGCGGTCGACCACATAGGCCTTGCCGGTGTTGCCGACCCTGATCCCGGCGACGAGGTCCCAGATGAAGCGCAGATTGACGTCGGCCACGATCACATTGGGATTCCGCCCGGTCCCGCGCGTGGCGAGCGTCATGAACGGCTCGGTGTCGCCGAGGAAGTACACTGGCCCGTAATAGGCCCGGCTTTCATTGGCACCGCGGAAGGCCGGCGAGGCCGAGAGATCGGCCTTGCTGCCGACCCTGTCCGCGACGCGGCGCGACACGCGCACCTGCTCGCGGCCCTGCGAATCGAGCTCGGCAATTTCCGCGATCGCCGGCGAGAGGCGCAGGAGCCGGATGGCGTTCAGGCGGTCGTCTTCGTTGCTCGACAGCTCCGGAGGCAGCCGCGAGAGCCATCTGATCTGGCTTTCGATCTGGCCGATGAACTGGCCGATCTGGATGGCCGCGCTTGCTGCCTGCTCGCGCTGGGTCGCCGCGAGAAGCTGCTTCTGCTCGCGATAGGAGAACCAGACGTCGAAGCCGGTGTTGATGGCGAGCGCGGCAAAGGCGAGGGCGACGATCGAGTAGAGATATTTTCGGAACAACCGGCCCGGGGGCGTCCGCAAATGTCCCTGGTCGATCGCCTCGTTCACTCGCGGATCTCGTCGGCGCGCGCCAGCAGCGTGAAGGGAATGTTCAATCCGAGCGAGCGGGCGACCGTGCGGTTGATCAGGAGTTCGTATTTCCGCGGCGATTGCACCGGAAGATCCCCGGCCTTGGTGCCGCGCAGGATGAGATCGACGTAATCGGCCGAGCGCACCTCCAGCGTCGGCCCGTAGCTCATCAGTCCGCCCGCATCCATGAAATAATGGAACGGATAGATCGTGGGGACGCGATGCTTGGCCGCCGCCGCCACGACCGCCTGACGGTGGACCACGAGGAAGCTGTCGACCAGCGCAACCAGCGCCGCCTTGGGCGGTTCGGAAAAGCGCCTGATGGTTTCGTCGATGTCCGTTGGCGCGTTGACGGGCGCGGGGGTCACGGACACCCCTGAGGTCGCGGCCTCCCGCTCGATCGAGTCGAGGAAGAAGCGCCCGGCGCGAGGCGTGGTCGTCGGGTTGAAGAGGACGCCGACGCGCGCGAGATCCGGCACCGCCTCGCGGATGAGCTGAAGCCATTTGCCGCCCATTTCGGCGGTGCTGTTGGTGAAGCCGGTGACGTTGCCGCCGGGATGCGCGAGGCTTTCGACGAAGCCGTTGCCGACCGGATCGTTGGCGGTCGCGAAAACGATCGGGATGGTTTTGGTGGCGGCAAAGACTGCGGCGGTTTCGATGGTCGAGCCGGTCAGGATCACGTCCGGCTTGAGCTCGAGCAACTCCTGGACCGCGGTCTTGAGCTTGTCCGGTCCGCCGAAGGTCGAACGAAGTTCGAGGCGGAAGTTGACGCCCTCGACCCAGCCTCGCTGTCTCAAGCCGACGATGAGACCACCCAGGCGGGAGGTCGGGCTGTCGGTCATGCTCCGTCTGGTCAGTTCGTCGTCGAGCGGCAATCCCGTCAGCGAGGCAACGATCCGCATGCGATCTGACGTTGCGCCGAGCGCAATCCAGCCTGCAGCGGTTGTGCCTGCGAGGCGAATGAAGCCGCGGCGATCGAGCGCGAACGCGGAAGGCCGTTCGGTCATGGAATTCTTTGCACGATGGTCTGTCCCAACCGGATGCTTAACGCGAAAGGGCGGTGTCCACAATTGATGAAAAAATGCGCTTATGAATGTTCATTCGCAGCATTCGGCAGTCCGATACCGTATTCCTACCCCGCCAAAGAGTCGCTGTTTCGAGCTTTGTCTGCTCCGTGACGATCTGCAACGCATTGTGGCGTTGCAACATTTTCCGTCTCGTTGAGACGACGGTTCGGAGAAGTCGATTTCTGAGCGGCTGATTTTTTGAAGCGTTGTTTCAGGTTTGTTTCGAAGGTTGTCGATGCGCAAAATCTATCTTCTTCCGGCCCTCGTGGGCCTGCTGACCTCAGTTGCAGCCGGGCCGCTCGCGGCTCAGGGAGTAGTGCCGAAGCAGAAGGCTGCGCCGGCACCCAGAGCCGCCGCTGCCGGTGCGCCGCCGGCTGCCGCCGCCGGTGCGCCGGTCGCTGCTGCGACCGAGACGCCGACCGCCGGTGCGGACGACAAGACGGCCAAGGCGATCGACGGCTTCCGCTCCGCCAAATTCGGCATGAACGAATCCGACGTGCGCGCGGCGATGACCAAGGACTTCAGCGCCAAGCCCGACGCGATCAGGGCGCAGGACAACGCGTCCGAGCTGACGCACAGCCTGCTGCTCTCCGTTCCCGAGCTGCTGCCGAACGGCGGGACTGCCGAGCTCTCTTATGTGTTCGGCTACAAGTCCAAGTCGCTGATCCAGATCGGCGCGGTCTGGTCGAAAGGGACCGACACGGCGATGACGCCGGAGAAGCTGTTCTCCAACGCCAACATCCTGCGCGCCCATTTCATGGGCGAAGGCTTCAAGCCCGATTCGATCGCGATGAACATGCCCGTCGCCGGCGGCATCGTGATGTTCCGTGGCAGCGACGCCAAGGATCGCTCGGTGATCCTGCTTCTGCAGGGCACGTTCGAGAACAAGGAGAACAACCAGCGTGTGCTGACCCCGACCAGCCTGCTGCTGTTCTACGTGGCCGACGCCAAGAGCCCCGACATCTTCAAGCTGCCGCCCGGCCAGTTCTGATGCCGGACGACCTCACGACATTCTCCCACCCGGTTGTGGATCGGCGCCAATGCCGATGAAGAGGATATGACATGCGCGGACCATCTGCGACGCGACACAACGACGGGCTGACGACGCTGCGGGGGCTGGCACGCTTCCGTTCGATGTCGCTGCTCTGCGCGATGCAGATGGTCTTCCTGCCGGTGTTCAGCGTCCGCCTGCAGGCACAGACGGCGAACGTCATCACCCCGGATGGGCGCACGGGCACGTCCTTGCAAACCTCCGGCAGCGTGACCAACGTCACGACGTCGACGATTTCGGGCAACAACGCCTTCAACTCGTTCTCGCAGTTCAGCGTCGGGCAGGGCAACACCGTCAATCTGCAGCTGCCGACCGGCACGCAGAACCTCGTCAACATCGTTCGCGACGCCCCGGTCTACGTCAATGGCACGCTGAACTCCTACATGAACGGCGCGATCGGCGGTAACGTCTATTTCGCCGACCCCAAGGGGTTCGTGGTCGGCCGCAGCGGCACGGTGAATGTCGGCAGCCTCAACGTCTCGACGCCGACGCGCGAGTTCACCGACAGCCTGATTGGCGCGGGCGGGGCGATCAACCAGTCGGCGGTCGGCAACCTGATGGCCGGGTCGTTTCCGGTCTCGCCCGACGGCAACATCCGTATCTATGGCCGCATCAACGCGATCGACGGCGTGCGCCTGACCGGGCAGAACGTCTTTGTCGGCGGCGCCACCCAGCGCGACATCGCCAATCTCGACCACGCCGCGAAGTTCGCAGCCTCCGTCAACTCCAAGGGCCTGCGCAGCGCCAGCGCGATTACCGTGAGCAACGGCTCGATCCATATCGGCGCCGTCAACAATGCCAGGGTCAACGGGCGTCTCACCGCGCAAAGCAAGAGCGCGACGCCGAGCAACATCACGGTTCAGGCCGGCAACAACATCGATGTCGGCAAGAAGGCCAATCTCAACATCGCAAGCGCAAACGGCAATGCCGGAGAGATCCGCCTGAAGGCGGCGCAGAACCTGACCGTCGCGGGCGGCGCCAGGTTCGATGCCAGCGCGAAGACGGGCAATGCCGGTCTCGTCGACTTCAGCGCGAACGGGATCATCGACATTGGGAAAGGCATCAAGGTCGACCTCAGTGCGGACAACGGCAAGGCCGGCACGCTGCTGATCGACCCGACCGACGTGGTCGTGGGTGATGCCGCTCAGGGCGACACCGGCGTGACGCTGTCGAACAGCTCCATCGTGAATGCGCTCGCCGGGCTCAGCGCCGGTGCCGACTACCTCATCCAGGCCGATCATTCCATCACGCTCGCCGCGCATGCGATGATCGATGCCCGCCGTCTCGATGGCTCCGGCCATTCGACCGGCAACGCCAACAACGTCATCATCGACGCGCCGAACATCGAGATCATGAATGGCGCGCAGATCCTGGCCCAGTCGGTCAACTTCGGCGGGACCACCTACGCCGACGGCAACGTGACGCTGAGGGCAACGGCGAGCGACATCAAGCTGTCCGGCCAGGCCACCGCCGCGACGTCGATCACGGTCGACGGCAAGATTACCGGCGGCATCGTCTCGATCAGCGCGACCTCGACGGCCGTGTCGAGTTTCCTGAACGGTTCGGTGGCCGGTGATTTCGCGCTTGTCGGCTCGACGCTTGCCGCCTCGCTGCTCGGGCTCAATGGCGGCTATGTCGCGGCGAGCGCCACGGCGACCATCAACATCAACAGCCATGCCGACATCAACGGGCGCGGCGATGTGACCATTTCCGCACACGCCACGGAGACCGCGTCGGATCCGGCGGTCGCCTCCACCTTGCTCGGCAGCCTCACGCCGGTCGCGGCCGGCGTGGTCGTCGGCAAGATCGACGGCACTGCCACGACCAACGTGGCCTCGGGCGCGACGGTCAACGCCGGCGGCAACCTCGAGATCAAGGCGCTCAATGATGCGACCATCGCCATCTCGGCCCTCGCGGCGTCGACGAGTGCGCAGATTGTCCCGACGGTGGCCTATTCCACGGGATCGGTGACGACGACCGCAAACGTCGCGACCGGCGCGCATATTGCTGCCGGCACGGTGAACACGAGCGGCAGCACCCTGAAGGTGCGCGCGATTAACAACAACTCGTTCTCGACCAGCGCAACGTCGGTGGCGGCACCCGGGACGGGGGCGAGCGGCGCCGTCGGCGGGGCATTCGCCATCAGCGACATCACGACATCCGCGACCGCAACGCTCGGCGCATCGCTCGGAACCGATGTCAACAACCGAATGAACGGGTCCGTTCTGGTCGAAGCGACGTCCGATACCACGCTCAATTCCACGATGGCTTCGTCCATCGCCGGCCTCCCGGCACTGATCGCGGCAATCGAAAGAGGACTGCGTGCCGTCACCGCGCCGACGTCGATCATCAGGGACCATATGGGCTCGCTGATGCCGTTGAGCTTCGATTTCAAAGTCGCAGGCGCGCTCTCGCTGGCCAACAGCACGCAGAGCGCAACCGCTGCGATCGCGCAGAATCCGAGCGGCGGCGCGCCGAGCATCTATGCCAGCGGCAACGTCGCCGTCGCCAGCAACGTCATCGATCGCGGCGTTCGCAGCAATGCGACGTCCAGCGCGATCACGAAGGACCCGGTGTCCGGCGAGAGCACCGCGATCAGCGCGGCCGTCGCCTGGGGCAATTTCACCCACAATTCGAACGCCTATATCGGCGGCGGAACCCTGGTCAACGCGGCGAATATCGCCGTCGATGCCACCACCGAATTGCCGATCACCAACACCTGGCTGAAGTGGGATGGTTTGGGCGCGGTGCTGAGCCACCTCAACGGCAATCTCGGCGTCGGCGGCAACATCCTGACCAGCTACGCCAATGCCACCGCGGACGCTGGCGACACGATCGGCATCGCCGGTTCGCTGAACCATTTCGTCGTGAACAACAACACGACGGCGTGGGTGGCCGGCAGCGCGAGCCTGACGACAACCTGCGCGACCGCGGCCTGCGGCAGTGGCACCGGCTGGTCGGTCGGGATGGACAATGGCGACGTCCATACCTACAACGCCAGCCTCCAGATCGCGGCCACCACGACCACGGCGTCGATCGACGCCGCCGGCAATGTCGGCACGCTCGGCTTCCTGTTCGGCAACACCTCGGGCGGCTCCTCCGTCGGCGGCGCGCTCAATCTCGTCCAGTTCAACACCAATACCATCGCCGGCGTTTCGGACCGTGCGACGCTGCGTGCGGCGGACGACATCGCCGTCAACGCGATCACTTCCGACCGGTTCGTCGCTGTCGCACCGTCGTCCGGCAAGGCTGCCGGCACGCTGGCGCTGAACGGCATCACTTCGCTCGGTTTCCTGAACAACTCGACGCACGCGTCGATCTCGAGCCAGGCCACCGTCTATGCCCCGACCGTCGGCATTCTGGCGCAGCAGGATCTGTCGGTCGTGACGCTGTCCGGCGCGATGAGCTATAACGGGAGCGGCGGTTCGGCGGTCGGCTTGTCGGTCGCCTATCTCGGCGCAAACACCGACACCTCCGCCTATATCGGCGACAACCATTCCGACATCCGGCCCGGCGTGTTCAGCGCCAACGATCCGTTCGCCGGCACCAGCGGCGGAAGCGGGGCGGTCAATGTCGACAATCTGACACTCAGCGCGACCACTTCGGGACGCATCACCGCGGCCGCCGTCGCAGCAGCCGTCTCCGATCCGGCATCGTCCAGCTTCTCCGACAAGGCAGGCGCTGCCGGCGCCGCCTCGACCGGAGGCGCAGCCGGCGTGACGACGGCGGCGGGCAAGATCGGTTCGACCTCGGGATCGAGCACCAGCGGCTTCAGCCTCGATCTCGCCGGCAGCTCGTCGGTGAGCGACGTCTCGCTCCGCACAAGCGCCTATATCAGGAACACGACGGTCAACAAGTACACCACGACCGGCGCCGTGCTGACCAACACGATCGTTCAGGCGCTGAACGACACCATGCTCAACAATGGTTCGGGCTCGGCGGCGCTCAATCTGGCCGGAGGGTCCGCCACGGGGGCTGCGATCGGCGGCGCGATCGCGGCGGCGATGTCGAACAATGCGACGCTCGCCTATATCTACGGCACCACCATGAACAACCAGAGTTCGGTGACGGTGCAGGCGCTCAATGGCGGCTCGGAGACCGTCGTCGCCATCGGCGTGGCGGGATCGAAATCCAACGCGGCGTCGCTGTCGGCCTCGGTCGGCATCATCACCGACAGCGCCAACGCCTATATCGAGAGCTCGACGATCACGGGGCAGGCGAGCGGCGTCAATCGCGCGCTCGAGGTCGACGCCTACCAGACCACGAACATCGCGATCGGCGGCGGCTCGCTCTATATTTCGGGCGGTCAGGCCGGCGTCGGCATCGGGCTGACCTATGCCTCGATCGCCGATCCCACGGGCGGAAACGCGACCGATGCGCATATCCGCAGCACGGCGATCTCGAATTACGACACCCTGTTGGTGATGGCCGACAGCGCCAGCGTGATTGCGGCCGGTGCGGCCTCAGGCGGGGGCGGGGCCAGCGCCAACGGACTTGCCGGCGCGATCGTCGTCAGCGAGATCACGCCGACCACGACAGCCTATATCAACAGCGGCTCGACGGTGAGCATCAATGTCGGCCGCGTGACGGTGCTGGCGGACAGCGGCGCGGTGTCGGCGCTCGACACTGCGCTCGGCAACCTCGTCAAGAAGTCGAACAACAATCTTCTCGCGTCGGATACCTGCACGGTCGCCGGTGGCACGGGCGGGCAGAACTGCATCGACTTCAGCGCGGCTGCGCTCAACGACGGCACGGGGAACGGTCCGGGCGCCAGCATCGTCTCCGTTGCGGGCCTCATCCAGGCCGGCAAGAACAATGTCGGCGCCTCGATCGTCTACAACACGATCGCGACCACGCATTCGGCCTATATCGCCAACGTCCTGATGACGGCCGGCAGCAACGGCAATGTCAGCGTGAGCGCGGTGGATTCCTCCAAGATCCAGGCGGTCACGATCGGCTTCGGCCTTGCGACCGGCCAGTTCGCCGGCGTCGGCGGCACCACGATCAGCTCGATCGCCAACACCGTTTCGGCGGCCATCGGCAACAATTTGTCCAGCACGACGCAATCGTCCGTCACGGCCCGCAACATTTCAGTCAACGCGACCGACAATTCCAGCATTATCGGAACTGCCGCCGTCGCGGGCGCCTCGACGCAGGGCAGCGCGGCGGGCCTTGCGCTCGTCTACAGCAGCATCGCCAACAACGTCAGCGCTGGCGTGACCGGGTCCAAGCTGACCGCTTCGGGCAATGTCGCGGTCGGTGCGAACTCGAACGCCAGCATCTCGACCGTCGCCGTCGGTATCGCGATGTCCTCGCAGGTCGGGCTGGCCGGTTCGGTCGCCACCAATCTGATGGGCACCAACGTCACCGCCAGCATCACCGCCGCCGGCACCAACGGGATCAACGGCGCCGACGTCACCGCGACCAACAACGTCGCGGTGATCGCCGGCAACAACGACAAGGCGGCCGTGTTTGCGGGTGCCGTGTCGATCAGCAAGGGCGCTGCCGGCGGTGCCGGCTCGCTGGTCACCAATCAGATTACCGGGACGACGGCGGCCTATATCAGCGGGGCGAGCACCAAGGTCGACGCGCTCGGGACCAGCACCACCGATACGCTGTCGGTCAACAACGGCACGCTGGTGCATGCCTTCGATCTCGGCGCCGCCCACGCGCCGACCGACTCGACGCCCGATCTCTCCGAGAACCAGGACATCCTGCGCGGCCTTGCCGTGGTCGCGAGTTCGCACCAGGCGGTCGTGACCAACGTCGCGTCGGTCGCCGCGAGCAGCGGCATCGCCATCATGATCAACCCGATCACCAACGTGATGAGCGGGGAGACCAGGGCCTATATCGACAGTGCTTCCATCGACACACGCCTGACCTCGTCGACGCTGGCGCCGCAGATCGAGGTTGCCGCGTCGAGTTTCTCCTATTCCGGCGCGTTCGGTGCCGGCATCGTGGCTCCGACCGGCAACGGCGGCGGCGGTGCCACTATCATCAGCACCACGATGCAGCGCGGAACGTTCGCCTACATCACCAATTCGACTGTCGGCGGCGTGCAGTCGTCGAGCGCGACGGTCGGCGCCGTCACCGTGAAGGCCAATGCCGAGCAGGACGCGTCCTCGATCGCGATCGGCTTCAACACTGGCTCGGTCGGGTTGAACGTCTTCCAGGCGACGACGGAAGCCTATGTCGATGGTGGCGCGCTGACGGCCGCATCGCTGACGGTGAACGCCACCAACAACACCGGCATCTTCTCCGCGAACGGCTCCGGGGCCTATGGCAGCCAGGCCGCGATCGGCGCGGCGTTCCTGGTCCAGGTCTCTTCGAACCGGACCGAGGCCTATGTCGGCGACGAATTCCACTATCAGGGCAATGGCGCCGCACACACGACCGCGCTCAATCTGAGCGGCGCGCTCGACGTCGAGGCCACCACCAAGAATCGCTTCGAGGCCTATGCGATCGGCGGTGCGCTCTCGACCGGCACGGCGGCGATCGCCGGCATGGCGAACATCGAGATCGCCAACAACACCACCATCGCCGGCGTCTACGACACCACGTTACAATCGGTGACGGGCGGTGCGGCCGGCGCGGTCACCATCAACGCGACCGAGGACGTGGCGATCAAGGAGATCGCGGGGGCGCTCGCGGTTGGCGCCAGCGGGGCAGGGGTCGGCATCGGCGCCGCCGCCAACGTCATCAGCTTCAAGAGCCAGACCATTGCAGAAAGCCGCAACAGTAATCTGAACTCGGCTGGCGCGATCAACGTCAATGCGCTCAGCACCAAGGAGGTGCTGTCCTACGCGGTCACCGCGGGCATCGGCGGCAGCGTCGGTATCGGCGCGACGGTCGGAGTCATCATCATCGGCACCAACACCGCCGATGCGGACACCCAGGGCCAGCAGACCGGCCAGCTCAATCAGGGCAACAACGGCACCATCGCGTCCGTGAACAACGGCACCAACCACACGCAAGGCAGCAACGCGGTCGCCAGCGGCACGGCCGGCAATCCGAACAATGCCAACGTCAGCTCGACCTACGACGTCAGCAGCGTGCTGAGCGGCGGCAACGACGCCGTCGTCGCGCAGATCGCTGGCGGCAACGTCACGGGCACGCAGGTCAATGTCACTGCCACCAGCGCCAATGCGGCCAAGATGTATCTGCTCGGCGCCGGCTTTGCGAAAAATGTCGGCATCGGGGCCGGCATTGGCTACACCAGCGTCAACAGCACCGTGCTCGCCAATCTGAGTGACTACGGACGCAACGGCTCCGGCGTGCTGGTGGCCGCAGATACGCCTTTGGCCATCTCGGCACCGATTGTCACCGTTGCGGCGGTGGTCAAGGACGCGACCACCGGACCTTATGCCGGCAAGACCATCGACACCGAGGCGATCGCCGGCGGTGCGGCGCTCTACTTCGGCGCCGATGCGGCTGTCGCGGTCGGCAATGTCAGCAACTCCGTGGTGGCGATGCTTGGCGGCCAGATCACCGGCACGGGCGGCACCGGCACTGGCGCCGCCGTCATGGCGCAGGATTCGACGACCCAGGTGGTCTTCACCGGCGGCGTCACCGGCGGCGCCGTGGCTGTCGGCGCTTCGGTCGCGTCGGCAAGCCGAACGAGCTCGGTCGCTGCGAGGGTTCTGAACGGCTCCACCGTCAACGTCACGACTCTGGCAGTTGGAGCAAGCGGCGCCGGCACCTTGACCACGACGTCCACAGCACTTGGCGGCGGCATCGTCGCGGGCGTCGGTGCGGATGCGGAGGCCCACGAGAACTCGTCCGTGTTGGCGGAGATCGGCAGCAGTGCCTCGATCACGACGTCGGCGGCCGGCGTCGGCACGCTGGTGTCGGCGTCGATCGCGCCCAACCTGTCGAGCGAGGCAATCGGCGTCTCGGTCGGTGGCGGTGCCGTCGGCGTCGCCATCGCCAAGTCCACGGTCGGCGCCACGGTTACGGCCGATGTCGGCGACAACGTCAGCTTCTCGGGCGGTGCGCTCGCGGTAACCGCCATGGCGCTGGTTCCGACCGTCGGCACCACGACGTGGGCCAAGGCGCTCGCCGGCGGCGGCGGCTCGCTGATCGGCGCACAGGGCAGCCTTGCCGTGGCGTCCGAGAACGCGACGGTGAGCGCCTATGGCGGGACGGGGATCCGGCTTCCCAACGCCGACGTCACCATCGCGGCCGAGAACGACAGCGCCCAATACGCCGAGGGGACGGGCCTTTCGAGCGGCTTCCTGGCGCTCGGTGCGACGGTCGCGCAAACGTCGTCGAACGCGCACACCTATGCCTATCTGGGTGCGCCCGCCGATATGGATAATCTCAATCACAGCAATTACACGGGCATCCTCCGGATCACGGCCACCGGCACGGACACCAACGTGTCCAACGCGACGGTCGGCGCGGGCGGCACCTATGCCGGCGCGGCGGCGGTCGCGACGACCAGCTCGACCGCCGTGACCAACGCACGGTTCGACGGTGGCGCGACGGACGACACGCTCTACTTCGGCGGCCTCCGCATCAATGCCAAGCACACCACGAATTACGCCGCCAGCGGCGACGCCTATCAGGCCTCGACGGCCGGTGTCTCCGCCGGCAAGGCGCAGAACGACGTCGACTCGACCACCACTGCCGAGATCGGAACCCACCTGATCATCAATTCGGCGGGCGGCAACATGGTCGTCATCTCCAACGACATCGTCACCCAGGGCGGCGGCGGCGCACGTTCGGGCTCAGGCGGCTCGTTCTCGGGGGCTGCTGCGCTCAGTGACTCCCACGTCACCCAGACCGTCACCACCAATATCGGCGCCGGCACGGTGCTGAGCCTCAACGGCGATCCGCGGACGTCGGCGGCGTTCATCAATATCGAGGCCTACAACACGCTGAACACCAACGATACGGCGAGCCTCGCCACGGCCAGCTTCTTCGCCGGCGGCGGCGCCGAATCCAACATGACGGCGAACGCCACGCTCGCGGTCAACATCAATGCCCGCGAGCTGTTCAGCGTGGGCAAGATCTATATCGGCACGGCCGCGAAGATGGCGGCGGCGAACAACGCCAATGCCAGCCTCTACGGCGCGATCGCGGGCGTCGGCGCCAGCACCAACAGCTGGGTCCACGCCAACCAGTCCGTCAATGTCGGCGACAACGCGAAGATCGCGGCCTGGCGCGACATCACCATCTACGCGGGCCTCGCCGGCGACGGCACCGTCTTCAGCAGCGTGCAGGCGACGGCGACGACGGTCGTCTACAACAATACCGCCGTTCCGATCTCCACGCTTTATCGCGGCACGGCCAATGCCGACGACACCACGAGCCTAACGCTGGCCCCCACCTCGAGCATCCTCGGCGCGCGCGACATCTATCTCGGTGCAACGCAAGGGCAGGTCACGGCGGCCGGAAACGGCAGCAACTACAATCCGTATCTGGACATCTTCAGCGCCAAGAACAGCGACAACCACAGCCACACCAGCGGAACCGGCGATGTCGCGCTCAACGGCTTGGTGGTGGCGGGCGTCAATAACGATTTGACGATTACGATCGAGCTCGGTGCGACCGCGCCGACACTGAGCACGACCAGTCCCTATTCCCTGCTGACAAACGGCTCTTCGTCGGTCCTCGAGCTCGTCTCTGACGTCAATCACTTGAGCCCGGTGATGAGCTGGAACCATCAGACGGTCCAGTATGCCGTCGTCGGCAACTTCAATCCTTACCAGCTGGTGGTCAACCAGCTGGCGTCGCTGACCGGCTTGACCGAGGCGCAGGTCCGCTCCCAGCTCGCGGCGGCGACGCCCACGGCGCCTGCCAGCATGTCGCCGACCGGCACCGACCCGACCGGCGACAAGCAGCGCCAGATCGACACGTTGATCAAGCAGGCGCCGTTTACCTCCGACGCGCCCGGCAACGCCTTCGCGTTCGGCGACATCATGGTGTCCGCCGGCAACGTCTCGATCCTGGCCCAGAAGCTCACCGGCAACAGCGGCACGAACCCGGCCGCGCCCGCGGTCATCGCGCGCAGCTCGCCGTTGATCAAGATCGAGAACAAGGGCCTCGACTTTATGAGCCTGGCCAACCTCACGGTCACAGATGTGACCGGAGGCAACATCACCTACCGCCAGATCGACCATGTCGACCCGGATTCGCACTCCAATGTGACCTTCACCGCGATGCCGAGCGCGACGCCGGTCATCGACGTCTCGGCCACCTACAACCGCCTGGATCCTGACTCCGGTCAAGGCATCGACCAGAGCGGCAACGTGCTGACCCGCACGCCCGACATCTATTTCAACGGCGCCGTCAACAACGCGAACGGCCTGCTCAAGATCATCAACAATCTCGGCAGCGTCGTCGCATCGCAGTCGCTCAGTGCCGCGACCGTCCAGATCGTGGTGCCCAAAGGCACCTTCACCTTCCTCGGCGGTATCGGGAGCTTCTACGACAGCGGCAGCGCGGTCACCTCGCAATGGGCCACCACTGAAAACAGGCCGGAAGACACGCTGACCGCGGTGATGACGGCGGCGACCTATCTCGGCGCCTACGGCGACTACTATACCGCTCCGCATATCGCTTCGGGAACCGATCACCCCTATTTCTATTACTGCTGCACCGACGGCAGCCACGGCGTGTATCAACCCGTCGGCAACGCCGACGCCAGCACGATCTTCACCGCGCGCATGCTGATGACGTATTACGACGGCACCTCGCTCTATTCATCGATCTTCCTGCCGGTGGGCAGGGGTACGCCTGGGAACACCAGCACTCCCGATGCCGGCAGCGTGCCTGACATCGCGACCCTCAAGATCATCGAGGGGCAGTCGCAGGACTCGTCCAATGTCGTGCTCGCGCAGTGGAAGAAAACGACTTATGACGGCCGCAACGTCTACACCGATAGCGGTCCGTACAAGACGCCGTTCAACTGTGCGTCAGCCTGCGACAGCTCGGGCTTCTTCCAGGTGATCAACATCCAGCCGGATGCGATCACGCCGAAGACCGCGGACGCGCCGGCCACCGCGACTGCCACCCGGACCATCAGCGGCCAGGCGGTCATCATCTCGGCGTCGGTGATCAACATCAACGGCACCATCCAGGCCGGCTCGAGCAGCAATTACTCGGTCGACATCGGCGCCGCGGCGTACGATGCCATCTACGGCAGCAACGGCCTCAAGAACCGCAACGGCGGCGCGGATTTTGCCGCGGCCCAGGCCAATGCGCGGAACGGCGTCTATTACGACATCTCGGGCTCCGTGACGGCGTCGGCCAGCGGCGACGCCAAGATCGGGGTCAGGTACAACGCTCTCACCGACCAGCTCATCCTGAATGGCGTGGCGCAGGGCGCCGGCGGCTACGTCTACCTCAACGGCAAGATCATCTCGACCTCGACCGACAGCACCCAGACCCAGGGTAACATCGAGATCAAAGGCGGCGCCGGCACGGTCACCGTCAACAACACCAGCGGGCTCCAGCTGGTCACCAACACCATCAATACCAGCGTCACTGCCCAGAGCGTGGTCGAGATCGTCGACCAGCTCAAGGGGAAGACGACGTGGTGGGTTTACGATCCCAAGGCTGCAAGCAGTCAGCAGGTGTCGCGGTACGAGACCAACAGTGTCACTGCGGCCGCGATCGACCCGTCGATGCTTACGGCCAGGACCGGTACGGCGGGCGTCCAGTACCGGACGCAGGAGAACATGCTCTATCAATGGGTCGACACCGCGACGCTGGATCGTCTACCCACCAGCACGCAGTTCGACTACGGCTGGAGCTTCACGCCCAATCAGGTCACCGGCGAGAACTGGACCCGCTCGACCAACCTGGTTTCAGGCACGCAGAGCAGCAACTATCAGAAAGTCACCACCGCCACAGGCAGCTATCACTGGGCGGGAGGCGTGAACCCGGATGGGAGCCCCGTTGGACTCAACACCCATTCCAACGCGTGCTGCGGCGCGGACGCCCAGTACAACTGGTACCAGGCGATCTATGATCACCTGACGCTCACGCTGACCAACACGGTCAAGGCGTCGAACCCGATCAACATCAAGTTCATCGGCGGCAGTAGCAGCGACGTCGTGGTCAATTCGACCTCGGGCATCGTCATCAACGGGTCGATCAACAACCAGCAGGGCACGACGACGCTTGCCGCCACCGGCGCCAACTCGTCCATCACGGTCGCCGCCAATGCCAACAACCCGGTGATCTCGGGGACGAGCGTGACGCTTCGGGGTGACGGCGGTATCGGCACGCTCGGCACCACCAAGGCGCCCGTCCAGGTGCAGCTCTATGGCGGCAGCCTGACCGCGAGCTCGATCGACCGCGACATCGCGATCTCGGCCATCGGCGCGCTGTCGATCAACCAGGTGAAGGTGAACTCGGCAGGCGCGACGCCGCAGGGCAGCGTCTTCCTCTCGGCGACCGGCGACATCAACTCGGCGTCCGCCTACAACGTCGCCAATCCCGTCGTGATCGGCAAGAACATCGAGATCAACTCCACCTCCGGTGCGATCGGCGCGAAGAGCGCCGTCGTCAATGGTGCATCCACCCTGACCAACATCAATCCGCTGGTGATCCAGGCGACGGGGACGATTCAGGCCAACGGCAGCGTCGATGGTGGTGTTCTCGACAGCGCCTCGTCCACCGGCACCTACATCATCCAGTCCAAGGGCGATTTGCGCCTCGGCACGGTCCAGTCGACCGGTGGCCCGGTCTTCCTTGAGGCGGCGGGCTCCGACAACAACCCGGCCAACATCCTGAACGGCCGGGCGGCGGTTGGTCTGACCCAGGCGCAGAGCCAGCATCTTCAGGACGTTCAGGCGAGCCTCGACCTGCTCAGCGGCAATGCCGCCACCAACGCCGTCAACAGCTACCAGTCGATGGTGACGTCGGCCTACAACGACTACTTCCAGCTCAAGAACATCGCCTTCCCGAACGGCAGCACCTACAACCCGACCTCGGTGGGGCAGACGGTGCTGCGGGCGCAGGTGGCTGCCAAGCTCGGCATCGATCCCGCGAACGTCACGACGACGCAGATGAAGACCGAGGCCACGACGCGGTTCCTGAGGGACCAGTTCCTGCTCGGCAAGATCAGCACCGACGAGCTCAGGACCTCGCTGACGACGTTGCTGGGCAGCGCGCCCACAGATCCGCTGGGGACCGTGTTCGGCAGCTCGCTGTCGTCGACCCTGTTCACCAAGCTGTTCGACGGCGTGGCGACAGCCAATCAGCGCATGCCGAGCAATACGGCGCTGCAGACGGCGCTTGGCGCCTATAATGTGAATTACAGCTACACGCTCGCATCGACCGAGCGGGTCTACAGCATCATCACCGCGGGCTCGCAGTGGACGCAGAGCCAGCTCGCCTACACGGTGTCGTCGTCGGCCGTCGGCGCGGCGCCGCCGCCGATCGACGAGAACGTCGTCGCCAATGTCAGCGCCAACCAGATCATGCTCTACGCGCCGCGCGGCTCGGTCGGTAATTCGGCAGCGCCCCAGACGTTCTCCTTCACCAGCGTCGATTCCTCGTCGCTGACGCCGGAGCAGAGGGGATTGCTCGCCACCGCCGGTCCCGGCCAGCTCACCGTCGGCGCGGTCACGGACCCGACGACCCATGTCACGACCTATACGGTCAGCCTGTCGCAGCAGAACCTCGTCGTCGTCGACAACCCGATCGCGATCTCGGCCAAGGCGCTGACGAATATCTATCTCGGCAGCAAGAACAGCCTCGCGCTCGGCGGCGTCACCGCGAATTACGGCCCGATCGCGGCCGCGCAGGCCAACGGCATCGAGGTGACCGGCCGCGGCGACGTCAAGCTCGACGCCGTCAACAGCATCTCCGCCAACGCAAGCGGGGCCGTGATATCAGGCGATATCGGCAACCTGACCCTGATCGCCGAGCACGGCAATGTCGGTGCCCCCTCGGGGACCGCCGGAAGCAACCCCGCGAGCAATACGAACGCGCTCCAGATCGCGTTCGCAGATCCGTCCAACGACCAGCTCGACCAGGTCTCGTCGGCGCAGGGCATCTACCTGAAGCAGACCACCGGCGATCTCATTCTCGGCAACATCGCCGCCGGCAATGCGATCCAGCTCGCCGCGACCGGCAGCATCTATGCCGAGGCCGGCTTCACCGATCGTACGGCGATCCACATCCTGGGCGCCGACCTCGATCTGCGCGCCGGCGGCAACATCGGCTTCAACGGCTCGACCTTCCAGCCGCTGCAGGTGAATATCTCCGGCGCGGTGACCGGCTCTGCGGTCGGCGACCTCAGCATCCTCGCCGTCACTGGCGATCTCATGGTCGGCACCAGCGGCACCTATGGGACGCTGACGGCCGGCGGCGCGCTGACCCTCAACGCTGCGCGCGGCGGGCTCACCGTCAATGCCGACATCACCAGCGGCGGCCTGATGCAGCTGCTCGCCAACCGCGGCATGAATTTCGGGGCTGGCACCAGCGCTGCGCCGGTGGTTGCGGCCAGCAGCTCGGACGGCGTCACCCTGGTTGCCGCGACGCTGACGATGGGCGCCTATTCGGCCATCAACGCGGCCGGGTTGATCTCGGTGACCACCACGGGCGATACGACGATCGGCCAGCTGAATTCGTCGCTGTCCTATGCGGCGGCTTCGAACGCGCCCTCGATCATCGTCACTGCCGGTGGCGTGGCTTCGCTGGGCGCGATCATCGACAATGGCGACGGCCAGACCAAGTTCGTCGCATCCGGCGCGGGCGCCGAGCTGTCGCTGAGTGCATCGAACGGTATCGGAAGTGCCACGAGCCGGCTCGCCTTCAACGCCGTACAATTGTCGGCGAGCGCGAGCGCCGGGGGCATCCACCTGAAGGCGCTGACCGACACCGAGGCGAGCCTGCTCTCCGCGGTGAAGGGCAACGTGGACATCATCGGCACCGGCGCGCTGACGCTCGACCAGGTGCTGGCGGGCACGGCGACCGGCGCGAGCGGCAGCTTCACTGCCGTCGCGAACAACGGCAGCATCGTCATCGGGACCGCCGACAGCAGCGGCTCGCAGACGGTCCACGCGACCCAGAATGTGACGTTCAAGTCGCTGACGACGACCGGAAATGCCGGCGACGTCGGCAACATCAACGTCACCGCCGACAACGGCTTCATCCTGGCGCAGACGGTGACGTCGGGCGGCGTGACCACGCTGGGCTCGGTCTCGGCCCACGGCTCGGCGACGCTGCTCGCGGCGACGACCGTCACCGGCAACACGCTCGCCACCACGACCGGCTCGGCCGTGCTGACCGCGACCGGCCCGATCGACTGGAACACGCTCAACGCCGGGACGACGCTGGGCGCGACGGCAAGCCAGGGCAGCATCACCTTCAAGACCGCGCAGAGCGGCGGCACGCAGACCATCCGCGCCCATGACAATGTGACGTTCAATGCGCTGACGACGACCGGCATCACCGGCGATGCCGGCAGCATCAACGTCACCGCCGACAACGGCTTCATCCTGGCGCAGACGGTGACGTCTGGCGGCGTGACGAGCCAGGGCTCGGTCTCGGCCAACGGCTCGGCGACGCTGCTTGCGGCCACGACCATCACCGGTAACACGCTCGCCGCCACGACCGGCTCGGGCCTGCTGACCGCGAGCGGTCCGGTCAACTGGAATGTCCTCAATGTCGGCACGACGCTGGGCGTGACGTCAAGCCAGGGCAGCATCACGTTCCAGACCGCGCAGAGCGGCGGCACGCAGACCATCCACGCCCATGACAACGTGACGTTCAACGCGCTGACGACGACGGGCATCAACGGCGACGCCGGCAGCATCAACGTCAACGCGGACAACGGCTTCATCCTCGCGCAGACGGTGATGTCAGGCGGCGTGCCGACGCTCGGCTCGGTCTCTGCCAATGGCTCGGCGAGGCTGATCGCGGCGGGGACCAACACCGGTCATAACCTCACGGCCACGACCGGCAACGCAGTCCTGAGCGGCACCGTCGTTCGTTGGGATAATCTTAGCGCGGGCGGCACGCTCGACGTCACCGCGACGGCCGGAGGGATCACCGTTGGCACCGCCATCAGCGGCGGCACGCAGACCCTGCATGCCGTCAACGATATCGTCTTCAGCCAGCTTACCACGACCGGTATCCCGGGCGATGCCGGCGACCTCTACGTCAAGTCCGACACGGGCTCGCTCCGCGGCGGATCGATCACCGCCAACGGCGAGACGCGTTTCGATGTGGCCGGATCGGTCTCGTTCGACCGGATCAGTGGCGACATCGTCAAGATGACGTCGTCGGGTGACCTGACGATCAACTGGGTCAGCGTCGTGAGGGAGCTCGACCTGGCGGCAGACACGATCAACGTCAGGGGCGAGCAGATCCGTTCGAATCCCGCGATCCCGCTGATCATGAACATCACCGGCTATAACGGCGGCGTCGCGAAATCCGCCAACATCTCGATCGATCCGGACAGCATCATCGTCAACCAGTTCAGGGTGGTGGACGCAAACTTCTGGACCGACGCGCATGCGGTCACGATCCTGAACGGCTATGTCCCGGGCCAGCTCATGCTCACCACCGCCACCCAGCAGGTGTTCCTGAACAACCGGACGCTGGCGCCGACCAACGGGCCGACGCTCCAGCTCTACCAGCCGGGCGGCGTGTTCACGATGAGCCAGGTCGGCAACGCCAATGTCAGCAACGCCTATGTGGTGTTCTACACCGGCGACGTCTCGGCGAGCGTCACCAATTACGGGCCGACGCACACCTGCTGCTACGACTTCACCGGCGCCAGCATGGTGCGCAACATCCCGGTCGACGGCGAGGGCAAGGAGAGCATCGAGACCTGGCTCGCGAAGAAGGATGGCGGGACGTTCTATTTGCTCGGTCTCTCCGGCCAGGCGCGGCTCGATGCGCTGCTGACGCCGCGTCCGGTCGAGACCATCGGCTCCGGTCCCGCCGTCAACATCGAGGGACTGAGCGACCTGCGCAAGCTGCGCCGTCAGGGGCAGCGCGTGGGTCGCCCGGGCTGGAAGGATGCGGCGGTCGAGACGGCGAAGCCGTCCGTTGGCCGTCTCGCACAGGCATGGTAACGAGATTCGGGATGCGGATTTGGGGGGCCGCGTTGGGGGTGGGGCTTGCAGCTTGCTGCATCGCCCCTTCGCGCGCGCAAGTGCCCTCGATCAATCCCGGCGTGATCCAGAACGACGTCGACCGGCAGCGCCGCCAGCTCGAACGGCAGAGCGCGCCGCCCAAGCTCACCGGTCCCGCGGTGATCGGCGGTGAGCGGGAAAAGTCCCAGCTGCTGAAGCCGGGGGGGCCGAAATTCCGCCTGCGCAAGGTCGAGTTCGACGCATCCAAGTTCATCACGCCGGCAGAGCTGGACGAGATCGCGAAGAAATATGTCGGCAAGAACGTCGACATCGCTGCGCTATTGCAGCTCGTTGCCGACATCAACGCCATCTACACCGAGCGCGGCATCGTCACGGGCATCGCGACGCTGCCTGACCAGGATGCAAAGGGCGGTGTGGTCAAGATCAAGCTGACCGAGGGCCGGCTCCAGAAGACGACCATCGAGGGCAACAAGCAGACCCGCACCGATTACATCCTTCAGCGCGTGAAGGAGCCCGAAGGCGAGGTCCTCGACGTTCCAAAACTCAATCGCGACGTGATCTGGTTCAACCGGACCAACGACGTGCAGATCAAGGCGCTGCTCCAGCCTGGCACGAGTTTTGGCCTGACCGATCTCCAGTTCGCCGTGATCGAGCCGCCGGTCGACACCTTGCAACTCTTCACCGACAACCAGGGCGCGGAGAACACCGGGCGCTGGGAGGGCGGAGCCTTCTACAAGCGCCACGGCCTGTTCGGCGTCGACGACCGCCTGACCTTCTACGGCGTCCGCGCCGACGGCAATCTCAACGGCAACGCCGCCTACAGCATTCCGGTCAATCCCTGGGGTGGCCGCGTCGGCGTCAGCTATACCGAAGGCAAGATCAAGATCATCCAGGGACCGTTCGTCGCGCTCGACGTCACCGGACGCTCGAGCCAGGCCGCGGTCAATTTCAGCCAGCCGGTCTGGGTGACGCAGAACTGGCTGATATTGCTCAACGCCGCTGAGACCGAGGGCAAGACGGTCAGCCGCTTCGCCACGGTCTCCGTGACCGACGACCATTACGACAAGGCCACCGCCGGGCTGTCAGTGACCAATTCCGGCAACACCTATTCGATCACGGTCTCGCCGGCGGTGAACTACATCACCTGGCATGATTATGTGCTCGGCAACAACCGCGCGTTCAACACCTATACCGGCTCGCTGATCGCGACCAGCGCGGCGGGGCCGCAGAATTTCAGCGCCAATGTGCTGGCGAGCTGGCAGTACACGCAGGAAAAGCTGCTGCCGGGCGACCAGATATTCTCGATCGGCGGTCCCACCACCGTGCGCGGCTATCCCTCCAACTCCGCATCCGGCGACAGCGGCTATTATTTCAACGCCGAGCTGCACTACAATTGGTCGTCGTGGCTCAAGGGGTTCGACACCTACATCTTCACCGACTGGGGCGCAGTCTATTCGACATTCCCGGGGGTTACCGAGCTCGCTTCGGTCGGCGTCGGCTTCTCATGGACCTATGCGTCGTTCATGACGTTCGAGGCGAATTACGCGACGCCGTTGAAGATGGCCGTCTCGACCCAGAACCATTACGAGGCCTATGGCCGCGTCATCTTCCGACCGTTGTTGATGTTCCAGAAGCAGGAGAGCCCTGCGCCGGTGGCGGCTGCCGCCGGCAAGAGCAGGTCGTAGCGACAAGCCGCCTCTCTCTCCGTCGTCATTGCGAGGAGCCCGCGACAAAATTGCAAAGCAATTTTGCGCTGGTACGACGAAGCAATCCAGAATCCCTCCGCGGAGACAGCCTGGATTGCTTCGCTACGCTCGCAATGACGGAGGATGGAGCGGGGGCGCCTCAACGCCGCAGCGTGAATTCCTCCGCGCCGCGCCGGTGTTCCCATTTCGCCTGCTCGAGCTCCGGCTGGTCGCATTCGACTTCCGGATAGCCGATGCAGAGATAGGCGATGAACTTCCAGGTCTCAGGCACGTCGAGAGTGGTGTGAACGCGCTGCGGATTGAGGATCGACACCCAGCCGAGGCCGATGCCGTCGGCGCGCGCCGCGAGCCACATCGCGGTGATCGCGGCCACCACGGAATATTCCGTCGTCTCCGGCATGGTCGCGCGGCCGAGCCCGTGGCCGATGTCGCTCGCCTTGTCCGCGAACACGGCGAGGTGGCCGGGGGCCTGTTCGAGACCGGACAGCTTTAGTGTCGCATAGCGCGCGGCGCGCTCACCGGCATAGGCATTCAGCGCATCGGCGTTGCATGCCCTGAAGTCGTCGATCACGGCGCGGCGCCGTGCGGCATCTTCAACGACAACGAAGCGCCAGGGCTGGCTCAGGCCGACCGAGGGCGAGAGACAGGCGGTCTCGATCAGGCGATCGATGGTGCCGGCCGGCAGCGGATCGGCGCGGAAGCGGCGCACGTCGCGGCGCCACACGAACAGCTCGCGCAAATGTTGGCGGAAGGTGTCGTCGAACTCGACCATGAGATCAGCCTCCCATCCGGAAGGATGCCGCCACCAGCAGAATGAGGATCTCGCCGGTCTGCTCGAATGCGCCGAGGATGTCGCCGGTCTGCCCGCCGATCTGGCGGATGGCAAGCCGCGCCAGCATCAAGCCGGCGAGCGACAGCAGGATCAGGCTGACCAGCGCCTTGCCAGGCCCGAGCGCGAGGGCGAGGGCGAGCGTTCCAGCAGCGAAAGCGATGGCGACGCTGCGGCCCGGCGGCGATCCCGCGCTTGCCGACAGTCCATCAGATCGTGCCGGCGGGACCAGCGACATGAAAGCCGGCACGCCCGCGCGGGCGGCAGTGTGCGCGGCGCACAGCGCGAGCGCGACGGCCCAGGGATTGGCGATCGCCGCGAGCGCGCTCCAGCGCAGACCGAACGACAGGATCAGCGCGCAGACGCCATAGGTGCCGATCCGGCTGTCGCGCATGATCTCGAGCTTGCGCTCGCGCGTCCGGCCGCCGCCGAGCCCGTCGGCGGTATCGGCAAGGCCGTCCTCATGCAGCGCGCCGGTGATGAGCGCGGTCGCGGCCAGCGTGAGCAGGGCGGCGAGGTTCGGTGTCAGTCCGAACCGGCTGGAGACCTTGTAGACCAAGGCGCCCGCGAGGCCGACCAGCAGCCCCGCGACGGGGAGTGCCCAGGTTGCGCGCGCGACGGCGCCGTCAGCCGCGGACTTCGACGATGCGACGGGGAGGATCGTCACGAACGATGCCGCCATCCTGAGATCGGCGATAATCTCTTTGAAAAGCTCGGCGCGCGGCATCATTTCAGTTTCATCGGCAGGCCGGCCACGACGAACTCGACTTCGTCGGAAACCGCCGCGATGACCTGGTTCATGATTCCGGCGGCGTCGCGATAGCTGCGCGCCAGCGCGTTGTCGGGGACGATACCGAGGCCGACCTCGTTGGTGACGAAAATGACGGGGCTCTTCTGGCCGCCCATGAAAGCGGCGAGCTTCATGAGTTCGTGTTCCCAGTCACGCCCCGCATGCATGATGTTGGAGAGCCACAAGGTCAGGCAATCCACCAGCCTTGGGCCGGCGCCATCGGTCTCGATCAGAGCTTGCAGGAGATCGAGTGGTACCTCTCGCTCGATCCAGTCGACGGCCGCGCGCTTGGCTCGATGCTTGGCGATGCGCACCTCCATTTCGGCATCGAGCGCCTCGGCCGTCGCGATGTAGATGGGCTGGCCCGGAAAGCTGCGCGCGCGCTTTTCCGCGTGGGCGCTCTTGCCCGATCGTGCTCCGCCGGTGATCAAGATGACGGCCATAAAGGTCTCCTGTGGGCCTGACTAATCACCAATCGCGGCCAAAGACAAAGCCGAAATCAGGCGGCCGGGGGCTTGCGCTCCGCCTTCGCTTTGCGCAACAGGGGCGGGACAGGAGGTGGGCGTGGGTTTTGCAGGGGCGATGGCGGTGGCGATGGCGGTGGATGCCCTGCTGGGCTGGCCGTCGTGGCTGTTCGCGCGGATCGGCCATCCCGTGACCTGGCTGGGCCGGCTGATCGGCGCCATCGACGCCGCCTGGAATCGCGATTCCGATCCGCCGGCATTTCGCCGTGCTGCGGGCGTGGCTGGAGCGCTTCTGGTGATTGCGATCTCGGTCGCAATCGGCTGGGTACTTCAGTCCTTGCTCCCCTGGGGATGGATGGAGATCATACTCGTGGGTGTGCTGGCCTGGCCGCTGGTCGCCTTGCGCTCGCTCCATGATCATGTCGCTGCCGTCGCGAAGCCGTTGCTGGCCGGCGACATCGCTGCTGCGCGCGATGCGGTTTCGCGCATCGTCGGACGCGATCCCGCAACGCTCGACGAAGCCGGCATCGCGCGCGCGGCTATCGAGAGCCTTGCGGAAAACGCCTCCGACGGCATCGTGGCGCCGGTGTTCTGGGGCGCGCTGTTCGGACTGCCCGGCATTTTGGGCTACAAGGCGATCAACACGCTGGACTCCATGATCGGCCATCGCAACGAGCGCCACGAAGCTTTTGGCTGGGCCGCGGCACGGATCGACGATGTCGCAAACTTCATTCCGGCGCGGCTGACCGGCTTTCTGTTCGTCCTGTTGGCGTCGCGGCGCTCGGAGGCGCTGTCGTGCATGACGCGCGATGCCCGCCGTCACCGCTCGCCCAATGCCGGCTGGCCGGAAGCGGCCATGGCCGGGGGGCTTGGCGTGCGGCTCAGCGGCCCCCGCATCTATCACGGCAGCATCACCAACGAACCCTGGCTCAACGATGGCGCGCGCGATCCGCTTGCCGCGGACATCAGCCGGGGGTTGACGATCTACCGCCGCGCCATGCTGCTGCTCGCCGGCATCCTTGCGATCCTGGCCTTCGCGTGAAAGAACGGGGCATGCGCGAGCACGGTGGAAATCTCGATCTGGCCCAGCAGCGATTTGGCGGGCGCGCGGAGGACTGGATCGATCTGTCGACCGGGATCAACCGCCTGCCTTATCCCGTGGGCGAGGTGAGCGCGCGCGCGTGGAACGCGCTGCCGTCGCGGGCCGAGATCGAGAGCCTGCATCAGGCCGCGCAGCACGCTTACGGCACAAGCGCGCCGCTCGTCGCGATGGGTGGTGCGCAGGCCGCCATTCAATTGCTGCCGCAACTGGCGCCAGCCGGCCGCGCGCGCATCCTTGCGCCGACCTACAATGAATATGCCGGGGTCTTGTCGATTGCGGGTTGGGATGTCCAGGAGGTCGGCGAGCTCGACGCGCTGGCGGGCGCGGATCTCGCCGTCGTCGTCAATCCCAACAATCCCGATGGCCGGCGTTTTGCGCCAAAGGATTTGCTGGCGCTGCTGCCGCGCGTCGGCCGTCTCGTCATCGACGAGAGTTTTGCCGATGCTGCCCCGCAGCTGTCGCTCGCATCCGAGGCGGATCGGCCTGGACTGCTGGTCCTGCGCTCCTTCGGCAAATTCTATGGTCTTGCCGGCCTGAGGCTTGGGTTTGCGCTCGGCAATGCGGCCGACATCGCCAAGCTCGCGGCGGCGTCAGGTCCGTGGCCGGTGTCGGGAGCGGCGATCGCGATCGGCTGCCGCGCCTTGCGTGACGACGCCTGGGCCGAGGCGACGTCAGCGCGGCTCGCACGCGACTGTGCCCGCCTCGACGACATCGTGCAGTCGCAAGGCTGGCGGCTCGTCGGTGGTGCGCCGCTGTTTCGTCTCTACGAGACGCCTGATGCGCTTGCTGCGCAGGAGAAACTGGCGCGTAGCCAAATCTGGTCGCGCGTATTCGCGAAAGAGCCGGCATGGCTGCGCCTCGGGCTTCCCGGCAGCGAAGCCGAATGGACGCGCCTTGCCGAGGCGCTAGCGCGCTAGCGCGAGCAGGCCGCCGACGTCGAGATGCTGTTCGATGTGATCGGCGAGGGCATCGAGCGCGCTCTCAACCCTGCTGTGATAAGGCTCGTCGCCTGCCGGAATGTCGAGCTTTGCGAGATACGCCTTGCGGAAATCGTCCGACGTGAACAGGCCGTGCAAATAGCTGCCCTGCACGCGGCCATCGCGCGAGATCGCGCCCTCCGGCTCCCCATTCAGTTTCGCAAACGGGCGCGCGCGATCCGGTCCGTCGGTGCGGCCGATGTGGATTTCGTAGGCGTCGATCGGCTGGTCCGTGGCGGCATGCACGGCCGCGACGCGCGTCAGCGTCTTCTGCGGGCTCATCATTGTGGCGACGTCCAGAAGTCCGAGACCCGGCGTATCGCCTGCGGGACCTTCGATGCCGTCAGGGTCGGCGACGCTGCGCCCGAGCATCTGATAGCCGCCGCAGAGGCCAAGCACATGGCCGCCGCGGCGATGATGCGCCAGGAGATCGATGTCCCAGCCCTGCGCGCGCAGGAAGGCGAGATCGCCGCGGGTGGATTTCGAGCCGGGGATGATGACGAGGCGGACGTCGCCGGGGATGGCTTCGCCCGGCCGCACCATCACGAGATCGACGCCAGGTTCGAGTTTCAGCGGATCAAGATCATCGAAATTGGCGATCCGCGACAGCGCGAGGCAGGCGATCTTGCACTGGCCTGGCTTGCGCGCGTCGCTCAGCCCCAGCGCATCCTCGGCCGGCAGCTCGCCGGCGCGCGCGAACCAGGGCAGTACGCCGAGGCCGCGCCACGCGGTCTTCTGCTCGATCAGCTTGTAGCCGTCGTCGAACAGCGAGGGGTCGCCGCGGAACTTGTTGATGACGAAACCCTCGATCATCGCGGCATCGTCGGGGTCGATCACCGTCTTGATGCCGACGAGCTGGGCGATGACGCCGCCGCGGTCGATGTCGCCGACCAGCACGACGGGCACGTCGGCCTTGCGCGCAAAGCCCATATTGGCGATGTCGGCCTTGCGCAGGTTGACCTCGGCCGGGCTGCCGGCGCCTTCGACCAGGACCAGATCGGCGCGCGCTTTCAGCCTCTCGAAACTTTCCAGCACCGCGCCCATCAGCGACGGTTTCATCGCCGCATATTCGCGCGCCCGCGCGGCCGCGATGCGCTTTCCCTGCACGATCACCTGCGCGCCGACGTCGGTCTCGGGCTTGAGCAGCACCGGATTCATGTCGGTGTGCGGCTCGACACCGGCGGCGAGCGCCTGCAGAGCCTGCGCGCGGCCGATCTCGCCGCCGTCGACGGTCACGGCCGCGTTGTTCGACATGTTCTGCGGCTTGAAGGGCAGCACGCGCAGGCCGCGCCGCGTGAAGGCGCGGGCGAGGCCGGCGACGATGAGCGACTTGCCCACGTCCGAGCCGGCCCCCTGGATCATCAATGCGCGCGCCATGGTGTTTTCAGAATCTGGCGTCGTCAGAACTCGACGCCGGCTTGCGCCTTGATGCCGGAGCGGAAGGGGTGCTTGACCAGCGTCATCTCGGTGACGAGATCGGCGATCTCGATCAGCTCGTCCTTGGCATTGCGCCCGGTGAGCACGACATGCGTCATCGGCGGCTTGTGCGTTTTCAGGAAGTCGACGACCTCGGCGATGTCGAGATAGTCGTAGCGCAGCGCGATGTTGATCTCGTCGAGCACGACCATGCGCAGATTGGAATCTGATATCAGCTCCTTGGCCTTCGCCCAGCCGGCCTGCGCCGCGGCGATGTCGCGGGCGCGGTCCTGCGTCTCCCAGGTGAAACCTTCGCCCATCGCATGGAACTGGCAGAGCTCGCCGAAATGGCCGGTGAGCAGGCGCCGCTCGCCGGTGTCCCAGGCGCCCTTGATGAACTGCACGACCGCGCAGGGGAAGCCATGGGCGACACAGCGGACGATCATGCCGAAAGCGGAGGAGGACTTGCCCTTGCCGGCGCCGGTGTGGACGATGATGAGGCCCTTCTCGCCGCTCTTGGTCGCCATGATCTTGTCGCGGGCGACCTTGATTTTCGCCATTTTCGCGGCGTGGCGGGCGTCGGTTTCCTCGGCCGTTTGGGTATCCGGTTCAGGCGTCATCTGACAGGGTCCTTCGGCTTGACAAGAGGCGGCCGGGGGCAAATGGTGGCCCGGCGTTGGTTCCTGTCCTATGACAGGCGAAGAGGGAATGCGATAGGGTCCGAATCGACAAGATTCGGCTCCAAACTGCAGCCGCCCCCGCGACCGTGACCGGAGAGATGCCCGAGGCCACTGATCCCCCGCAGGGGATCGGGAAGGCGGGGATCGAAGGGCCAAAAGCCCTGCTCCGCAAGCCGGGAGACCTGCCAGCGCGGACGAGTTTTGGACCGGCGGACGGGGTGTTCCGCGACGGGGAAACGGACCTTCGGGGGAATGGTCCGTGTGCCTCTTCGCCTCCCGCTGTTTATCCTGGAAGAGGCGATGACCGTCACACTTCACGTCTGTATTACCTGCCGTGCCGGCCAGACGCTCGACGAGGGTGAGACGACGCCCGGCAAGCGCCTGCATGGTGCGATCCTCGACGCCGGCGTGCCTGAGGGCGTCAATGTGGTTCCCGTTGAATGCCTGTCGGCATGCAGCCAGGGTTGCTCGGTTGCGCTCAGCGCGCCCGGCCGCTGGTCCTATGTCTATGGCCGTCTGTCAGAGGCCCATGCGAGCGACGTGGTCGCGGGTGCTGCGGCCTATGCCGCCGCGCCCGATGGCCTCGTGCCCTGGCGCAGCCGTCCCGAAATCTTCCGCAAGCAGTCGCTTGCCCGCATTCCCCCCATTGCCGTGTTGCCGGAGGCCGCCGAATGAACTCGCTCGCAAAAGTCCCTGTGACGGTGGTCACCGGTTTTCTCGGCTCAGGCAAGACGACGCTGATCCAGCATCTGCTCGCAAACCCTGACGGCAAGAAGCTCGCGGTGCTCGTCAACGAGTTCGGCAGCGAGGGCGTCGACGGCGAGATCCTGAAATCCTGCGCCGATGCCAACTGCCCGGAGGAGAACATCGTCGAGCTCGCCAATGGCTGCATCTGCTGCACCGTTGCGGACGATTTCATTCCGACCATGGAAAAGCTCTTGGCGCGGCCGGTGCGGCCCGATCACATCCTGATCGAGACCTCGGGCCTGGCGCTGCCGAAGCCGCTGTTGAAGGCGTTCGACTGGCCGGAGATCCGCTCGCGGATCACGGTCGACGGCGTGATTGCGCTCGCCGATGCCGAGGCTGTCGCCGCCGGCCGTTTTGCGCCGGACCCGGCTGCGGTGGAAGCGCAGCGCGCGGCGGATGGAAATCTCGATCACGAGACGCCGCTGTCGGAAGTGTTCGAGGACCAGATCGCCTGCGCCGACATCGTGCTGCTGACCAAGGCTGATCTTGCGGGGCCCGCAGGGATCGAAGCCGCCAAAGCCGCCATCACCGCGGAGATGCCGCGCCGCGTGCCGATGCTATCCGTCACCGATGGCGCGATCGATGCGCGTGTCATCCTTGGCCTCGGCGCTGCCGCAGAGAACGATCTCGCCGCGCGCCCCTCGCATCACGACGGCGAGGAGGATCACGAGCACGACGATTTCGCCTCCGTCGTGATCGATCTTCCGGAGGTTACCGACATCGAAGCATTGGTCGCATCGGTGCAGCGTCTTTCGCGCGAGCAGAACGTGCTGCGCGTCAAGGGCTATATCGCGGTCGCGGGCAAGCCGATGCGCCTGTTGCTGCAAGCGGTCGGCGAGCGCGTGCGCCACCAGTTCGACAAGCCCTGGGGCGCAGCTCTCAGGCAGTCGAAGCTCGTCGTGATCGGCGAGCACGGCGATATCGACGAGGCCGCGATCAAGGTCGGACTTGGGCTTTCAGGATCTGGTATCTGATGCACGTCGTCTTCCGCGAGAGCCGCGGTCTCGAGGAGACTGCGACGCCAAGGGACATCGGCCAGGACCCGGCCGATCTCGTGGTGCTCTCGTACTCGGATTCCGACCTTGCCGCGTTCGCGGCCGGCTGGCGGCGCGGCCGCAACAGCCTGCCGTCGCTGCGGCTCGCCAATCTCGCGGAGCTGCGTCATCCGTTGTCGGTCGACACCTATGTCGAGCGCACGCTGTCGCAGGCACGCGGCATCCTGGTGCGCCTGATCGGCGGTGAATCCTATTGGCCGTACGGGCTCGCGGCCCTGCAGCAGCTGGCGAAGGACCGCAATATCGTGCTGGCCGTGCTGCCGGCCGACGGCCGCGACGACACGCGGCTCGATGCCTACTCGACCCTGCCGGTTTCGACGCTGCGCCGGCTCAAGGTGCTCTGTGACACCGGCGGTCCTGTTGCAGCGCAGGCCGCGATCGCGCAGCTCGCGTTGGCCTCGGGCCTTTACGCAGGCCCGGTCGTCGGCGAGATGAACCTGCCTGAGATGGGCTTTTACGATCCCGCGCGTGGCGTCATTGCTGCGCCGATGGCAGGCGAGGGAAAGCCGCTCGCGTTCGTGACCTTCTATCGCTCCTATCTCACCGCCGCGGATACCGGGCCGGTCGACGCCCTGATCGCGGCGCTGCGCGAGCGCGGCTTTGACGCGTACGGCGCGTTCGTCACCTCGCTGAAGGCTCCGGGCGTTGCGGACTGGCTGCGGACCTATTTCGCGACGAATCCTCCGGCCGCGATCGTCAACGCGACGGCGTTCTCGGCGATGGGCGACGACGGCACGACACCGTTCGATGCTGCATCATGTCCCGTCTTCCAGGTCGCGCTCTCATCGGCACGGCGCGAAGACTGGGCGGAGTCGCTGCGCGGCCTGTCGCCCGGCGATCTCGCGATGCATGTGGTGCTGCCGGAGGTCGACGGCCGCCTGTTCGCGGGCGTGGTGAGTTTCAAATCGGCCGCGGAGCGTGATCCCGATCTGCAATTTTCGCATCTGGCGCACCGGCCCGACGAGGAGCGCGTCAAGGCCGTCGCCGCGCGCGTTGCGGCCTGGCGGCGCCTCGCGGCGACGCCAGCCGCCGAGAAGCGGGTGGCGCTCGTGCTCTCGAACTACCCGGGCCGTCCGCATCAGATCGCGCATGCCGTCGGGCTCGATGCGCTGGCGTCGGTGGAGGCATTGCTGTCTGACCTGACAGAGGCCGGCTTCGATGTTGTGCCGGTCTCCGCACTTGGCGAAACGTTGCTGAAGCAGCAACTGACCTGGAGCGTCGCCGACTACCGCGCGGCGCTCTCGCGCCTGCCGCAAGCCTTGCAGGATGATCTCGCGCAGGCCTGGGGCGCGCCGGAGGATGACCCGAGCTGTCGCGACGGTGCATTTCAATTCGCAGCCGTCGCAAGTGGCCGATCGATCATCGCGGTTCAGCCCGAGCGCGGCGATGCGACCACGCGCGATGCCGACTATCACGATCTTGCCCGCACACCGCGCCATGCCTATGTCGCGTTCTATCTCTGGTTCCGCGGGCAGGCCATCGATGCCGTTGTGCACATGGGCGCCCATGGCACGCTGGAATGGCTGCCCGGAAAATCCGTGGCGCTGTCCTCACATTGCTGGCCGGAAGCCCTGATCGGCGATCTGCCGGTCATCTATCCCTTCATCGTCAACGATCCCGGCGAGGCCGCGCAGGCCAAGCGGCGCTTGGGTGCCGTCACCATCGGCCATCTGCCGCCGCCGCTGGAACAATCCGCGGTGCCGGACGGCCTACGCCGGCTCGAACGTCTGCTGGACGAATATTCGACCGCCGATGGCCTCGACCCCGCCAGACGTCAGCGTCTGATCGCCGCGATTCGCGACGAAGCGCGTGCGGCGGGCCTCGAGGACGATCTCGGTCTCGATGCATCGGCTGCACCGGCGGAAGCGATCCCGCGGATCGATCGCTTCGTCTGCGATCTCAAGGAGAGCCAGTTCGGCGACGGGTTGCACGTGTTCGGCCGCGGCACTTGCGCCGACGCGGAGCGCGATGCGTTGCGTTCCGCCCTCGCGGGGCAGCGCGTTGCGCCGGGGCCGTCGGGCTCGCCGTATCGCGGACGCCAGGACGTTCTGCCCACGGGGCGCAATCTCTTTGCCGTCGATCCGCGAGCGGTGCCGACGCCGTCGGCGCATGCGCAAGGCATCAGGCTTGCGGAAGAGCTGCTGCGTCGCCATTTGCAGGATCACGGCGACTGGCCGAAAGGCCTCGTGGTCGATCTCTGGGGCTCGGCGACGATGCGGACCGCCGGCGAGGAGTTCGCCATGGCGCTGCATCTTGCCGGCCTTGCGCCGCACTGGGATCACGCCTCCGGCCGCGTCACCGGCTACGACATCATCGCGCCGGCCGAGCTCGGGCGCCCCCGTATCGACGTCACGCTCCGCGTGTCGGGCCTGTTCCGCGATGTCTTCTCCGGCCTTGCGCAATTGTTCGAGGCCGCCGCCGAGACGCTCGCAACGCGCGAGGATGAGGGCGACGAGAATCCCTATCGCCACCGCGCCTCGCGCGTGTTCGCGCCGCGTCCCGGACAATATGGCGTCGGCCTGTCCGCGATCCCCGATGCCTTCACGGCCGAGACGCGTGATGCCGCCGGCGAAGCCTGGCTTTCGGCATCGTCCTGGGCGTTCTCGGCGGACGGTGCGATGCAGCCGGATCGTGCCGGCATCGAGACGCGGCTCGCAGCCGCCGATGCTTTCGTGCACGTCCAGGACTTGCCGGAGACCGATCTTCTGCTCGCCGCGGATTACGCCGCGCATGAAGCAGGCATCGCGGCGGCCGCAGCGCATCTCGGTGCGGCAGGACCATCGCTCTATCACCTCGATACGACGCGGCCCGAGCAGCCGCACGCGCGGACGCTGACCGAGGAAATCTCCCGTGTCGTTCGCGCACGCGCGGCCAATCCGGCCTGGATCGCCGGCATGATGCGGCATGGTTTTCGCGGCGCCGCCGAGATTACCGCGACGCTGGAGCACATGGCCGCCTTCGCGCATCTGGCCGGCGCCGTACCGCCGCATCTGTTCGATCTCTACTACGATGCGACGCTCGGCGACGCCGATGTCCGCAGCTTCATGGCCCGCGAGAATCCGGCGGCGCTCGCCGCGATGGAGACCTGCTTCACACGCCTGCACGAAGCCTCGCTCTGGCGAACGCGCCGCAATTCGATCGCGGCTGCGCTGAAGGAGGCTTCATGAGTGCGGCCGCGATCAAGGGCTGGTGTCCCGGCGCGTTGCGCCCGATGCAATCGGGCGATGGGCTCGTGGTTCGCGTGCGCCCGTTCGGCGGAAGGCTTGAAGCCGCCCAAGTCGCCGGCCTTGCCGAGCTCGCCGAACGCTACGGCAATGGTCTCATCGATGTGACGAGCCGCGCCAACCTCCAGATCAGAGGCGTCAGCGAGCAGGGCCATCGCCGGCTGCTCGATGGACTCGCGTTGCTGCGGCTGCTCGACCCCGATTCCGACATCGAAGCCCGGCGCAACATTTTGGTGACGCCGTTCTGGAACAGCGGTGACGAGACACAGGCGCTCGCCGCGGAGCTTGAGGAAGCGCTCGCGGACAGCACGCTCGATCTTCCCACAAAGTTCGGCTTCGCCATCGACGATGGAAAGTCGCGCGTACTCGCCGGCGATTCCGCCGACGTGCGCATCGAACGCGATCGCGGCGGCCGGCTCGTGGTGCGGGCCGATGGCGCAAGGCTGGGCCGCTCCGTCGCGCGCGGTGAGGCCGTGAGTACGGCGCTCGCGCTCGCCAACTGGTTCATCACGTCCGGCGGCGCGAAGGGCGGGCGAGGGCGCATGGCAGCTCATGTCGCGGCCGGCGCGGAATTGCCGGAGTCGTTGAGCGGCGAAACCGAGCCTGCTCCGGTCATGGCGGCGTCACGACCCGGTCATTATCCGCATGGCGCCCTGGTCGGCGTCGCGTTCGGGCAGATGCTGCACACGACGCTCCATCAGTTTTCCGGGTGCGGACATGCGCTGCGCATGACGCCATGGCGGATGGTGTTGAGCGAGGGCAAGCGCGAGATGCCGAGTGGGGCAGGCCTCATCACCGAGCCGTATGATCCGGCGCTGCGCGTCATCGCTTGTAGCGGCGCTCCGCGCTGCCGCGAGGCGCATGCCGATACCCGCGCGCTCGCTTCCGCCCTTGCGCCGCGCATCGCCCTCGATACGCGGCTGCACGTCTCCGGCTGCGCCAAGGGCTGCGCGCGTTCCGGTGCGTCCGCGGTGACGCTGGTTGCGACCAGCGCCGGATTCGATCTCGTCCGCGACGGCTCGACTCGCGATGAGCCGGTTCTGCGCGGCCTCAATGGTGCCGACATCGTCAGCGATCCCTCCATCCTGGTCGGAGGCCACTGATGCCGCACACCTACGAGACCGACGGTGCGGCGATCTATCGGCAGTCTTTTGCTACCATCCGGGCTGAAGCGGACCTTGCGCGCTTTTCGCCGGACGAGGAGCAGGTCGTGGTGCGGATGATCCACGCCGCCGGCATGGTGGGCCTCGAGGCGCATATCCGCTTCACATCAGGCATGGTGACGGCCGCACGCGCGGCCTTGCAGAAGGGCGCGCCGATCCTGTGCGACGCGCGCATGGTCTCGGAAGGAATTACGCGCGCGAGATTGCCTGCGGCCAACGCCGTGATCTGCACGCTCGGCGACGAAGCCGTTCCCGCGCTCGCGCAGTCCATGCGCAACACGCGCTCGGCCGCGGCGCTGGAGTTGTGGCGACCGCATCTCGACGGCGCAATCGTTGCGATCGGTAACGCGCCGACCGCGCTGTTTCATCTCCTCAACATGCTCGAGGACCCGGGCTGCCCACGGCCTGCGGCGATCATCGGTTGTCCCGTCGGCTTCGTCGGCGCGGCCGAATCCAAGGCTGCGCTGATCGCCGATCCGCCGGTGCCGGCGCTGACAGTCGAGGGCCGCCTCGGGGGCTCCGCGATCGCGGTCGCCGCCGTGAATGCACTGGCGAGCCGGAGCGAATAGCCATGGGACGCATCATCTGCTGCGGTCTCGGCCCCGGCGATCCTGATATGATGAGCGTGCGCGCCGATCGGACGGTGCGGGCTGCGAAGCATGTCGCCTATTTTCGCAAGAAGGGCCGGCCCGGCCAGGCGCGGCGGATCGTCGAAGGCATGTTGGCTTCCGACGTCACCGAATACGCAATGGAATATCCTGTTACGACGGAGCTCGCTTTCGATAGCCCGGAATATGTGCAGCTCCTCGCCAGCTTCTACGACGAATGGGCGGAACGGCTGGCGCGGCTTTCGCGGGCGGTCGATGTCGTCGTGCTCTGCGAGGGCGATCCTTACTTTTACGGCTCCTTCATGCATCTGCACACGCGCCTGCAAGGCCGTGTCGAGATCGAGGTGATCGCGGGGATTCCCGGCATGGTCGGTTGCTGGAACGGCGTCGGACAGCCGATCGCGCTTGGCGACGACGTGACGACGGTGCTGATGGGGACGCTCGCCGAAGACGAACTCGAGCGGCGCATGCGCGATTCCGATGCGCTGGTCATCATGAAGACCGGCCGCAATCTCGCAAAGGTGCGTCGCGCGCTGGCTTCCGCCGGCCGGCTGGACGATGCCTGGCTGGTCGAGCGCGGCACCATGCCGGGCGAGCGCGTGGTGCGGCTCGCCGAGATCGATGCCGCCGACTGTCCATATTTTGCGATCGTGCTCGTGCACGGCAAGGGCCGGCATCTGGACGCCGCCGAATGACGGGCACGCTGACCATCGCGGGCCTCGGGCCGGGCAGCGATGCGCTGGTGACGCCCGAGGTCTCCGCCGCCCTTGCCGCCGCCACCGACATTCTGGGCTATGCGCCCTATGTTGCGCGCGTGCCGCCGCGGGCAGGGCTCACCTTGCACCCCTCTGACAATCGCGAAGAGCTGCAGCGCGCAAGCGAGGCCCTGCGGCTTGCGGCCGAAGGCGGGCAGGTCGTCGTCGTCTCCTCCGGCGACCCCGGCGTCTTCGCGATGGCGTCGGCCGTATTCGAGGCGCTCGAACAGGCGCCGCAATGGCGCGAGCTTCCCATTCGCGTTTTGCCTGGTATCACAGCGATGCTGGCGGCAGCCGCGCGCGCTGGTGCGCCGCTCGGCCATGATTTCTGCGCGATCAATCTCTCGGACAATCTCAAGCCGTGGGCGGTGATCGAGAAGCGCCTGCGGCTGGCCGCGGAAGCCGATTTTGCCATTGCGATGTACAATCCGCGCTCGGCAAGCCGGCCGGAGGGTTTTGGCCGCGCGCTTGCGTTGTTGAAGGACGCCGGCTGCGGCGAGCGCCTCGTGATCTTCGCGCGCGCGATCAGCGCCGCCGATGAAAGGATCGAGACCGTCACGCTGAACGAAGCGACGCCTGAGATGGCCGACATGCGCACGCTGGTGATCGTCGGCAATTCGCAGACGCGCCGCGTCGGCCGCTGGGTCTATGCCCCGAGGCAGGCGCGATGACCGAGCCACTGCATGATCTCGGCCACGCTCTCAACCCGCTGGCGATCGGGCAACTCGGGCCGCGCGATCACGATCACGGGCAGGCCGAGCATGCGGGCCGCGTCGATCTTGGCGCGTGCGCCGTCGCCGCCGGAATTGCGGGCGACAATCCATGCGATGCCGCGCGTGCGCATCAACTCGAGCTCGCCGTCGAACGTGAACGGCCCGCGCGACACGATCACGTCCGCAGCGAAAGGCAGCGGTGCTTCGGGCGGATCGACGAACCGCAGCGTGTAGGTGTGCTGCGGCTTGCTCGCGAATGGCGCGATGTGCTGCCGGCCGATGGCGAGGAACATTTTTGCCGGCGTCTCGGGCAGCGCAGCGACCGCGGCGGTGACGTCGGCGACTTCGATCCAGTTGTCGCCGGGCGCCTTCGTCCAAGGCGCGCGCTCGAGCGCGATCAGCGGCGTGCCCGTTTGCGCGCACGCCTGGACCGCGTGGCGGCTCATCTCGGCAGCGAAGGGATGTGTGGCGTCGATCACATGCGTGATGCGCTCACCGCGAATATAGTCCGCAAGCCCGCTCACGCCGCCGAAGCCGCCGATGCGGGTCGGCAGCGGCTGATCGGCGGGCGCGCGAGTGCGACCGCCATAGGAATACACGGCGTCGATGCGCGCGCGTGCGACTTCCGCGGCGAGCAAGCTCGCATCGGCGGTTCCGCCCAGAATGAGGGCGCGCGTCATGGCTGATCCCTGGCTGACCATCATCGGTATCGGCGAAGATGGCCTTGCCGGGCTGTCCGAGGCAAGCCGAAAGGCGCTTGCCAAGGCAGAAACTGTTTTTGGTGGCGAGCGTCATCTCGCGCTTGCTGATGTGGAGGGGCGCGGTCGCCCGTGGCCGGTGCCGTTCGACGCAGACATCGTGGTGAGCTGCCGCGGCCGGCCGACGGTGGTACTCGCCTCCGGCGATCCGTTCTGGCACGGTGCCGGTGCAAGTCTCGCCGAGAAGCTCGATGCCAACGAGTGGATCGCGCATTCGGCGCCATCGACCTTCTCGCTCGCCGCCGCGCGGCTCGGCTGGCGCCTCGAAGCCATTGCCTGTCTCGGGCTTCATGCCGCGCCGTTCGAGCGTCTCGTGCCGTATCTGGCGCCCGGTGCGCGCATCATTTGCCTCATGCGTGACGGCAAGGCGGCCGGTGATCTCGCCAAATGGCTGAGCGAGCGCGGGTGGGGCGCCTCGGCGTTCTGGACTCTCGCCGCGCTCGGCGGGGCGCGCGAAAGCATCGCTGAGCATCGTGCCGACGGCTTTGCGGGCGATCTCGCCGAAAACCTGGTCGCAGTGGCCGTCGAGGCGAGGGGCGGGCAAGGCATTCCCCGCAGCTCCGGCCTGTCCGACGATCTCTTTGCTCACGACGGCCAGATCACCAAACGGCCGGTGCGCGCGCTGGCGCTCTCGGCGCTGGCGCCGCGTCCCGGCGAGCGGCTGTGGGATATCGGCGCGGGTTCTGGCTCGATCTCGGTCGAATGGGCGCTGTGCGGCGGGACGGCGAGCGCCATCGAGGCGCGCGAGGATCGTGCCGCGAATATCCGCAGCAATGCAACAGCGTTCGGATTGGCGCATCGGATCACCGTCATCACGGGGAGCGCGCCCGAAGCTCTTGCCGGACTGGAAGCGCCGGACGCGGTCTTCATCGGTGGCGGTCTCGATATCGAGATGTTCGATGCCATCTGGTCACGGCTTGTGCCGGGTGCTCGGCTCGTCGCGCATGCGGTGACGCTGGAAACGGAAGCGCTGCTCGGCGAGCTGCACCAGCGCCATGGCGGCGAGTTGATGCGGGTCGAGATTGCCCATGCCGCGCCGCTCGGCCGCTACCGGTCCTGGGAAGCGTCGCGGCCCGTGGTGCAATGGAGTGCGGTTCGATGAAAGTCGCCGGACTCGGATTCAAGAAGGATGTCACGCTGGCTTCGCTGCGCGAGGCGATGCTGGCGGCCGGTGGTCCCGAGGGCCTTGCGGCGGTCGCGACTGTTAGCGACAAGGCGGAAGCGGAGCCGCTCAAACAGCTCGCGCGCGAATGCGGCGTGCCGATCAAGGCAGTCTCGGCTGAAGCGTTGGCTAACATCCACACGCCGACGCAGTCAAAACTCGTCGCGGAAAAGTTCGGCACGGGCTCGGTCGCTGAAGCCGCTGCGCTCGTTGCGGCTGGCCCTCGCGCGCGATTGATTGCGACGCGGGCGGTCTCGCGGGATCGCACCGCGACCGCCGCGATCGCGGAAGGAGACGGCGCATGACGGTGCACTTCATCGGTGCCGGGCCGGGCGCTCCGGATTTGCTGACGTTGCGCGGACGCGACTTGATCGCGGCCTGTCCGGTCTGCCTCTATGCGGGCTCGCTGGTGCCCGAGGGCGTGCTGGCGCATTGCCCGCCCGGCGCCCGCATCGTCAACACCGCACCGCTGTCGCTCGACGAGATCATCGCGGAGATCGCTGCCGCGCATTCGGACGGCAAGGATGTTGCCCGCTTGCATTCGGGCGATCTCGCGATCTGGTCGGCGATGGGCGAGCAGCTTCGCCGCCTGCGCGCGCTCGGTATTCCCTACACGGTCACGCCGGGCGTGCCGTCCTTCTCGGCTGCAGCAGCTGCACTAGAGGCTGAGCTGACGCTGCCCGGTCTTGCCCAGTCAGTGGTGCTGACGCGCACGCCGGGCCGCGCCAGCGCGATGCCTGAGGGCGAAAAGCTCGCAGCGTTCGCCGCCACCGGAGCGGTGCTCGCGATCCATCTGTCGATCCATCTGCTCGACAAGGTCGTCGCAGAGCTCACGCCGCATTACGGCGCGGATTGCCCCGTCGCGATCGTCTGGCGTGCGAGCTGGCCGGACCAGCGCATCGTTCGCGCCACGCTGGCGACGCTCGATGCCGCCGTCGGCACCGAGATGGAGCGCACGGCGCTGATCCTGGTCGGCAAGACGCTTGGTGCTGCGGATTTTGACGAGAGCCGTCTCTATGCCGTCGACTACGACCGCCGCTATCGGCCGGTCGGTGCCGATCCGCGCTTTCCGGAGGCATCGTGATGCCGGCAGGGCTCGTCATCTCCGCGCCGGCCTCCGGCGTCGGCAAGACCACGCTGACGCTGGCGCTGGCGCGCGCCTGGCGCAATCGCGGATTGAACGTGCAGTGCTTCAAGAGCGGGCCCGATTATATCGATCCCGCCTTCCATGCCGCTGCGACGGGGCGCGCTTCCGTCAACGTCGATAGCTGGGCGATGGATCGCGGGGCGATAGCTCATCTCGTCGGTCGCGGCACTGATGCCGATGTCGTGCTCGCGGAGGGCTCGATGGGCCTGTTCGACGGCGTCGCCGCGCGCGGCGTCTCCGGCACCGGCGCCACCGCCGACATTGCTGAGATGCTGGGCTGGCCGGTGCTGCTGGTGATCGATCCCTCCGGACAGGCGCAGACGGCGGCGGCGATCGCCGCAGGCCTTCGTGACTATCGCGCCGGTGTGCGCCTTGCCGGCGTGGTGCTCAACCGCGTCGCCAGCCCACGTCATGAAGATCTCGTGCGGCGTGCACTCAACGACGCCGGCATCGCCGTGTTCGGCGCGCTGCCGCGCCATGCCGAGATCAGCCTGCCGAAACGGCATCTCGGCCTGGTGCAGGCCGAGGAGCAGGCCGAGATCGGCAAGCTGATCGACGAAGCCGCGCGCTTCGTCGCCGAGCATGTCGATCTCGATGCGGTGCTGCGATCGGCAGCGAGCTGGTCGCCGCAACCGGCGGCAAACGGCATGAATGTGACGCCGCCCGGGCAGCGCATTGCGTTGGCCCGCGATGCCGCGTTCTCCTTCATCTATCCGCACATGCTGGAAGCCTGGCGCGCGGCGGGCGCCGAGATATCGACCTTCTCGCCGCTTGCCGATGAAGCGCCTGACGCGAGTGCCGATGTCTGCTGGCTGCCCGGCGGCTACCCTGAGCTGCACGCGGGGAAGATCGCGGCCAATGCTCGCTTTCGCGACGGTCTGCGTGCCTTCGCTGACAAACGGCCGGTGCACGGCGAATGCGGGGGCTACATGGTGCTGGGAACCGCTCTGACCGACGCCGACGGCGTCCGTCATGAGATGACGGGCCTGCTCGGACTGGAGACGAGCTTTGCCAAGCGCCGCATGCATCTCGGCTATCGTCTCGCTGCGCTCGCCGCGCCGATGCCGGGCCATCAGGCCGGCGCGCGCCTGCGCGGTCATGAGTTCCACTATTCGACGATTATCGCGCAGCCGGATACGCCGCTGGCGGTCGTGCACGATGCAACAGGCGCGGTCATCGCCGAGACCGGCTCGCGCCGCGGTCATGCCACCGGCACGTTCTTCCATCTGATCGCGGAGGATCGGTGAGCGGTTTTGTCACTTTCATCTCGGCCGGCCCCGGCGACCCGGAGCTCCTCACGCTCAAAGGTGCCGCGCGGCTGCGCGATGCCGACGTCGTGCTCTATGACGACCTCGCCTCCGGTGCGATCCTCGATCTGGCCCGGCCCGGCGCCAATCTCGTCGCGGTCGGGAAGCGGGCAGGGCGGCCCTCGACCAAGCAGCACCACGTCAACCGCCTGCTGGTCGACTATGCCGCGGCTGGTGTCCGTGTGGTGCGGCTGAAATCGGGCGATGCGGGTATCTTTGGCCGGCTCGAGGAGGAGCTGGAGGCGCTGCGCGAAGCTGGCATCGGCTACGAGATCATTCCCGGAATCACCTCGGCCTGTGTCGCCGCTGCGCAAGCCGGCATTCCCCTGACCCGGCGCCACACCTCGCGCCGGGTGCAGTTCGTGACCGGGGCCGATGTCACCGGCGAGCTGCCGCAGAATTTGAACTGGGCGGCGCTGGCTGATCCCGAAGCGACCACCGTGGTCTATATGGGCCGGCGCACCTTTCCGGCGCTTGTCGCAAAATTGATCGAGCACGGCCTCGCGCCTGATACCCCGGCGCTGTTCGCCGAATCCCTCGGTCGTCCCGACGAGCGGCTGGTCCGCACCACCATTGCCGAGCTGGCCGAGCAACTTGCGCGGGGCGGCGCTGCCTCGACGGCCGCCGTGATCCTGTTCGGCGCACTGGCCGGGGATTATCCGTCATGACCGTCCCGGCCGCCCTTCGCCCCTTGACGCCCGGCTGGCGAAAGGGGCACACAGGAGATGCATGGTGCTCGAGGCGGCGCAAACCGCCGGAGCATAATCGGGAATGGGGGTGGGCGGACAGTTGCGCCGCCCAAAACCCCAGCCGCCCCCGCGACTGTAAGCGGTGAGGGACTCCGATCAGCCACTGGGCCGCAAGGCCCGGGAAGGCCGGAGAACCCCAGTGAACCGCGAGCCAGGAGACCGGCCGTGCATGTCTTGTGGCCAAGGCCGTCGGGTGTGACGGCAGGAAGGAACTGAACCATGCATATCGAACCCGGAGTCGTATCGGGCGCCAAGCTCGTGTTGAGTTACGCAACCGGCATCGCCGTCGGCGGCGTTGCGCTGAAGCTCGCGGTCGAGACCGTGCGCGAGCAGGGCATCACGTCGTTCGCGGCGCGGACGCTCGCCACCACGGGCCTCGTGTTCGTCTTCTTCGAGATCCTGCCGCACTTCCCGGTCGGCGTCTCCGAGGTGCACTTCATCCTCGGCTCGACCCTGTTCCTGCTGTTTGGGGCAGCGCCCGCGGCCTTCGGCCTTGCGTTCGGACTGTTGTTCCAGGGCATCTTCTTCGAGCCGCCCGATCTGCCGCAATTCGGCATGAACGTCACCACGCTGCTGGTGCCGCTGTTCGGGATCCAGGCGATCGCCGCGCGGATCATTGCCCGCAACACCGCCTATGTCGATCTCAGGTATCGCCAGGCGCTGGCGCTTTCGACCACGTATCAGGCCGGCGTCATCGCCTGGGTCGCGTTCTGGGCGCTCTATGGCTCGGGCTTCGGTGCGACCAACCTCGTCAACATCGCGACCTTCGCGGCCTCCTACGCGCTCGTCATCGTGATCGAGCCGCTGGCCGACCTCGGTGTGCTGGCGCTGGCGAAGTCGCTGCGCGGCGTCACCGCGCCCGGCCTCGTTACCCCGCGTTTGCATAACGCGGCTTGAGAGAGACAAGCGAACGGGCGGCCGTGATGGCCGCCCTTCGCACTCACGATGCTCACGCTCTCCCTGATAGGCATCGGTTGCGGCGATCCCGAGCAGCTCACGCGCGCCGCCGTTCAAGCCATCAACGCGGCCGATCTCATCCTGATCCCGCGCAAGGGGACGGCGAAGTCCGATCTCGCAGATCTCAGGCGGACGATCTGCGCGGATGTGCTCACCAATCAAACGACGCGCATTGCCGAGTTCGATCTTCCCGTGCGCGATGCCGGTGAAGCGGATTATCACAAGGGCGTGGACGATTGGCACGAGGCCGTGGCCGCGGCCTGGTCGCAGACGATCGCCAGCCATCTCGGTGATGATGGCAAGGTCGCGCTGCTGATCTGGGGCGATCCTTCGCTCTACGATTCCTCGCTGCGCATTGCGCGGCGGCTCGATCCCTTGCCTGATATCGAAGTTGTGCCCGGCATCACCTCGATCCAGGCGCTGTGCGCGGCGCATGCGCTGCCGCTCAACGACATCGGCGAACCCTTCCTCGTCACGACGGGGCGCCGCTTGCGCGAGGGCGGCTGGCCGCAAGGCGTCGATACCGTGGTGGTGATGCTCGACGGCGGCACGGCGTTCCAGTCGCTCGATCCTGCGGGGCTGCACATCTGGTGGGGCGCTTATCTCGGCATGCCCGATCAGATCGTCATGTCGGGCGTTCTGGCCGAGATCGGCCCGCACATCATCGCCGCGCGACAGGATGCGCGCGAGCGGCACGGCTGGATCATGGACAGCTACATTCTCAAGCGCAGGCCGTAAGCGAGGCAGCATGCTCCCTGAATGGGTCACCCGGAAATGCCCCGATGTCTCCGCTGTCCATCGCGAGGCGGCGCTCGCGCGTCAGGCGCAACTGACGAAGCCGGCTGGCGCGCTCGGCCGGCTGGAGCAGCTTGCGGTCGAGCTTGCGGGCCTGCAGGCGACCGAGCAGCCGCGTGCCGCGCGGGTGCCGATCATCGTCTTCGCCGGCGATCACGGCATCGTCGCGCAGGGCGTGTCGGCCTATCCGCAAGGAGTGACCATCGCGATGATGGCGAATTTTGCCTCGGGCGGTGCCGCGATCTCGGTGCTGGCGCGTGAGCTTGGCTCAAACCTTGAGGTCGTCGACGCCGGTACGCTGGCACAGGAGGAGATGGCAGGAATCGTCACCGACAAGCCGCGCAGCGGCACGCGCGACTTCAGCGTGGAAGCCGCGCTCACCCCCACGGAGCTGGCATTCGCCTTCGAAGCCGGTCAGCGCGCAGTCGCGCGCGCAGACGCCGGCAGGCCCGATCTCCTGATCTTCGGCGAGATGGGCATCGGCAATACCACGACGTCGGCGGCGATTGCGGCGAGCCTGCTTGGCATCAGTGCCGAGGAGATCGCGGGCAGCGGTACCGGCGTCGATGCGGCCGGCCGTGCGCACAAGGCGCGCGTGATCGACGCTGCGATCGTGCGGCATGGCGTTGCAGGTGCTTCGCCGGAAAAGATCCTGTGCGCCGTCGGCGGCCTCGAAATCTCGGCGATCTGCGGCGCCATCATTGCGGCTGCACAAGCCCGCATTCCCGTGTTGATCGATGGCTTCATCGTATCCGTGGCCGCGTTGGCGGCGGTGCGGCTGAACCCGTCGTGCCAGCCATTCCTGCTGCCGTCGCATCAATCGGCGGAGCAGGGGCATCGGCTGGTGCTGCGCGCGCTGAACGTGCAGCCGTTGATCAGCCTCGATCTCAGGCTCGGCGAAGGATCGGGTGCCGCCATCGCGCTGCCGCTGGTGCGGCTCGCGTGCAGCCTTCACAACGGCATGGCGACCTTCGCGCAGGCCAACGTGCCGGATCGCCCGGCCTGATCCAGCTCAAGCCGCGCGCTGATTGACCGCGACGACGCGCCAGCCGGTGGCGAGCCGGTCGATCCGGGTCAGTGACAACGGATCGATCACGAAGCGCAGGGCCGCTTGTGGTGTCAGATCCAGAGCAATGCAGAGTGCGGCGCGGATCGTGCCGGAGTGCACGACGAGCGTTGCTGAGCCGGCGCCGATTTGCGCGAGACCCAGCCGGACGCGCGCGACCTGATCCTCAAAACTTTCGCCGCCCGGCGGCCGGCCGCGCGCCGGATTGCTCCAGAACTGCGCATAGGCCTCGCCGCCGGTCGCCGCGAGCTCGTCATGCCGCAGGCCGGTCCAGTCGCCAAAATCCTGCTCACTGAATTCGGGCACCAACGCGGGTTCGAGTCCCAGCGCGCGCGCCGTCTCAACCGTACGTCGCGCCGGGCTCGCCAAGCTCGCAGCATCTGGCGGAAGCCTCTGCCGCAACGCCTCCAGCTGCACGCGATCGCCGAGATCGGCGGGCGCGTCGGCTGCGTGGATCGTCCCTTTGGCGCCGTCGACGGGCGCATGCCGTATCAGCCAGAGGAAGGTCTCGCCTTCCATGCCTATCTCCAGGGAAGTTGGTCGCTGTGGTAATAACGTCGCACCGGCACATTGACTCTGTCTTGTCGGTAATCCTAGATGGCTTTGACGGTTTCCCCGAGTGGGGATGAAAAGGGAATGCGGTGCGGGGATTTTGTCCCCAATGCCGCGGCTGCCCCCGCAACTGTAAGCGGCGAATCTTGCGTCACGAGCCACTGGGTATCTCGGTCCCGGGAAGGCGATGCAAGGTACTGACCCGCGAGCCAGGAGACCTGCCGTCAGCCGTGGTCACACGCGAAGATGTCGGTCGGGGAGTACAGACATTCGGCTTCATCGGAAGGCTCATAAGCCGGAAGATGGGACCTTGGTTCGCGGTGACGTGCCACTGACGTCACACCGAGGTCCCGAACTGTGTCTTCCATTCGTCTTGTACGACCGCGTTGCTTCCTGCTCGCTTCCGCCGCGCTTACGTCATTTGCCACCCTCGATCTGCCTGCCGCCGTGGCGCAGCAGGCCCGCGAGCCGCTGCCGCCGGTCGAGGTGTCGCCCGCCCAATCCCGCAAACCGGCAAAGCCGGCGGCCCGGGACGCGCAGAGCCCACGCCGCGCAGCATCGCGCAGGCCAGCGGCCGCATCGGCCGCGGCCAAGCCCGTCGTGCCGACCGCGGCGGCGCAGACGCCGCTCAACACCAATGTGGTTGCCGAGAGCGCCTCGCGCCTCGGCCTGACCGTGCAGGAGACACCCGCGACCGTCGAAGTCATCTCGGCCGCGACCATGCGGGAGCAGGGCTATCGCACCGTGTCGGAGGTTGCGCAGGGCGCGGTCGGTGTCACCTCCGGCGACAATCCGGCCGAGCCCGCGGCTTTCTCCATGCGTGGCTTCACCAACAGCCAGATCAACATGCTCTACAACGGCATCAAGATCGGTCCGCAGAACATGACCTCGCGGATCACGGATACGGCCAATCTCGCAGCCGTGGAATTTTTGAAAGGTCCGGCCTCGCTGATGTCGGGCGAAGGTGCCGCCGGTGGCGCAATCAACTTGATCACGAAGCAGCCACACACCGGGCCGATCCGGAATGAAGCTGACTTTTCCTGGGATTCGCTCAACTCGTTCGGCGTCCATTACGGCTCGGGCGGCAGCACTAACGTGCAGGGGCTCGACTACCGCTTCGACATCAGCCGCGCCTCGCTCAATGGCTTTGCCGACGACACCAATACCAAGACGTTGGATGTGTCTGGCCAGCTCAATTACCGCATCTCCGACAGCCTCAAGATCTGGGGCGCGATCGAGTACCGGGAAGATCGCTCGAAGGCCTATTGGGGCGCACCGCTGGTACCGATCGCCTTCAGCGGCTCGCATGCGACGAGCGGCATTGTTTCGGGCAATTACGTCTCGAACTTCAACAAAACGAAGCTCGGTGCGATCACGATCGACGATCGTACCTTCAACACCAATTACAACGTTCTCGACAACCGCAACGTGGCACAAGAGGTGTGGCTGCGCGGCGGCTTCGAACTGAAGCTGGCGCCTGACCTGACGCTGAAAAGCCAAGCCTATGCCTATGGCGCGGAGCGTACCTGGTTCAACAACGAGATCGAGGCTTTCAATGCCAGTACGGGCCTGCCCAACTCGAACATGGTCGATCGCGAGCGCTTCTATGTTGCACATAGCCAACGCCTTGTCGGCAACATTACCGACCTGATTTGGGACGCTAATATCGCAGGCTTCGACAACCGCCTGGTCACGACACTTTCGTCCAGCTATCTCGATTTCGTCAGGCCAGGCGCGGCCAACTTCCCGGACGATTACGTCTCGCTCGTCAATCCCGACCGTGGCCTTTACGGCCTGCTCACGACGCAGCAACAGACCGCGCGCATCGACAACGAAGCGCTGTCGTTCGAGGACCGGCTGAAGCTCACGCGAACCTTCGCGCTGGTCGGCGGCCTGCGCGTCGAGCATATCGGGCTTGACCGCAACTCGACCGACTCCGCCGGGCTGGAAAAGGCGAACTTCCCGTTCTCGACGTCCTGGGTCCCGACGACGGGGCGTATCGGCTACACTTGGGAGGCCGTTCCGGGCCTGACCTTCTTCAGCCAGTATGCGACCGGCGCCGATATCTCGGCCAACAACATCTTCCTGCTCGGCCCGACCCAGCCGCTCGACCTGACCACCGCGCGCACCTATGAGACCGGCGTCAAGCACCTGTTCTGGGACAACAGGGCGGAGTGGTCGTTCTCGGCCTACGACATCCTGCGCAAGAACGTCTATGCAGCGGCCGGCGGCATGCAGCTCAACATCGCAGGCCGGCAGGAGTCGAAGGGCGTCGAGCTCGCCGCGGCCGTACGCCCGATCGATCCCCTGCGGCTCTGGGGCAACATCGCTTATGTCGATGCACGCTATGCCGACTACAATTTTGCCGGTGGTTCGTTCTCCGGCAACACGCCGCCGAACGTGCCGCGTGTCGTGGCCAATGCCGGTGCGTCGTACCGGTTCTTCACGCCCTGGCCGGTGGAGCTCGGCATCACGGGCCGCTATGTCGGCGACCGCTACAACACCGATGCCAACGTCGTGACGATGAAGGCCTACACCGTCGCCGACGTCTACGCCTTCGTCGACATCCCGAAGACGGTGTTCAACGCGGTCGACCAGGCCCGTCTGGGCTTCCGCGTGCGCAACATCACCGACAAGCGCTACGCGATCTGGGGCGATCCGTTCTATCCCGACCAGATCCTGCTCGGTGCGCCCAGGACCTATGAGCTCTCGGCCGCGTTCAAATGGTAGGGCGCTGACCACATGATGAACGCGATCGTGCTGCTGCATCGCTGGCTCGGGATCGCGTTCTGCCTGCTGTTCGCGATGTGGTTCGCGAGCGGAATCGTGATGCACTTTGTCCCGTTTCCGTCATTGACGGAGGCGGAGCGCTTTTCCGGACTTACGCCGGTTGATCGCGGAGAGGTGAGGATTACGGTCGCGGATGCCGTCGCCGCGAGCGAGATCGCGGACGCCACGCGCGTTCGCCTGGTCCAGCGGAGCGACGGGCCGGTCTATGTCGTGTCGGACCGGTCGCTTGTGGGCGCGGTCCATGCCTCCGACGGACGGGATGCATCGGTGACGTCCGCCGACGTCGCGGTCGGTATCGCGCGGGATCATGCCCGGCAACGCGGGCTCGATGCCGCGCGGGCGGCGATGATTTCGGGCGCGGATTATGATCAATGGAGCGTACCCAACGGCTTTGATCGACACCGGCCTCTGTTGCGCGTCGCTCTTGGCGATGCGGCCGGAACCGAGGCCTATGTCTCCTCGCGCACCGGCGAAGTCGTGCTGGATACGACCCGCAGCGAGCGCGGGTGGAATTGGGCCGGCAGCGTCCTGCACTGGATCTATCCGACGGTCCTGAGGAGCAACTGGTCCCTTTGGGATCAGGTGGTCTCGACATTGTCGCTGGTGGCTTTTATCGCCGCGACGCTCGGCGCGGTGCTCGGAATTACCAGGATCAGGATTCGAGGGCGTCGGGTCTCGTCGCCTTATCGCGGGTGGCACGCACTGCATCACATCATTGGTCTCGTCGCGACCGTTTTCGTGCTGACCTGGAGTTTCAGTGGCTGGCTCTCGATGGATCACGGCCGGCTGTTCTCGCGTGGGGAGCTGACCCCGACCGAAGCGGGCGTGGTGTATGCCACGCCTGACTGGACGACGGCCTCTCCGGTCGGTCAGCCGTCGGCTCGCGAAGTCGAATGGTTCGCCGTCAGCGGTGTCGTCTACCGGCGCGACCGGATCGGCCTCGCCAGTCAGACCTTGACCAAAACGGCGGAGGCGAGCCGCAGCGGGCCGGTGGCATTCCTCGGCGAGAAGGATGTCCATGACCTGACGACGCGCCTTGCGCCGGACTGTGGCGCCCCGTCCGTTCTTGCCGACAATGACGACTATCCCGCGCACTCGGCTGTCCCCGGAGCGCCCGTCTATCGCTCCCGATGCGGCGACCTCTGGTTCGACATCGACGGTGCCGACGGCCGCGTGCTGCAAAGACTGGATGCCTCGCGGCGGGCCTATCGCTGGTTCTATGGCGCGCTTCACACGCTCGATTTTCCCGTTCTCATGGCGCATCCGCGTCTGCGCGATATCATGGTCGTCGGGCTCTGCTTGCTCGGGCTGGCATTTTCCGTCACCGGCATCGTGATCGGCTGGCGGCGCTTGCGGTCGACGTTCGCGGCTTGAGCTGCGTATCGAGCAAATCATATGCGCCATGCAAATTGCGGGTTGCGCGGGCGATGGCAGGCGCGGATGATCGTCCGAGGGGGCGCAGCGGTGCGCTCTCTCAATGGGGCGATCGTGATCGATGTCAATTCAGCGCAAGCGCCTCGGCATGATGACCCCGTCGTCAAACTCGGTGCTGGAGCCCGTCACCAATTCCATGCTGCATGGCGTGGCCGGCGTCACCGCTCATTTTTCGCGCTTCCGCGTTACCGAGATCGCGCTCGATGCCGCGGCGCTGAACCAGTTCGATGCCTCGGTGATGCTGCCGGTGGCGGATCTGTTGGCGGACGCCAAGGTCGATGCCATTGCCTGGAACGGCACATCGGCAAGCTGGCTCGGTATCGACCGCGATCGGAGCCTGTGCGAAGCGATCGCGGCGCGGACCCATGTCCCGGCGACGACCTCCACGCTCGCCTGCATCGACGCGGTCCGCGCGCTCGGCGCCGGACGTGTCGGCCTGGTCTCACCCTATACGGACGACGTGCAACGGCGGATCGGCGATGGCTGGGCCGAGGAGGGGATCGCCCCTCACGCCGAGCGGCATCTCGGCCTGCGCGATAATTTTTCCTTCGGTGAGGTCACGCCCGCGACGATCGCCGACATGATCCGCGCGGTCGCGGCGGACGGTGCCGATGCCGTCGTCATTCTCTGCACCAATCTCGACGGCGCCGCGCTGGCTGCCGCACTCGAACGGGAGTTGGGCATCGCCGTGCTGGACTCGGTCGCGGTCACGCTGTGGCGGACGCTCGAGCTCGCCGGTGGCGACATCGCGGCCCTTGCGGCGTGGGGCCGGATCTTCCAGACATCAGCGATCATCAAGTGACGGAGACACCTGTGACGCAGCTCGATCTCGCCATTCGCGGCGGCACCATCGTGACGGCCAGCGACGAGTTTCGCGCCGATATCGGCATTCGCGACGGGTGCATCGTCAGCATCGCCGACCGCATTGAAGGTGCGGCGCGCGAGATCGACGCGACGGGTCTGCTGGCGCTGCCGGGCGGGATCGACAGCCACGTCCACATCTCCCAGGCCTCCGGACCCGACGTCGTGATGGCCGACGATTTTGCTTCGGCAACGCGCGCGGCGGCGGCCGGCGGCAACACCATGGTGCTGCCCTTCGCGCTCCAGGAGAAGGGGACGTCGCTGCGCACCTGCGTCGAGAACTACCGCAAGCTCGCCGAGGGCGAATGCTACATCGATACCGCCTTCCACCTCATCATCTCCGACCCCACCGCAGTCGTACTCGGGCAGGAGCTGCCGGCTCTCGTCAAGGATGGCTACACCTCGTTCAAGGTGTTCATGACTTATGACGACCTCGTGCTCAGCGACAAGCAGCTGCTGGAAGTGTTCGACGTCGCGCGCCGCGAGGAGGCGCTGGTCATGGTCCATTGCGAGGGTTACGACGCGATCCGCTTCCTCACCGCGAAGCTCGAACGCGAGGGCCATATCGCGCCCTATTATCACGGCACCTCGCGGCCGCAGGCCGTCGAGCGCGAGGCGACGCATCGCGCCATCAGCCATGCCGAGGTGATCGGCGTCCCCATCATGATCGTGCACGTCTCCGGGCGCGAGGCGATGGAGCAGGTGCGCTGGGCCCAGCAGCGCGGACTGCCGGTGCATGCCGAGACCTGCCCGCAATACATCACGCTGACGGCCGACGACATGAAAGGCCTGAACATGGACATGTCAGGCGCAAAGTATGTCTGCTCGCCGCCGCCGCGCGATGCCGAAAGCCAGCAGGCGATCTGGGAAGGCATCACCACCGGCGTGTTCCAGACCTTCTCGTCCGATCACTGCCCGTTCCGCTACGACGACCCCAAGGGTAAGCTGACGCCGAATTCCCGCACCTCGTTCCGCTGGGTGCCGAACGGCATCCCCGGCGTCGAGACCCGGCTGCCGATCCTGTTCTCGGAGGGCGTGTCGAAGGGGCGTATCAGCTTGCAGAAATTCGTCGAGCTGACCGCGACCAATCATGCGCGGATCTACGGGCTCTATCCGCGCAAGGGCTCGATCGGCGTCGGCTTCGATGCCGATATCGCGCTGTGGGATCCGAAGCTGACAAAGACGATTCAGCAGGCCGACCTGCACCACGGCGCGGACTATACGCCGTGGGAGGGCTTTGACGTCACCGGCTGGCCTGTCACCACCATCGCGCGGGGCCGCGTGGTGTACGAGCAGGGCAGGATCGTCGGCGACAAGGGTGCGGGCGAGGTGCTCAGCCGCGGCAAGTCGAGCCTGGTGTGACGGAAAAATAACCGCATCGGGACGACGCCATGTCGTCTGTTGCGCATACCATCCTCGCGCTGCTGCGGCATCATTGATCTCTTTTCGCCGGCCGCCTTTCGGTGTAGCTCTGCGCTCACTTATGAGGCGGCCGGGCGCCAATGCTGATCGCCGCCGAAATCATGCAGGAGACACCAGGGATGTACCCGAAAGTTCAGATGTTCATCGCCGGCGAGTGGACCGACGGCACTTCCGGCAAGTCGGAGGACATCCTCAACCCCGCCACCGGCCAGCCGATCGGCAAGACCCCTCACGCCTCGCGCCAGGACCTCGACCGCGCGCTGGAGGCCGCCAAGGCCGGCTTCGAGATCTGGCGCAAGACCTCGCCGTTCGACCGCTACAAGCTGATGCGCAAGGCCGCCGACATCATCCGCTCGCGCGCCGCCGAGATCGCACCCGTGATGACCATGGAGCAGGGCAAGCCGGTCGTGGAAGCCCAGGGCGAGACCATGCTCGCCGGCGACCTGATCGACTGGTTCTCCGAGGAAGCCCGCCGCGCCTATGGCCGCATCGTGCCGCCGCGGATGGGCAACGTCTCCCAGCTCGTGACCAAGGAGCCGGTCGGCCCGGTCGCCGCATTCACGCCCTGGAATTTCCCGATCAACCAGGCGGTCCGCAAGATCTCGGCCGCGCTTGCCGCCGGCTGCTCGATCATCGTCAAGGGCCCGGAAGAAACCCCGGCAAGCTGCATGGAGCTGGTGCGCGCCTATGCCGACGCGGGCATTCCGGCCGGCGTCGTCCAGCTGGTGTTCGGCGTGCCGTCGGAAGTGTCGGAATATCTCATTCCGCACCCGATCATCCGCAAGATCAGTTTTACGGGCTCGACCGCGGTCGGCAAGCATCTGGCCGCACTCGCCGGCCTGCACATGAAGCGTGTCACCATGGAGCTCGGCGGCCACGCGCCGGCAATCGTGTTCGCGGACGCGGACCTCGACAACGCCGCCAAGATTCTCTCGGCCAACAAGTTCCGCAATGCCGGCCAGGTCTGCGTCTCGCCGACGCGCTTCCTGGTGCATGAGAGCGTGTATCAGCCCTTCGTCGACAAGTTCGTCGCCGCCGCCAAGAGCCTGAAGGTCGGCAACGGCCTCGACAAGGACACCCGCATGGGTCCGCTGGCGAACCCGCGACGCGTCGACGCGATGGAGGGTCTGGTCTCCGACGCTGTGCAGCGCGGGGCCAAGGTGCAGGCCGGCGGCAAGCGCATCGGCAACGAAGGCTTCTTCTTCGAGCCGACTGTCATCACCGACGTGCCGCGCGATGCCCGCATTATGAACGAGGAGCCGTTCGGACCGCTTGCCCCGATCACCTCGTTCCGCAGCTATGACGAGGTGGTGGCCGAGGCGAACCGCCTGCCGTACGGCCTTGCGGCCTATGCCTATACGACCTCGACCAAGACGATGCAGGCGATCGGCTCCGATATCGAGAGCGGCATGGTCTCGATCAACCACCATGGCCTCGCGCTGCCGGAAGTGCCGTTCGGCGGCATCAAGGATTCCGGTTACGGCTCCGAAGGCGGCCTCGAGGCGATCGAGGGTTATCTCAACACGAAGTTCGTGACGCAGGCGAGCGCGTAAAGAAAAGTCGCGTTGTCATTCCGGGGCGCGCGAAGCGCGAACCCGGAATCCATCGCGCCGCGCGTAAAGAGGGAAAATGGATTCCGGGCTCGCGCCAAGCGGCGCGCCCCGGAATGACGGTGGATAGGACCTGCGTTGCCTGACGGGCGAGACATGGACAACAGCCGTCACCCGAGCAAGCGCGTGTCCCTTGCCGGGATGCATATCGACCGGAATTCGGCGGTGCCGCTGCATCTGCAGATCGCGGCGCACATCCGCGACGGCATTTTGCGCGGCGTCTTTCCGGCTGGAACGCAATTTTTGGGATCCCGCGAGATCGCGCGCGAATTGGGCTGCTCGCGCACGGTGGTGTTGACCGCCTGGGATCTGCTCTACGCCGAGGGCTATCTTGAATCGATGCCGCGCGGAAGTGTCATGGTGGCGTCCGTGGCGACCCCACATGCCGAGCCTGCGTCCGCGACCTCGTCTACGGCCAAGCCCGCCCACATGTCGGAGCGCTGGCGCTCGCTGCTTGCCTTCGACTACGAGACCAACTGGCCGTCGGAATTCAGCCCGGGCGCGCCTGATATCTCGACCTTCCCATTCAAGGACTGGTCGCGCCTGCTGCGCCAGTCCTGGCAAAATCCAAGGGAGCAGGAGTGTCTCGATCTTCCCTCGGAAGGCCATCCGCGCTTGCGGAGCGAGATCGCGAATTTCCTCGGCTCGGTGCGCGGGCTCGTTTGCTCGCCGGAAGAGGTCGTCGTCACCTCGGGCACATCGGGCGCGCTTGATTTCTGCAGCCGGATGATCCTCGATCCCGGCGACGAGGTCTGGGTCGAGGAGCCCGGCTTCGTCGAGGCCCGGTGGGCGCTGACGGCCGCTGGCGCGAAGCTCGTTCCCATTCCGGTCGATGACAAGGGCCTCGTCGTCTCAGAAGGGATCCGGCGCGCGCCGGGCGCGAAGCTGATCGTGGTCACGCCGTCGCATCAATATCCGCTCGGCGTCAGCATGGGGCTGGAGCGGCGGCTCGAGCTGCTCGATTGGGCCAACAAGAACGACGTCTGGGTGATTGAGGACGATTACAATTCGGAGTTCAGGCACCAGGACAGCATGATCGCCTCGTTGCGCTCGCTCGATCGCGAGGGGCGGGTGATCTATTTCGGCACCTTCTCGAAGATCATGATGCCGAATTTGCGGCTTGGCTACATCGTCGCCAACAGGCATTTCATCGAAGGCTTTTCCAGGGGCCGCGCGCGTATCGATGTGCACACCTCCGGCATCGGTCAGCTCGCGCTGGCCGAGTTCATGCGGGAAGGGCACCTGCTGCGGCATCTGCGCGGGATGCGGCGGATCTACGCCGCACGCCGGAAGGCACTGATCGATGCGATCACAGCGCTGATGCCTGACGATCTCACCGTATCCTCCGCCGTCACCGGATTGCATCTGGTGGCGCTGTTCACTGAAGCAATGCAGGCACGCATGAGCGACCGCGAGGCGGCCGCGGTCCTGAATCAGGCCAGCATCCACGTCCAGCCGCTCTCGCAAAACTTTCTGGAGCAGCCGACGCGGCAGGGCCTGGTGTTCGGCTACGGGCGGCTGCGGGTCGAAGATGCCTCGCCGCTGCTTGCGAGAATCGCGGCTTGTATCGGCAGCGGCTGCCGCAGTGCATCATCGGACCCGCCAATATCCTCCCTTACTGTTCGTACAATAAAGAGAAGCTGAGCCGACCGTCGTGCATAGCTCGTAGGCATGCGACTATCCCGCATCGCCGTTCAACCGCCTGGAAATTAGACAGACGTTTTTGAGTGCTCCGATTGCAGTGCAGCGGGCGTCACGATTTGCACGGAGAAATCCGTGGTGCACTGCACGTTTGTCGCGCGGAACGGTTGGCGTTCGTGTGCTCTCTGCGCGGGCATGGCTGCACCAAAACGTGCAGCCGGTGTTGCACCGCGTGATGCCGGTCCTGCGCTGGTCTAGTGGTTTGCGACAACTCTGGCCCTATCCCGAGCCCATCGCTCTGTCGCACGCTCGCAGGCGGTGGCATGACAGGGGATGATGATGAGCGCTCTCGGTTTGGCATTGGACGTTGCGATGGACGGCAAGCACCCGGCGTCCGGTTCGGACGTCATCCGTAACTGACCCCGCACATGAGTTCCTCCGAAAATCACTGGGAAGTCGGCACCGATATCGGCGGCACCTTCACCGACATCATCGCCATCAGGCGCGACTCCGCGGAGGCGCGGATCGCAAAGGTGCCGTCGCGCCCCGACGCGCCGGTTCAGGCGATGCTGGAAGCGATCGAGGCGGTGGGCCTGCGCAAGAGCGAGGTCAAGCGCTTCGTGCACGGCACAACGCGCGTCACCAACGCCATCGTCGAGAACCGGCTGCCGAAGGTCGCGCTGGTCGCGACCGAAGGGTTCGCCGATGTGCTCGAGATCGCGCGCTATCGCCGCCGCGATCTCTATCGTCTCGACATTCCGCCGAAATCACCGCCTTTGGTGCCGCCCGAACGATGCTTTGGGCTCGCCGAGCGCCTCGATCACGAAGGCCGGGTGCTGAAGGCGCTGGATGAGACCGAGATCGAGCGCCTGGTGGCCTGGCTGAAGCAGACCGGCGTGCAGAGCGTCGCCGTGGCGCTGCTTCACGCGTATGCCAATCCCGTCCACGAAAAGATGCTCGGCGAACGGCTCAAGGGCGTCGTCGCCCACGTCTCGCTGTCGCACGAGGTCAATCCCGAGGCGCGCGAATACGAACGGACGTCGGCGACTGTGTTCAACGCGGCCGCGATGCCGATCGCGGTGGAGTATCTCAGCGAGCTGGAGCAGCGGTTGCCGATCGGCGCCGGCTTGCAGGTGTTTCATTCGGCCGGAGCCATGGTCCCGATCTCAGCCGTGAAGCGGCGGCCGCTGGTGATGGCGATGTCGGGGCCGGCGGCCGGCGTCTCCGCATCGGTCAGCATCGCGCGCCAGCTCGGTACATCGCGCATGCTCACCTTCGACATGGGTGGCACCACGACGGACGTCTGCCTGATCGTCGACGGCCAGGCCGAGATGACCGACGGCCGCATGCTAGGCGACAAGCCGCTGCGTCAGCCGATGCTTGCGGTCCATTCCATCGGGGCCGGCGGCGGATCGATCGTGCGAAACGGTCCCGGCGGCCTGACGGTCGGGCCGGAGAGCGCCGGCTCCGAGCCGGGGCCGGCCTGCTACGGCCGCGGCGGCACCGAGCCGACCATTACCGACGCCAACGCCGTGCTCGGCTATCTCAATCCCGAGACCAAGCTTGGCGACCGCATCGGCATCGACATCAAGGCAGCGGAACGCGTCATCGAGCCGATTGCGCGCGCCTTGGGGCTGAGCCTGACCGAAACCGCGCTCGGCATCATCAAGGTCGCCAACGCGACCATGGCCCGCGCGCTTCGCCGCGTCACGGTCGAACGCGGCATCGACGGACGCGACTGCACGCTGCTCGCCTTCGGCGGCGGCGGCCCGATGCATGCCGCAGGCCTTGCCGATCTCTACGGGATTGCAGAGGTCGTGGTGCCGAGCGCATCCAGCGCCTTTTCGGCGCTGGGCTGTCTCACCGCTGATTTCAGCTTTCTCCAGCAGCAGACGCTACGCGCCGCCCTAGATGGCATCGATCTCGCGCGCGTGTCGGAGCGGATCGGGACGCTGATGGACGATGCTTCGGCGCCGCTGATCGCCAACGGCGTTGCGAGGGCCGAGATCCAGGTCGAGCTTGTGGCGCTGATGCGCTACGCGGCGCAGAATGACGCCATTCCGGTGCCCTTCACGTTGCCGCTCGACGTGACCAAGCTGAAGAAGGACTTTCTGGCGCGGCATCACGAACTGTTCGGCTATGCGACCAGCGAGCCCTGCGTCATCGAATCCGTGCGCGTGCAAGCGCGGCGCCCGTCGACGACGGTGGTGAGCCGGCCGGCGACTGCGGTGAGGGCGGTGTCGTCAGGCAAGCGCGCCTGCTCATTCGACGGCCTCCACGATATCCCAACCGCCATCATTGATCGCGCCAAATTGACCGATGTCGTCAGCGGCCCCGCGATCATCGAGGACGCGTGGTCAACGGTGGTGGTCCCGCCGGGCTGGCAAGCTAAACCCGATGTATCAGGCAATCTGTTCCTGACGCGGAGGACGGCATGAAGCTCGATCCGTTCGTTGTCGAGGTTATCAGGCACGGGCTCTCGGCCGCGGCCGAGGAAATGAGCCTGGTGATGACGCGCTCGGCGCGCTCGCCGCTGCTGCGCGAGGCCGGCGACCTGTCATCCGCGATCACGGATGGCCGCGGCGGCCTGGTCGGGCAGGGCCGCGACATCCCGATCCATCTCGGCGCGATGGCCTACACCATCCCCGAGTTGCTGAAGGTGATGCCGCGCGACAGCCTGAACGACGGTGACGTCGTGATCTATAATGTCGGCGCGCTTGGAGGCAATCACCTCAACGACGTCAAGGTCGTGCGTCCCGTCTTCGTCGACGGCGAGATCGTGGCGTTTGCGGTGAGCCTCGCGCACTGGCCCGACATCGGCGGCACCTGGCCGGGCAGCTATTTTGCCAAGGCGATCGACACTTTCCAGGAGGCGATGCGGATTCCGCCGGTGCTGATCGCCACGTCAGCCGGCGTCAACACGCCGATCGTACAGCTGCTCAAGGCCAACGTCCGCGATCCCGAGTCCTGCGAGGGCGATCTGCTCGCCCAGATAGCCGCGACCAAGGCCGGCGAGAAGCGCATCGTCGAGCTTTGCCGCGAGCACGGCAAGGCGGTGTTCACGGCGACGCAGTCGCGGCTGCACGATCTCTCCGAAATCGAGATGCGGGAGGCGCTCCGCGACCTGCCTGATGGCGTCTACGAGGGCGAGGATTATCTCGACGACGGCAGCGTCAACAATGCACCTGCGCGCATCCATGTGAAAATCACCATTCGCGGCGACGAGGCGACCTTCGACCTCTCCGGAAGCTGCGATCGCGTCTCCAATTTCTGCAACACGACGCCGTTCATGGCACGCTCAGCTGTCGCCTATGCCGCACGCATCATGAGCGGGCGCGACATGCACCAGAACGCGGGCGCGCTCCGGCCTTTGACCATCATCACGCGCCCGGGCTCGATCCTGGAGCCGGGCTGGATGGCGTCCGTGGCCGCCGGCAACCACGAGACGTCCATGCGCATCGTCGATGCGATTTTTCGCGCGATGCAGGACACCATCCCTGAGCGTCTGTCGGCGGGCGGAGCGACCACGGCGGGCGTGCTGTTTTTTGCCGAGCCGCGGCAGAACGGCTCGTGGAAGATGCTCTACGAGGTTCACGGCGGTGGTGAGGGCGCGCGGCATGATCGGGCCGGCATGTCGGCGACGCGCGTGCATCTCTCCAATACGTCGAACACGCCGGTCGAGGTGATCGAGGCGAGCTACGCGATCCGCCTGGAGCAGCAGGCCATTCGCCGGCAGTCCGGCGGCGCGGGCGCCCATCGCGGCGGTGACGGCTCCGTTCGCACCTATCGCATCCTCGCGCCTTCGATGCACCTGACCACCTGCATCGAGCGCATGGTGATTGCGCCGTTCGGCATGCAGGGCGGCGAAGCTGGCAAGGCCTGCCGCATCTCGCTGGTGCGGAAGGGCGAAAACGTTGCGATCGACGGCAAGTCGAACCTGGTGTTGCAGCAAGACGATCTCGTCACGATCGAGATGTGCGGCGGCGGCGGCTATGGCGCCGCGGCCGCGGAGTGAGGGGATTGCGATGAGCAGATTGTTGCGAACCGGGCTGAACGCGGGCGAAGCCGCGCCGATGGCCGTCGTCGGCGGCGAGGGCGTCTACTTTCACCTGTCCGATGGCCGCAAGCTGATTGACGGCAGCAACACCGGCGGCGGCCTCGGCCATCGTCACCCGGCGATGGTGGAGGCGATCCGCCGCGCGGCCGATACGCCCGTCGTGAACGAAGGCTGGACCTGGGTCGGCCGTGAGCAGGCGGCCGACGATCTGATGGCCACCGCATTTAAAGGCGAAGACGACTGGGTCGGCGCGGTGCGCTTCTGCATCAGCGGCAGCGAGGCCAACGATATGGCGCTGTCGCTCTGCCAGGCGCTGACACAGCGGTCTGCGCTGGCGACGCGCGAGCGCGCCTATCACGGCATCACTGGCCTCTCCCGTGCCATGACGGTGCAGCCGCAATGGCACGGCGGCCTCGCGGTGCACGCGGGCGGCTCGAAGCTGCCGGCGCCGATGGCACCGGTGAGGGTCCTGCCCGCGCCGGATGGCGCCATCTACGGCGCGCCGGCCAACAACACCCCGCCCAGCGAATATCTGGCTGATGCCACGCGGCTGCTCTCGGACACGGCGGCGACCATCATCGACTACACCCAGGGTGGCATCTGCTACGATGGTGCCTATCAGGACGAGGTGGCGCGCTGCGCGCGGGAGGCTGGCTCGTACTGGATCGCGGACGAGGTCGTCACCGGCGCTGGCCGCGCAGGCCGCTGGTTCGCCTTCCAGGGCGCGGAGAGCCACCCCGATATCGTGACGCTCGGAAAATCGCTCGGCGGCGGTGCGGCGGCAGTCGCGGCGGTCGTGGTGTCGAAAGATATCGTCGAGCGGCTCAAGGGCACGAGCTGGCAGAATTACGGCACGCTGCGCGGCCATCCCATCAGCATGGCTGCCGTCAGCGCGTACCTGAAAGTCGTCAGCGACGACAAGATTCTGGAGCACGTCCGGAAGCTCGAAAAGCTGTTCACCCGCCGCCTGCTCGCGATCGCGCAGAAGCATCCGAGCGTGCAGCGCGTGGCGGGGCAGGGGCTGCACTGGACGGTGGAGCTGCACGGCCCGGATTGGCGCGCCTGGCATGCCGACACCACCGAGGTCCCGATCGCCTCGCGTGTCGCAGAGCGGGCGTTGGAGGCGGGTGCCGTGATCGGCACCAGCGGTGAGCAGACTTCGCTGTTCCTGGCACCGCCGCTGGTGATCTCGGAGCAGGAAGCCGAGCGGCTGCTGGATGCGCTCGACCACGGCCTCGATATCGCAGACGAGGAGCACGGGTGAGCGCAGACCCCGCAACACCTCAACGCTCGCCGGCCTGGCCGGCGGACGAGCCCTGGCATCTCGCGATGCCGGAGGGGACGCTTTACGACGCGCTGGCGCGTGCGGCGACGGATCGCCCATCGCATCCGGCGACGGTGTTTTATGGTGCGAGCCTGAGCTATGCCGAGCTACGCGCGCGGGTCGATGCCTTAGCCGGATTCCTGCAGAACGCTTGCGGCGTGAAGCGCGGCGACCGCGTCATGATCGCACTGCAGAACTCGCCGCAATATGTCATCGCCTACTACGCGGTGATGCGGGCGGACGCCGTGATCGTGCCGGTCAATCCGATGAACAAGACGGCCGAGATCGCGTATCTCGCCGAAGACAGTGGGGCCCGGGTCGCGATCATCGGAAGCGAATTGAGCGAAATATTCGCGCCGCTGGTGGGCGAAGCCATCTCCCATACGATCGTCGCACAGTATCGCGACGAAGTGCCGGCCGCCACGCCCTATACGCTGCCTTCATGCATCACCGAGGCGCCGTCGGAGATACCGTCGTCGCTAGGCTGGCATTCCTGGTCGCAGGCGATCGCGCAAGGTTTGCAGCCCGGCGCAATGACCGCGGGGCCGGACGATCTCATGATCCTGCCCTACACCTCGGGCACAACAGGCAAGCCCAAGGCCTGCATGCATACGCATCGCAGCGCGCTGTTCACGGCCGTCTTGCAGGCACGCTGGTATGGGCTCGACGGCGACGATGTGATGACCGGCTTCATGCCCCTGTTCCATGTCGCGGGCATGCAGGGCTCGATGAATGCCGCTGTGGTGACAGGCGCCACGCTGCTGTTGATGGCGCGCTGGGACAAGGATCTGCTGCCGGATCTGTTCGAGACCTACGGCGTCACGTTCTGGAACGCGGCGCCGACAATGATCGTCGACGTGCTCGCAAGCGTCCGGTTCCGCGACCGGTGCTTTGCAAAACTCAAGGTGCTGACCGGAGGTGGTGCGGCAATGCCGACCGCGGTGGCCGAACGGCTCAAAGGCCGCTTTGGCCTCGATTTCGTCGAAGGCTATGGCATGACCGAGACGATGTCGCCGACGCATCTCAATCCGATGACTGCGCCGAAGCGCCAGTGTCTCGGCATTGCCGTGCACGAGACCGATGCGAGGGTCGTCGATCCCGAGACCTTGATCGAGCTCGACGACAATGTCGTCGGCGAGATCGTCGTCCACGGACCACAAGTGCTGCAAGGCTACTGGAACAGGCCGCAGGCCAACGCCGAGTCCTTCATCGAGCTCTCGGGAAAGCGGTTCCTGCGCACGGGCGATCTCGGCTATCGCGATGCCCAAGGCTATTTCTTCGCGGTCGACCGCCTCAAGCGGATGATCAATGTCAGCGGCTTCAAGGTGTGGCCGGCCGAGGTGGAAGCGGCGATGTACCAGAACCGCGCCATCCGGGAATGCTGCATCGTCTCGACCCCCGACGACTACCGCGGTGAGACCGTCAAGGCGCTGGTGGTGCTCGACGAAGCCGCGCGCGCGACGACGTCTGCGCACGACATCGTCGGTTGGGCCCGTGGTGCGATGGCCAGCTACAAGGCGCCGCGCGCCGTCGTCTTCGTCGATGAGCTGCCGCGCACCGCCAGCAACAAGATCAACTGGCGGCTTTTGCAGGATGCAGAATGGGGGCGGACGGCATGAAAGCTGCTTGGCTGGAAAAACGGCGCAAGACCGCGTTATGCTGCGCGCGCCGGCACGCCCCTCAAGCTACGATCCCCAGCCTCACCAGGAAATCAGGAACTCGCTGATGCGTATCGTCACCGTTGCCGCCGCCCAGATGGGCCCGATCCAGAAGGTCGACAGCCGCGAGGCCGTGGTCAAGCGCATGATCGCGCTGATGGATGAGGCGAAAGCAAAAGGCGCCGATCTGATCGTCTATCCGGAACTGGCGCTGACGACGTTCTTCCCGCGCTGGTATGCGGAGGACCGGGCCGAGTTCGATACCTGGTTCGAGCGTGAGATGCCGAATGCGGCGACCAAGCCGCTGTTCGAGCGTGCGGCGCAGCATCAGATGGCGATGAACTTCGGCTACGCCGAGCTGACGCCGGACGGGCATCACTTCAACACCGCGATCCTGACCGACAAGTCCGGCAAGATCGTCGGCAAATATCGCAAGGTCCATTTGCCGGGCCATGTGGACTACGACACCAAGCGGTCGCACCAGCATCTGGAGAAGCGTTATTTCGAGCCGGGCGATCTCGGCTTCAACGTCTGGCGCGAGCTGGGCGGCATCATCGGCATGGCCATCTGCAACGACCGGCGCTGGCCCGAGACCTATCGCGTCATGGGCCTGCAGGGCGTCGAGATGGTTCTGATCGGCTACAACACGCCGTCGGTGAATGCGGAGAAGAGCGAGGAGGGCATCGAGAAGCGGCTGTTCCACAACCGTCTCTCGGTGCAGGCCGGCGCCTATCAGAACGCGACCTGGGTGGTCGCGGTGGCCAAGGCGGGTGTCGAGGACGGCCATCCGCTGTTCGGCGGCAGCCTGATCGTCGATCCCGATGGCGAGATCGTCGCTGAGGCCAAGACGGAGGGCGACGAGGTCCTGGTTCACGCCTGCGACCTCGACGCCACGACGTTCGGCAAGACCACGATCTTCAATTTTGCCCAGCATCGCCGCATCGAGCATTACGGCCTGATTACCAGCCAGACCGGCGCGGTGCCGCCGCCGGAGAAGTGACGCCGATGGCAGGCAACAGCACATCCGGCATTTCCTTGCGCGAGCTCGATCCGCGCGACCGCTACAAGCTGCTCTGCGGCGTGGTCGTGCCGCGGCCGATCGCGCTGGTGACGACGCTGGACGCGAACGGAGCGGTGAATGCCGCGCCCTTCAGCTTCTTCAATGTCTTCTCCGAAAGCCCTGCACTGATCGTGCTCGGGCTCCAGCACAAGCCGGATCACGGCCCGAAGGACACCACCCGCAACATCCATCGCGATGGCGAGTTCGTGGTTCACATGGTGGACGAGGCGCTGTCTGCCGCGATGAATGATTGCGCGGTCGATTTTCCCTCTGGCGACAGCGAGGTCGCGGCGACCGGGCTTGCCACGCTTCCCTCGGTCGATGTGAAAGTTCCGCGCTTGGCCGCGGCACCCTTTGCGCTGGAATGCCGGCGTCATGTCGTGCTGAATTTCTCGCCCGATCGCGAGCTGTTGGTCGGCGAGGTGCTCAGGGTTCACGCCCGAGAGGGCCTCGTCGACGAGGCCAACATGTATGTCGATCTCGAGGCCTACCGGCCGATCGGCCGCATGTTCGGCAATCTCTATACCACGCAGCGGGATACGTTTGCGCTTGCGCGCGAGAGCCACGCGCAATGGCTCGCGCGGCAGGACGCCAACGAGCTGAAGGACGCCTAGTGAGCCGAGAACTGCACCGTACCCAGTGCCATGGTGACGGCCGCCTGTGTCGGGTCGATCACGGGAATGCCAAGCGCTTCTTCCAGCGGACGGCGATGGCGCGCCATTCCGGCGCAGCCCATCACAATGGCGCGGGCGCCGTCCTCGTCGCGCAGCGCGCGGCCGATTTCGATCATCTTCGCCAGCGTGCCTTCGCCCGAGGCGGTTTCGGCGACGCTCATGTTGAGCGGCCGCTCGCCGGCGAGGCGATCGGTCAATCCCATCTGCCGGAGATAGCGCATGTGGCGCGGGATCGAGCGCTGGGCGATCGCGATGACGCCGAAGGTTTCGGCGCGGGCCAGCGCCGTCAGCACGCCGCACTCAGCGATGCCGAACACGGGACGGTCGGTGCCTTCGCGGCAGACCTGAAGCCCGGGATCGCTGTAGCAGGCGATGACAAACGCAGCCGAGCTGTTGTCGCCTTCGACCAGCCGGCGCAGCGGCATCGCAACGCCGTCGACATCGGCCTGGCTTTCAATGCCGAACGGACCCTCGGCCAGCGACTGGCAGACCAGTTCCGGGCCACCCTCGAAACCGAGCGGCTTCAGCGCCTCCTCCAGCCCTTGCGTGACCGCAGGGTTGGAATTCGGATTGATGACGAGAATGCGCGGCCGGGGCATGTTGGTCTTCCCTTGAGATGGCGATCACGTAGCTCAGGCATATCATGGAGTGCCTCATGACTGAACCCACATACGACCTGATCATCCGCGGCGGCCGCGTCGCCACCACGACCGACGTGTTCGAGGCCGATGTCGCGATCTCCGGCGAGGCCATCGCAGCAATCGGCCGCGGGCTTCCGGCGGCGAAACGCGAGATCGATGCGCGCGGCAAGCTGGTGCTGCCCGGCGGCGTCGACAGCCATGCGCATATCGAGCAGTTGTCCGCGGCCGGCATCATGAATGCCGACACGTTCGAGAGCGCGACCGTCTCTGCCGCTTTCGGCGGCACGACCACGGTAATTCCGTTCGCCGCCCAGCATGTCGGCATGAAGCTGCCGCAGGTGGTCGAGGATTATCACGCGCTGGCCAAGAAGGGCGCCGTGATCGACTACGCCTTTCACATGATCATTGCGGATGCGACCAAGGAGACCGTCGAGGAGCACATTCCGGCGTTGGTGAAGCAGGGCCATGGCTCGATCAAGATCTTCATGACCTATGACCGGCTCAAGGTCGATGACGAGCCGTTGCTCGACATCCTCTTGGCCGCACGCCAGTCCGGCGCGATGTTGTGCGCCCATGCCGAAAATCACGGCATCATCGCCTGGATGGTGAAGCGCCTGCTCGCGCGCGGCTACACGATGCCGAAATATCACGCCGTCAGCCACGCCCGCGTGTCGGAGGCGGAAGCCTTCACCCGGCTGATCGGCATGGCCGCCCTGATCGACCAGCCCATCATGATCTTCCATGTCTCGACCGCCGAAGGCGCGAAGGTCATCCGCGATTCGCGCGGGCAGGGGTTGAAGGTCTTCGCCGAGACATGTCCGCAATATCTGTTCCTCACCGCAAACGATCTCGACAAGCCTGGCGCGGAAGGCGCCAAGTGGATGTGCAGCCCGCCGCCACGTACGCATTCCGACCAGGAGGCGTTGTGGCAGGCGCTGTCGCTTGGCGATCTCCAGACCATCTCGTCGGATCATGCGCCCTATCGCTACGACGAGACCGGCAAGCTGCGCGCCGGACCCAATCCGAACTTCAAGCAGGTGGCCAACGGCCTGCCGGGCCTGGAACTGCGGCTGCCGCTGCTGTTCGACGCGATGGTGTCGAAGGGGCGGCTCGGCCTTGAAAAGTTCGTCGAATTGACTTCGACCGCGCCGGCAAAAATCTACAATCTGCATCCGCGCAAGGGCTCGATCGCGGTCGGCGCCGATGCCGATATCGCGATCTGGGACCCCAATCGCGAGACTGTGATCGCCGACGAGATGATGCACGACCTCGCCGGCTACACGCCGTTCGCGGGCCGCAAGCTGAAGGGCTGGCCGGTTAGCGTTCTCTCGCGCGGCCGGGTGATCATCGACGGCAACAAGTGCCTCGCGGAGGCCGGCAGCGGCAAATTCCTGGCGCGCAGCGGCGGCGAGGCGGCAAAGCCGACGGGGCGGCTCGTCGCCGACATGGATCCCGAGCGGAATTTTGGGGCAAAGCTGCTGTGATGGTGGATCGCGCGCGATGAAGATCGTCATCTTCGGCGGCACGGGCTTTGTCGGCCTCAATCTTGCCGAGGTGCTGCTCGCGCGCGGGCATGACGTCACGCTGTATGACCGCGCAGAGTTGCCGCCATCCGCGCGGCGATCGCTTGCTGACTACGGCGCACGGCTCAAAGCCGTGCAGGGCGATATCACCGACGCAGACGCCATCGACGCCCTCATTGCCGCGGGCTGCGATGCGATCGTGCTGGGCGCCGCGGTGACGGCCGGCGATGAACTCGAGCGAGCGTCGACCGCGCGCGTTCTCGAGATCAATGTGATGGCGCAAATCCCGATCCTGCTCGCGGCGATCCGACATGGCGTTCGCCGTGTCGTCAATCTGTCGTCGGCCTCGGCCTATGGCGCCGCGGGCGCGCGGGTCGAGGTTCTGGACGAGGAAACGCCTTGCGATCCGGTCTCGTTTTACGCCATCAGCAAGTTCACCTCCGAGCGATCGGTGGCGCGCCATGCCGAGCTCTTTGGCGGCGACTTCCTCAGTGTGCGCTTAAGCGCCTTGTTCGGTCCGTGGGAGCGACCCAGCTCGGTACGCGACACGCCGAGCCTCCAGTACCAGATCCTAGCTGCGTTTGCCCGTGGCGAGCCGGCGATCATGCCCGACACGGGCATGAAGGACTGGATCTACGCTCCGGATGCCGCCGAAGCCGTGGCAATGCTGATCGAAGCCGAGCGGCCGCGCCATCGGCTCTACAACATCTCCAGCGGCGGGCTATGGCCGGCGTTGGAATGGGGCAAGACCTTTGCGGCGCTAAATCCCGGCCTGCAATGCAGGCTCGCGGCGGCCGGAGAGACGACCGCCATCAAGCTGCATGGGCGCCATCGCGCACCGCTCTCGGTCGCGCGGATGGCGGATGAGTTCGGCTGGCGTGCGCGGTTCGGCTGTGCCGAGTCCGCCGCCGCGATGAGCGGCTGGCTGAAGCAGCACAAGGAGTGGATCTGAGATGCGGCTGCAGGCGCGCACGGCCATCATCACGGGAGCAGCTTCGGGCATTGGCCGCGCCAGCGCAAAGCTGTTTGCGGAGGAAGGTGCGCATCTCGCCCTTGTCGATCGCGATGCCGCGGCCCTTCAGGAGACGTTGAGCCTGATCGGAGAGGCGACGACGCATGTCGGCGATGTCGGCGATGCCGATTTCGCCGAGACCGTTGTGAACGACGTCATCGTGCGCCACGGCCGTCTCGATATTCTGATGACCGCTGCGGGCTTCTCCTGCGGCGGCACGGTGCTGACGACGAGGCTGGAAGACTGGGACGCGGTGTTCCGCGCCAATGTCGGCGGCACCTGGTTGTGGGCGCGGGCGGCGGTGCCGCAGATGCAGCAGCAGAAGAGCGGTTCGATCATCACGCTGGCGTCGCAGCTCGCCATCGCCGGCGGCAAGGGCAACAGTGCCTATATCGCCGCCAAGGGTGCGATCGTCAGCCTGACGCGCACCATGGCGGTCGATTTCGCGACCGACGGCATCCGTGTCAACGCGATTGCGCCCGGCGCAATCGACACGCCGATGCTTCGCCGCAGCTTTGCCCGCCACGCCAATTCGGACGAGGTGCGCGAAGCCTCCCGCAACCGCCACGCCATGAAGCGCTTCGGTCAGGCGGAAGAAATCGCTCAGACCGCGCTGCATCTCGCCAGTGATGCGTCTTCGTTCACGACCGGCACCGTGATGGTGGTTGACGGAGGCTGGCTCGCGGCATGAGCGACGCGCTGGCAAAGCTTGAAGCGACCGTGCGCGCCGATCTCGCGATGATCGCGCATCCCGGCGCCGCCTGGCTCGAGCCGAAGACGGGGCCGGATGGCAAGCCCGCGCTCGATGTTCTCATTATCGGCGCCGGCCAGTCCGGTATCGCCATCGGCTTCGGCCTGATGCGCTCGCGCGTCAGCAACATCCTGCTGCTCGACAAGGCCGAGGAGGGGAAGGAGGGCCCGTGGCTCAGCTATGCCCGCATGCCGACGCTGCGCAGCCCGAAGGACTATACGGGACCTGACCTCGATATCCCGAGCCTCACCTATCAGTCCTGGCACGAGGCCCGCTTCGGCAAGGAGAGCTGGCAGACACTCGACCTGATCCCGCGCGGGCATTGGGCGGACTATCTGCTCTGGCTGCGACGCACGATCGGTCTGCCCGTGCGCAACGGCTGCGAGCTTCTGGAGATTGCGCCTGCATCAGACAGTCTGCTCGCCGCGCGCGTGAGACGCGCCGATGGCGTCGAGACGCTCCATGCCCGCAAGATCGTGTTGGCGACGGGGCAGGAGGGCATGGGCGACTGGGTCATTCCGGAGCCGCTTCGTCAGTTGTCAGCGAGTTCGGTCGCAACTGTTGCCGACGACATCGACTTCGAAAGCCTGCGCGGCAAGCGCGTCGCGGTGATCGGCGCCGGCGCGTCCGCCTTCGACAATGCGGCGACCGCGCTGGAGGCAGGCGCGGCGGAGGTGCATCTGCTCTGCCGCCGCGCTCAGATCCAGGTGATCCAGCCCTATCGCTGGCTGACCTTCCGCGGCTTTCTGCGCCATCTCAGCGATCTCGACGATGCCTGGCGCTGGCGCTTCATGCGCAAGATCCTCGAGATGCGCGAAGGCTTTCCGCAGCCGACTTATGATCGCTGCGCGCGTCACGCCAATTTCACGCTGCACGAGGGTGCGCCGGTCGAGGGCACCAGGCAGACCGATGGCGGTGTCGAATTGCACACGCCACGCAGCACGATCACGGCGGATTTCGTCATTTGCGGCACCGGCATCGACATGAACTTTGCCGGCCGCGGCGAGCTGCGCCGCTTCGCCGGCAATATCGCGACCTGGGCCGATCGCTACCAGCCGCCTGCGAGCGAGCGCAACGCGCGGCTCGGCCGCTTTCCCTATCTCGCTGACGATTACGCCTTCACCGAGCGTGTGTCTGGCGAGACGCCGTGGATCTCCGACATCCATCTTTTCGCCATCGCCTCCACCATGAGTTTTGGTCCGTCGGGATCGTCGATCAACGCGATGACGACGGCCATTCCCAAGCTGGTCAATGGCCTGACGCGCGGCCTGTTTCGCGGCGATGTCGAACGTCACTGGGCTTCGCTCAGCGCCTACGACGTGCCGCAGGCCGTGGTTGCGCGGCCCGCGCGAACAATGGAGGAATCGCGATGATCATCCATGCACCGCCGCGACGAAGCGCCTCTGCGGGATTGGCGCGCAACTTGCTTCTTTCTTGACCTGCCTTGCTGGCGTTCTTGCCGAAATTTTGGGGAAAACGAATGCGTTTTGTGTCTTTCAGGCCCGCGGCCTCAGTCCTCGCTACCACTGCGCTGTTGCTCATTGCCACCGCGCCGTCGCAGGCACAGACCAGGGCGGAGACGTTGCGCTATGTCACGGGATCAGCGGTGAACACGCTCGATCCCAACATCCCCGGCTCGACGCGCGAGTCCTTCGCGCTGAGCATGAGCACGTATGACCGGCTGGTGGCGTTCGGCCGCAAGCAGCTCAACGGCAAATGGGTGTTCGATCTCGACACGATCACCGGCGAGCTCGCTGAATCCTACGACGTCAGCTCCGATGGCCTGAAGCTGACCTTCCGCCTGCGCAAGGACGCCAAGTTCCAGGACGGTTCGCCTGTCACGGCCGACGACGTGAAATGGTCGCTCGATCGCTGCGTCACCGCGCCGATCCTCGGCAAGGCCCAGTTGCTGACGGGTTCGTTGACGTCGGCGGACCAGTTCAAGGTGATCGATCCCCTCACCATCGAGGTGACGCTGCCGAAACCCGACAAGCTCGCGCTGCCCAATCTCGCCACCGTCTATCCCCTGATCATCAACTCGAAGGTGGCAAAAGAGCACGCGACGCCGGATGATCCCTGGGCCACCGCATGGCTGAAGGAGCACACCGCCGGCAGCGGTGCTTATGTGGTCGAGACCTTCAAGCCGGGCGAGCAGGTCATCCTCAAGCGCGACGAGACCTGGAACCGCGGTTCGGCCAACAAGCCCGCATTCTTCAAGCGCGTGATCATTCAGTCCGTGCCGGAGCCGGCGACCCGCGCCAACCTGGTCGAGCGCGGCGATGCCGACCTCGTCGTCGATCTCCAGGCCAGCGACGTGCAGTCGCTCGAGGCCAAGGGCAAGCTCAAGGTGGTCTCGACCCCGCAGTACAATGCGATCACCTATGTCTCGATGAACAACCAGATGCCGCCCTTCGACAACGTCAATGTCCGCCGTGCCATCGCTTACGCGCTGCCCTACGACGACATGTTCAAGGCCGCCCTGTTCGGCCGCGGCGCGCCGCTGTTCGGCGCGACCTGGCCGGACGGCAAGCCGCTGAACGGCATCTATCCGTTCCAGCAGCCCGTGAAGGTCGACCTCGACAAGGCCAGGGAATACCTCAAGGCCGCCGGGCTCCCCGAGGGTTTCTCGACTACCTTCAGCTTCAACGTCGGCCAGTCCTCGACCGCGGAGCCGATGGCCGCGCTGGTGAAGGAGTCACTCGGCAAGATCGGGATCAAGGTCGACATCCAGAAGCTGCCGGACGCACAGATGTCCACGCAGATCAACGAGAAGAAGCTTCCCTTCTACACCGAGGGCATCGTAGCGTGGTTGCCGTCGACTGATTACTTCTACCGCAACTTCTACACCGGCAATCAGCGCTGGAATTACAGCTCGATCAACAACCCGGATCTTGCCGCAATCGCGCAGGAGGCGCGTTTCGAGCCGGACAAGGCCAAGTATGAGGAAGCCGGCCGCAAGCTCAACGCGATGCATGTCGATCTGATGCCGCAGATCATGCTGTGGCAGCCGAACCAGGATGCGGTAATGGCGTCGTCGGTCGAAGGCTACACCTACGAGTTCCACCGCCAGGTCGACTATCGCGACGTCAGCCGCAAGTGACGTCGGACAACGAGAGGAGCTCTCAGAGGTGACGACCGGTCTTGGTGCAACCATGGTACGGGCGGGCAGGCGGCTTCTGTCATCACTGCCGGCGCTGTTCGGTGTGCTGGTCTTCACCTTTCTGCTGATGCGCGTGTTGCCCGGCGACCCCGCGGTGTTCTTCGCCTCGGGGCCCAATGCCGGCAAGGAGGAGATCGAGCAGATCCGCAAGCAGATGGGGCTCGACAGGTCGGTGCCGGAGCAGCTCGTGTTCTATCTCTCCGACATCGGCCACGGCAATCTCGGCCGCTCCATGATGACGGGACAGCCGGTGCTGAAGGACCTGCGCGAACGGCTGCCGGCTTCGCTGGAGCTCACCTTCACGGCGCTGCTGATCGCGCTGATCGCGGCGGTGCCGCTCGGCGTGGTCGCGGCCTTGAAGCCTGGCTCGATCGTCGATCACGGCGTGCGGCTGTTCTGCGCGCTCGGCGTCTGCGTGCCGACCTTCGTCTCGGGCCTGCTGCTGATCTACGTCTTCTACTACCTGCTCGGGCTGGCGCCTGATCCGACCGGGCGGATCGACGTCTTCACCTCGCTGCCGCCGCAGCGCACCGGCTTCCTGTCGATCGATTTCCTGCTCGCGGGTGATATCGAGGGCTGGTGGGCCGCCTGCAAGCAGCTGATCCTGCCGGCGGTGAGCATGGCCCTGTTCGTGATCGCGCCGCTGGCGCGGATCACGCGGGCCTCGATGCTGGTCTCGCTCGGCAGCGATTTCGTCCGCACTGCGCGCTCGGTCGGATTGTCCTGGCACAAGGTGGTCGTCACTTATGCGCTGCGGAACGCGATCCTGCCCGTCATCACCATCGCCGGCATCGTGTTCTCGACCATGCTGGGCGCCAATGTCCTGGTGGAGAAAGTGTTCTCCTGGCCGGGCGTCGCTTCCTACGCGCTCGATGCGCTCCTATCCTCCGACTATGCGCCCGTGCAGGGTTTCGTGCTGCTGATGGCCAGCCTGTTCGTGCTGGTCAATCTCGTGGTCGACATCTGCTACGGCATCGCCGATCCCAGGGTGTCGATCGAATGACCAGCGCAACTCTCCGCCATTCGGTCTGGATCCTGCGCGGCAACCCGCTCACCGCCGTTGCCGCGGCCGGCGTTGCGCTGTTCGTCCTGATTGCGATCTTCGGGCCCTGGATCGTGCCCTATGATCCCGTGGTCTCCAATGTCTCGGAGGCTCTTTTGCCGCCGAGCGCGGCCCATCTGGCCGGCACCGACCAGCTCGGACGCGATGTGTTCAGCCGCCTCATCATCGCCGCGCGCCTCGATCTCGCCATTGCCGTCTCCGCCGTCGGCATCTCCTTCGTGATCGGCGCCGTCGTCGGCGCGTCCTGCGGCTATGCCGGCGGTAAGCTCGATCGCGGTGTCGGCCGCTTCGTCGATGTGATGATGGCCTTTCCGCTGTTCGTGCTGGCGATGGCGATGGTTGCCGCCTTGGGCAACCGGATCGAGAACATCGTGATCGCGACCGCGATCATCAATCTTCCGTTCTACATCCGCTTCGCGCGCGCCGAGGTCAACGTTCGCCGCAATGTCGGCTGGGTGGAGGCCGCGCGTGCCTGCGGGGAGAGCCATTTCTCGGTGGTGCTGCGCTTCCTGCTGCCGAATATCCTGCCGGCGATGGCGGTGCAGATCTCGCTCAATCTCGGCTGGGCCATTCTCAACGCGGCCGGCCTGTCCTTCATCGGCCTCGGCGTCAAGCCGCCGACGCCGGAATGGGGCATCATGGTCGCGGAGGGCGCGCGCTTCATCTCGACCGGGCGATGGTGGCTGGTGGCCTTTCCGGGCCTCGCGCTGATGATGGCGGTGCTGTGCTTCAATCTCCTCGGTGACGGGATGCGGGACATTCTCGACCCGCGGATGCGCACATGAGCGAGGAGCTGCTAGGGATCAACGACCTCCACGTCTCGTTCTCGACGCGGCGTGGCATGGTCGAGGCCGTGCGCGGCGTGACGCTCACGGTCGAGAAGGGCGAGATGCTCGGCCTCGTCGGCGAGAGCGGCTCGGGCAAGTCGGTCACCGGCTTTGCAACGACGCGGCTGCTCGATGCGGCCGGGCGCGTCACCGGCGGCAAGATCCTGTTTCGCGGGCAGGACGTCACAAAACTCAGAGGCGAAGACCTCCGTCAGCTCCAGGGCGCCGCGATGTCCATGATCTTCCAGAATCCGCGCGCGGCGCTCAACCCGATCCGCGCGATCGGCCTGCAGATCGCGGATGCGATCCTCACGCATAAGAAGATATCGAAGGACGCCGCGCGCGCCGAGGCGCTGGAGCTGCTGCGCGCGGTCCAGATCCGCGACCCCGAGACGCGGATGAACGCCTATCCGCACGAGCTCTCCGGCGGCATGTGCCAGCGCGTGATGATCGCGATCGCGATTTCCTGCAATCCTGCACTGCTGATCGCCGACGAGCCGACCACCGGCCTCGACGTCACGACCCAGAAGGTGGTGATGGATCTGCTCGCAGACATTGCCGCCGCGCGTGGCATGGCGACGATCCTGATCACGCACGACCTCGGTCTCGCGGCGCGCTATTGCCGCCGCATCGCCGTGATGGAGCGCGGCCGCATCGTCGAGGAAGCGAGCCCCAAAAAGCTCTTCAGCGCACCGCAGCACGCCTATACTCGCCGCCTCGTTGCGGCATCGCCGACCGCGACGTCGCGGATCGAGGATCTCGTGACGGAGGAGGAGCGGGAACGGCATGCGACGATCGTCAGCAAGCCAAGGCAGGAGCTCCCGCACGGGACGCCACCGCTCCTCGAGGTGCGCAAGCTCGCCAAGCGTTTTGACCAGGGCTCCGCTGCGGTCGCGGATTTCTCGATGACGATGGCCGGCGGCGAGAGCGTCGGGCTCGTTGGCGAGTCCGGCTCCGGCAAGAGCACGACGTCGCGGATGATCTGCCGCCTGATCGACCCGAGCGAAGGCGATATCGTGTTCGACGGCCAGTCGATCGGCCATGTCGCCTCGCGTGACTTCCATCGCTCGCCGCTGCGCAAAGACATCCAGATGGTCTTTCAGGACCCGAACGAGAGCCTCAACCCACGCTTCACGGCGTTCGACTGCGTTGCCCATCCCCTGATGCGGCTCGACGGCATGCGTGCGGGTGATGCACTGCGCAAGCGGGTGGAAGAGTGTGCGGAGCGGGTGGGCTTGCCGCTCGATCTGCTGCCGCGCTTTCCGCACCAGCTCTCCGGCGGCCAGAAGGCCCGCGTCGGCATTGCCCGCGCCATCGCCTGCCGGCCGCGGCTGCTGGTGCTGGACGAGCCGACCGCCGCGCTCGACGTTTCGGTGCAGGCGGTGGTGCTGCAACTGCTCGACCGTCTCAGGCGCGAGAACGACATCGCGCTGCTGTTCGTCAGCCACGATCTCAATGTCGTGCGTATGCTCTGCGACCGCACCATCGTGCTGCGCAATGGCGGCATCGTGGAGCAGGGGGAGAGCCGGGCGCTGTTCGACAATCCCAAGACCGACTACACGCGCAAGCTGGTCGAGGCGATTCCGCATATCGAGACCGGACCGGCACTGGCGGCCGCGCTTTGACGCCTGAACCGGTCGTAATCCCGATGAGATCCCGCTGGCGAAGGCCTGGTTAGTGGCATACCATTTGCACGCCAATGGGTTCTGGTTTCACCTGCCTTTGGCCAACGATGGCCGGCATCACGGCACTACTGGGAGGATTTCATGGATCGCAGGACCGTTTTGAAGGGACTGGCCGGCGCGGGCGGTCTGGCATTGACCGGCCTCTCGGCCCCGGCGATCGCACAAGGCGCCTCTGCGCGCACCCTGCGCTTCGTGCCGCAAGCCAACCTCGCCAATTTCGATCCCATCTGGGGCACGCAATATGTCGTGCGCAACGCGGCGGCGCTGGTCTGGGACACGCTCTACGGCGTCGATGCCAAGCTTCAGCCGCAGCGTCAGATGGTCGAGTCCGAGGAGACCACCGACGACGGCAAGACCTGGACCTTCAAGCTGCGCCCGGGTCTCAAGTTCCATGACGGCGAGCCGGTGCTGAGCAAGGACGTCGTCGCGAGCCTGTCGCGCTGGGCCGCGCGCGATCCAATGGGTCTGATGATCCTCGCGATCCAGCAGGAATTGACTCCGGTCGACGACCGCACCTTCAAATGGGTCCTGAAGCAGCCTTTCCCGAAAATGCTGTACGCGCTGGCCAAGAACAACGCGCCGTGCTCCTTCATCATGCCCGAGCGCATCGCGAAGACGGATCCGTTCAAGCAGATCACCGAATATGTCGGCTCGGGTCCGATGAAGTTCGCCAAGAGCGAATGGGTGCCCGGCGCCAAGTCGGTGTTCGAGAAGTTCACCGATTACGTGCCGCGGCAGGAGAAGGCGTCGTGGCTTGCCGGCGGCAAGAACATCCTGGTCGATCGCGTCGAGTGGCTGGTGATGCCGGATCCGGCCACCGCTGCCGCCGCCTTGCAGAACGGTGAGGTCGACTGGTGGGAGAACCCGATCTCCGATCTCGTGCCCGTGCTGAAGAAGAACAAGAACATCAGCGTCGATATCGGCGATCCCCTCGGCAATATCGGCTCCTTCCGGATGAACCATCTGCACCCACCCTTCAACAATGTGAAGGCGCGGCGCGCGGTGCTGATGGCGTTGAGCCAGGAAGACTATATGCGTGCGCTGGTCGGCGACGACGATACGTTGTGGAAGCCGCTGCCCGGCTTTTTTACGCCGGACACACCGCTCTACACCGAGTTGGGCGGCGAGATCCTGAAAGGAAAGCGCGATTTGGATGCGGCCAAGAAGCTGCTCGCCGAGAGCGGCTATTCCGGCCAGCCGGTCACATGCGTGGTCGCGCAGGACCAGTCGATCACGAAGGCGCAGGGCGACGTCACCGCGGATCTGCTCAAGAAGCTCGGCATGAATGTCGATTTCGTCGCGACCGATTGGGGCACGGTGGGCGCGCGCCGCGCGATGAAGACACCGCCGGGGCAGGGCGGCTGGAATATGTTCCACAGCTGGCACGCCGGCGCCGATTGCATCAATCCGGCCGCCTACACCGCCATCCGCGCCAATGGCGACAAGGCCTGGTTCGGCTGGCCCAACAGCCCGAATACCGAGAAGGAGATCACGGCCTGGTTCGACGCCAAGAATCTCGAGGAAGAGAAGGCCGCGATCGGGCAGGTCAACAAGGCGGCGCTCGAGGATGTCGTCTACGCGCCGACCGGCTTCTTCCTGACCTACACGGCATGGCGCAAGAACGTCTCCGGCATCACCAAGGGGCCGCTGCCGTTCTTCTGGAACGTGTCGAAATCCGCATGATGGTACGCTGAAGCCAGATGCTCTCTTACATCCTCCGTCGCATCGTCTCGACCTTGCCGGTGATGGCAATCGTCGCGCTGTTCGTGTTCAGCCTGCTCTACATCGCGCCGGGTGACCCCGCCGTGGTGATCGCGGGCGACCAGGCGAGCCCGGAGGATGTGGAGCGCATTCGCCAGAGTCTGGGTCTCGACCGTCCTTTCCTGATCCAGTTCGGAAGCTGGGTCTGGCGCATTCTGCACGGCGATCTCGGCACCTCGATCTTCACCAACCTTCCGGTCTCGACGATGATCGGACAGCGTCTCGGGCCGACACTGTCGCTGATGATGGTCACGCTGCTACTCACCATCGTGGTCGCGGTGCCGCTTGGCGTCGTGGCCGCGTGGAAGGCGGGGAGCCTGATCGACCGCGTCATCATGGCATTCGCCGTGTTCGGCTTCTCGCTGCCCGTCTTCGTCGTCGGCTATATCCTCGCCTATGTCTTCGCACTCGAGCTCGAATGGCTTCCGGTGCAGGGCTATACGCCGCTCACGGAAGGCTTCTGGCCGTGGCTGCAAAACCTGATCCTGCCGTCGATCGCGCTGGGCTGCGTCTACATCGCGCTGATCGCGCGCATCACGCGTGCCACCATGCTTGAAGTCTTGCAGCAGGACTATATCCGCACCGCGCGCGCCAAGGGCCTCGGGCAGGGCGGCATCCTCTTCGTTCACGCGCTGAAGAATGCCGCGGTCCCGATCGTGACCGTGATCGGGATCGGCATCGCGCTCCTGATCGGCGGGGCGGTCGTCACGGAAAGCGTGTTCGCGATCCCCGGCCTCGGCCGACTCACGATCGACGCGATCCTGCGCCGCGACTATCCCGTCATCCAGGGCATCGTGCTTCTCTTCAGCTTCGTCTACGTCCTCGTCAATCTGATGATCGACGTCATCTATACGCTCGTTGACCCGAGGATCCGCTATTGACCGATACGACCGTCAATCCGCAAGCGCTGCCGGCCGGCTTCGTTCTCGCGCCGCAACTGCCTGAAATCCTGCGGCCGGTCACGATCCGGCGCGGCTTCCTGGGATTCTTGCGCGGCCATCCGACCGTCGCGATCGGCGGCGCACTGCTGCTGGCACTCGTCTTCATCGCGATCTTCGCGCCGTACCTCTGGACAGTCGACCCGACTGCGCTCGCGCCCGCCAAGCGCACGCGGGCTCCGTCGGCACTCTACTGGTTCGGCACCGATGTGCTTGGCCGCGACATCTATTCGCGCGTGCTATTCGGTGCGCGGGTCTCGCTCACGGTCGGCCTGTCAGTTGCGATCTTCGCCTCCGTGGCGGGTCTCGCCATCGGCATGGTCTCCGGTTTCGTCCGCTGGGCCGACGGCATTTTGATGCGCTTCATGGACGGTTTGATGTCGATCCCGCCAATTCTGCTCGCAATCGCGCTGATGGCGCTGACGCGCGGCAGTGTCGGCAACGTCATCCTGGCCATCACCATCGCCGAGATCCCGCGGGTTTCCCGTCTTGTCCGTAGTGTGGTGCTGTCGCTGCGCGAGCAGCCCTATGTGGACGCCGCGGTCGCCTGCGGCACGCGCACGCCGATGATCATCCTGCGCCACATCCTGCCCAATACGCTGGCGCCGATGCTGGTCCAGGCGACTTACATCTGCGCCAGCGCCATGATCACCGAGGCGATCCTGTCCTTCATCGGGGCGGGCACGCCGCCGACCATTCCGTCCTGGGGCAACATCATGGCCGAGGGCCGCGCGCTGTGGCAGGTCAAGCCCTACATCGTGTTCTTCCCGGCGGCGTTCCTCTCCGTCACCGTCCTCGCCGTGAACCTGCTCGGCGACGGCCTTCGCGATGCGCTCGATCCGCGCATGGCCAAGAGCCTCTGATGTCGAGGGGTTGATCGCGATGGCCTTGCTCGAAGTCGAGAACCTCCAGACCCACTTTCGCACGCCCGGCGGCATCAACCGTGCGGTCGACGGCGTCTCCTTTCATGTCAACGAAGGCGAGACGCTCGCCATCGTCGGCGAATCCGGCTGCGGCAAGTCGGTGACCTCGATGTCGCTGATGCGGCTCATTCCAGAGCCGCCGGGCAGGATCGCAGGCGCCGTCCGCTTCGCGGGCAGGGACCTGCTGCAACTGTCCGATCGCGAGATGCGCGCCATCCGCGGCAACGATATCTCGATGATCTTTCAGGAGCCGATGACGAGCCTCAACCCGGTTCTGACGGTCGGCCGCCAGATCCGCGAGACGCTGATGATCCATCAGGGCCTGGACAAGCAGGCGGCCGAGGCGCATGCGATCGAGATGCTGACGCTGGTCGGCATTCCCGAGCCGAAGCGGCGCGTGCGCGAATACCCGCACCAGCTTTCCGGCGGCATGCGCCAGCGCGTGATGATCGCGATTGCGCTGGCCTGCAATCCAAAGCTCCTGATCGCCGACGAGCCGACCACCGCGCTCGACGTGACGATCCAGGCGCAGATCCTGAAATTGATGCTCGATCTCAAGCGCCGGGTCGGCGCGGCGATCATCCTGATCACTCACGACCTCGGTGTCGTCGCCGAGATCGCCGAACGCGTCATGGTCATGTATGCCGGCCGCAAGGTCGAGGAGGCGCCGGTGGCCGAGCTGTTCCGCTCGCCGCGTCATCCCTATACGCAGGGCCTGCTCGGCGCCGTGCCGCGGCTCGGCTCGTCACTAACAGGCACCGCGCGGCGTCTCGCCGAAATCCCGGGGCAGGTGCCTGATCTGCGCAAGCCTATCATCGGCTGCGTCTTCGCCGGCCGCTGCGCGCTCGCGACCGATCTCTGCCGCCAATATGCGCCTGGGCTCGAAGAGAAGGCGCCTCGCCACGTCGCCGCCTGCCACTATTCCGCCAAGGGGGCCATCGCGGCATGAGTCCTCCGCTGCTCCAGGTCAACGACCTCAAGAAGCATTTTCCGGTCAAAAAGGGCCTGTTCGGCCGCAAGTCCGAATATGTCTATGCCGTCGACGGTGTCTCGTTCGAAATCGCGAAGGGCGAGACGCTGTCGCTGGTCGGCGAGTCCGGCTGCGGCAAGTCCACGGTCGGCCGTGCCATCCTGCGGCTGTTCGACATCACGGCGGGCCAGGTGATCCTCGACGGCCAGCGCATCGACGAGGCACATCCGAGCACGATGCGCCAGATGCGCCGCCGCGTGCAGGTGGTGTTCCAGGATCCGTTCTCGAGCCTCAATCCGCGCATGCGCGTGCGCGACATCCTGGCCGAGCCGATCCGAAATTTCGGCCTCGCCAAATCCGCCACCGATCTCGAAACCCGCGTGACGGCGCTGATGGATACCGTGCGGCTGCCGCGCGAGGCGCTCAACCGCCGGCCGCACGAATTCTCCGGCGGCCAGCGTCAGCGCATCGGCATTGCGCGGGCGCTCGCAGCCGAGCCCGAGCTGATCGTCTGCGACGAGGCGGTCTCCGCGCTCGACGTCTCGGTCAAGGCGCAGATCGTCAATCTCTTGCAGGATCTCCAGCGCGAGTTCGGCCTGGCGCTGCTGTTCATCAGCCATGACCTCGCCATCGTCGAGCACATGACTCACCGCGTCGCGGTGATGTATCTCGGCAAGATCGTCGAGGTGGCGCCGCGCCGCGAGATCTTTGCCGCGCCAAGGCATCCCTATACCAAGGCGCTGCTCTCCGCGGTGCCGCTGCCCGAGCCCGGCGCCCAGCGCAATCCCATCATCCTCAAGGGGGACGTGCCGAGCCCGATCAACCCGCCGAGCGGGTGCCGCTTCCACACCCGTTGCCCATACGTCTTCGACCGTTGCCGGACGGAGGAGCCGATGCTGCGTTCGACCGGACCCGAGCAATGGGTGGCCTGTCACCTCGAAGAGGCGCCGTAGGCCTTCAGCCCTGGCGGCGCAGGAAGCCCGTGATGGTGACTTTCTCCCAGATGCCGGCTGCCGCAAACGGATCGGCGCGGTTGAAGGCTTCGACCTCGGCGCGGCCGGGCGCCTCGATCAGGAACAGGCTGCCGATCATGCTCGCGCCGTCGTCGGAGACCAGCGGCCCAGACATCACGATCTTGACGCCGAAGCGCGATGTGTCGCTCAGGAAGGCCTTGTGGGCGTCGTAATTGGCGAGCCGGGTCGGCAGCGCGCTGGCGCGGTCGAGGGCGTGAATGGCGAACAGCATGATGTCTCCGTTGACGTGTCGGTGTTCTTGGACGGCCGCGGAGGCGGCCGTCCATGCTTGTGATGATCGGTTGGGCTACTTGGCGCCGAGCTTGCCGGCGTCCTCGAAGGTCGGGCAGGTCCGTTGCTCCAGCGGCACGTCGAACGGCTGGTAATTGTCCTTGGTGATGACGGTCGGCTTCAGCACGATCTCGGAAATGACAGGCTGGTTGCGCAAGCTGCGGATCGCCATCATGGCGCCGAGACACCCTTGCGCAAATCCGTTGTAGTCGCCGCTGGCGAGCAGCTTGCCGGACTTGATCGCGTCGATCGCCTCCTTGGTGCCGTTGATGCCGATCACCTGGGCCTTGCGGTTGGCGCCGTCGAGCGCCTCGATCGCGCCGACCGCCATGGCGTCGTTGGCCGCCAGTACGCCGTCGATCTGCGCGTTCGACTGCATCAGGTTTTCCATGACCTGGAGCGCCTGCAGCCGCTGGTAGTTGCCGGGCTGCGAGGCCAGCAGCTTGGCGCCCGAATTCTCCTTCAGCGCGTCGTTGAAGCCGCGGACGCGATCGACATTGGTCAGCGAGCCCTTGACGCCCTCGATGATGACGATGTTGCCCTTGCCGCCCAAAGTCTTGAGCAGGAAACGCGCGGTTTCCAGTCCGAGGCTGTAATCGTCGGCGCCGACGAAGGAGAGGAACTTGCCGCCGGCGGAGCGGTCGGTGATGTTGACGACGGGGATTTTCGCCTCGTTGATCTTCTCGACGCCCGGCACCATCGCCTTGTAGTCGACCGGCGTGAAGACGATCGCGCTCGGCTTCTTCACCACGACGTCCTCGATCTGGCTGAGCTGCTCGGGGATCGAGTCCGGCTTGGTCGGGATGTACTGCAGCGTCTTCGCATTCAGCGCTTTCGCCATGTTGTCGGCACCGACCCGCACCGTCTGGAAGAACGGATTGGTCTGGTTCTTGGTGAACACGGCGATGGTCTCGCCGTCGGCGCGCGCCTGTGTCGTGAACGCGGCCGCCATCAGCAGCGGCAGCGCCAAATAACCCATTTTCTGTTTCATGTAGCCTCCATCCCTCATTTTGCTTGTTGGATTTCTAAGAGCTCATTGCGCGCGGCGGCGGGTCTTCATGTCGAGCCAGACCGCGAGAATGACGATGATGCCGGTGACGAGCGGCTGCCAGTTGGCGCTGACCGACAACAGGTTCATGCCGTTCAGCACTAGCGTCAGGATCAGCGCGCCGATGAAGGTGCCGAACACGGTGCCGACACCGCCGAACAGCGAGGTGCCGCCGATCAGCACGGCTGCGATCGCGGGCAGCGTCAGGCTTTCGCCGATGTCGGCTTCGGCCGAATTGAGCCGCGACAGGAAGATGATCGAGGCCAGTCCCGCCATGGTGCCTGATACCGCGTAGACCAGCAGCAGGCGCCGCGCGACCGGAATGCCGGAGAGGCGGGCGGCGACCGGATTGGCGCCGATCGCATAGATCTCCTGGCCCCAGATCGTGCGCTGCGCAAACAGCGTTCCGATCCCGAGGAACACCAGCAGCAGATAGACCGGGATCGGCAGGCCGAACAGATAGCCGCTGCCGATCTGGCGGAAGCCTGCCGGGAAGCCGTGAAGGGTTTCGCCCGCCATGTACCAGTAGGTGAGGCCGTTCAGCACCCAGAGCATGCCGTAGGTGGCGATGAAGGAGGGGATGCGGAGCGCGGTGACCATGATGCCGTTGAGCAGGCCAACGATGCCGCCGCAGGCGAGCCCGGTGAGGATGCCGAGCGCCGGCGAGCCGGTCTTGTGGATCACGGTGCCGGCGATGCAGGCCGACAGCGCGACATTGGCGCCGACGGAGAGATCGAGGCCGGCGGTGAGCACCACCAGCGTCAGGCCGGAGGCGATGAAGAAGGTCAGGCTCGCTTGTCTCAGCACGTTGAGGATGTTGCCGAGGCTCAGGAAGGAGTCGCTGAGCACGGCGAGCACCGCGCAGATCAGCAGCGCTGCGAGCAGGCGATAGAACACCTGGATCGCGTCCTGCGACAGGAACGAGCGGGGCGGCGAGAGGGCCTCTTTGGAGATGTCGGTCATGCGCGGCTCCGGAGGCCGTCGAGGAAGAGAGCGACGATGACGAGGACGCCGACGCTTGCGACCTGCACCGAGGAGGGCATCGAGATCAGGTTGAGCCCATTGCGAAGCACGCCGACCGCGATCACGCCGAGCAACGTGCCGAGCAGCCAGCCATTGCCGCGCTCGAACGAGGTACCGCCGACCGCGACCGCGGCGATGGCGTCGAATTCCAGGCCGAGGCCCGCGGTCGGGTGGCCGGAATTCATGCGCGCGGTCATCAGCAGGCCGGCAATGCCGGCCATGGCGCCGCCGATCGCGTAGACCGCGATCAGCAGCTTGTTCGGCGAGAGGCCGGCATAGCGCAGCGCCTCGCGGTTGCCGCCGAGTGCGAAGATGTAGGTGCCGAAGCGGGTGTGGTAGAGCAGTCCGTGGAAGGCCGCATAGGTCACCAGCGCCATCACGATCGGCACGGGCACGCCCAGAAGCGTCGCCGAATAGATGTCGCGCACGCTGTGGGGGATGCCGACCACGCTCTGGCCGTCGCTGACGATCAGCGACAGGCCCTGCGCCATGCCGAGCGTGCCCAGCGTCGCGACGAAGGGCGGAATGCCGACGATGGCGACCAGCCAGCCGTTGGCGAAGCCGAAGGCTGCGCCGACGAGAAGCCCGGCGCCGAGGCCCAGCAGCATCGACTTGGTCGCGAGCGACACGATGGCGACGCAGAGCGAGGTCAGCGTCAGCACCGCGCCCATCGACAGGTCCAGCCCCTCGGTCATGATGATCAAGGTCATCGGCAGCGCCAGCATGGTCAGGATGGTCGACTGCACCAGCACGTTGGAGAGGTTGGCGACCGACAGGAAGCCGGGCGCGATCGCGCTGAACAGGGCGATCAGCAGCACCAAGACGATGGCAACGCCGGGAATGCGTTGCAGCGGATTGGGTTGAGAGACGACCGCGGCTTCACGCATGATGCATCCCCAGTCGCACGATGTTCTCCTCGGTCAGTTCGCTGCGGGTCAGGTGTCCGGCGATGCGGCCCTCGCGCATCACATAGGCGCGGTCGCAGACATGGCAGATCTCGACCTGCTCGGACGAGATCATCAAGGCCGCCGCGCCTTCGGCGACCAGCCGGTCGATCAGCGCAAAGATCTCGGACTTGGCGCCGATGTCGATGCCGCGCGTCGGCTCGTCGAAGATGAAGAGCTTCGAGCCGGCCGCCAGCCACTTGCCGATCACGACCTTCTGCTGGTTGCCGCCCGAGAGCAGGCCGACAATCTGGCGCGCGCTCGGGGTTGCGATGCGCAGCTGCCGGATCAAGCCGTCGGACGTCCGCTGGGCGCTACGCTGGTCGAACAGGCCGCTCGGGAACAGCTTTCGCAGCGCCGACACCACCAGATTGTCGCTCACCGACCGCAGCAGCGCGAGGCCCTCGCTCTTGCGGCTCTCCGGGATCAGCGCGATGCCGCGGCGGGCGGCAAGGTCAGGCTCGCCGGAGATGGCCTTGCCGTCGAAAATAATCTCGCCTGACGTCACGGCATCGGCGCCGAAGATGGCGCGGGCGACCTCGCTGCGGCCGGAACCGACCAGGCCGCACAGGCCGACGATCTCGCCCCGGCGTACCTCGATGTTGATATCGGAGATGCCGGTCGACGAGCTCAAGCCCTTGACCTCGAGCAGCAGCTCGCCGGGCTTGTCGGCAAAGTTGCGCGGATAGGTCATGTCCACGTTGCGGCCGACCATCATGCGGACGAGCTGGTCCGGCGTGACGTCTGCGGGGCGAACGCCGTCGATGCGGCGGCCGTCGCGCAGCACCGTGATGCGGTCTCCGAGCGCGAACACCTCGGCCATGCGGTGGGAGATGTAGACGATGGAGACGCCGTCGGCCTTCAGCCGCGCGATAAGCGCGAACAGCAGCTCGGTCTCGCGGTCGGACAGCGCCGCCGTCGGCTCGTCCATGACCAGGATGCGCGCGTTCTGGCTGATCGCTTTCGCGATCTCGACCATCTGCTGCTGCGCCACCCCTAACTTGTCGACGGTGGTGGAGGGATCGATCTCGAACCCGATCGTGCCGAGCACGCGCCTGGCGTCGGCCAGGATCTTGCGGCGGTCGATGGTGCCGGGAATGCGGCCCTTCGGCTCGCGGCCGAGGAAGATGTTCTGGGCGATATCGAGATGGGGGACCAGCGAGAATTCCTGGAAGATCACGGCAATGCCGAGCCTCTGCGCATCCGCGGTCGAGGAGATCGCGACCTTGTCGCCCTTGTAGTAGAACTCGCCGGCATCGGCGCGGTAGGCGCCGCACAGTACCTTCATCAGGCTCGACTTGCCGGCGCCGTTCTCCCCCAACAGCATATGGACTTCGCCGGGGAAGACGGCAAAGGAAACATCATCCAGCGCCTTGACGCCGGGAAACTCCTTGCTGATGCCGCGCAGCTCCAGCAGAGGCGCGGGTGAGGCGGGCTCGATAGCCAATGCGGCGCTGCTCATGCGTGCACTCCGCTCGCGAAGATCTTTCCGGGATTCATCAGTCCATCAGGATCGAGCGCGGTCTTGATCGACCGCATCACATCGACGGCCTCGCCGAGTTCATCGGCGAGATAATCGATCTTGCCGAGCCCGATGCCGTGCTCGCCGGTGCAGGTGCCGTCCATCGCGATCGCGCGGGCGACCATGCGGGCCTGAAGCGCCTTGGCGCCTTCGGCCTCGTCCGGCTTTGCCGGGTCGATCAGGATCAGCATATGGAAATTGCCGTCGCCAACATGGCCGACGATCGGGGCGGTGAAACCGTGCTCGTCCGCGTCGCGCCTGGTTTCGGTCAGGCATTCCGCCAGCCGCGAGATCGGCACGCAGACATCGGTGATCACGGCGCGCGCGCCGGGCCGCAAGCCCAGGCCCGCATAAAGCGTGTTGTCGCGGGCGTGCCAGAGCCGGCTGCGGTCTTCCTGCGCTTTGGCCCAGGCAAAACCATGGCCGCCATGGTCGGCGGCGATCGCCTGCGCGGCTTCGGCCTGCTCGGCAACGGAGGTCTCGGAGCCGTGGAATTCGAAGAACAAGGTGGGGGCCTCGCGATAGCCGAGCTTCGCGTAGGCGTTGATGCCGCGCATCATGACGTCGTCGAGCAGCTCGATGCGTGCCACGGGGATCGCGGACTGGATCACGGAGATCGCGGTGTCGACGGCATCGTGCAGGGTGTCGAAGCTGCAGACAGCGGCCGAGATCGCCTGCGGCACCGGGTGCACCTTCAATGTGACTTCGGTGATGACGCCAAGCGTGCCTTCGGCGCCGACGAACATCCGCGTCAGGTCATAACCGGCGGCCGATTTGCGTGCGCGCCTTGCGGTGCGGATCACGCGCCCGTCGGCCAGCACCACCTCGAGCGCCATGACATTGTCCTTCATGGTGCCGTAGCGCACCGCCATGGTGCCGGACGCGCGTGTGGAGGTCATGCCGCCGATCGAGGCGTCGGCGCCGGGGTCGATCGGAAAGAAAAGTCCGGTGCCGCGCAGCTCCGCATTGAGCTGTTTGCGCGTGATGCCGGGCTGCACCACGACATCCATGTCGCTGTCGTGCACGGTCAGCACCTTGTTCATCCGGGCGAAGTCGAAGCAGACGCCGCCGGCGACCGCGGCCGCGTTGCCTTCGAGCGAGGTGCCGGCGCCGAACGGGACCATCGGCATGCCCGCGCTAGCGCACAGCTTGACGATCTCCGCGACTTCCTGCGTGGTTTCAGGGAAGACGACGATGTCCGGCGGCAAATTGCGATAATGCGATTCGCTCTGCCCGTGCTGATCGAGCACGCCGCGCGCGACGCTCGCGCGCGGGCCGATCATGCCGGTGAGGCGATCGGCCAATATGCTCGTGCTGACCCGCGGTCCCATCCTCAGCTCCCGTCTGCTCCCTGTTGCCGGACTCTTGTTGGTCCGCCGTCGCTCAAGCCTAGGCGGCTCGCGCGTTGCTCGCGACCTGCTTCAGGCCGAAATCGTAATTGAGGTGGAAATAGTCGCGCTCCACCATGCGACCATCCGGCGCACGGCCGGCAGGGTGGCCAGTGAATTCGCGGATCAGGCTGTCCTTGACGCCGAACACCACGTCAGAGTCGAGATATTTGTCACCGGCGACGAACACATGGGTTACGAGCTGCTCGAAACCGGGCGCCGAGATCATGAAATGCACATGCGCCGGACGCCAGGGATGGCGGCCCTGCACCTCCAGCATCTCGCCGACAGGGCCGTCATGCGGGATCGGATACGCCGCCGGCTTGATCGACCAGAAATGGAAACGGCCATTGGCGTCGGTATGGAAGCGCGCGCGCATCGCGAGATCGCCGATGTCGTCGAGCTGCTGCACGTCGTAATAGCCGTCATCGTCGGAATGCCAGACATCCACGATGGCGCCCGCAAGCGGTTGTCCGTCGACGGTCGAGACCGAGCCTGTGACCAGCATCGGATCGCCTTCCATCGGGCCGGAGATATCGGCGCCGCTGTCCTTCTCCGGCGCGGCCTGGACGAAGAACGGGCCGAGCACCGTCGTCTCGGTCGCGCCTTCCGGCACGGGATGGTTGATCGCGTCGACCAGCATGGAGACGCCGAGCGTGTCGGACAGCAGGATGAACTCCTGGCGCTTGTCGTCGCACATGTGCCCGGTGCGGGTCAGGAAATCTATGCCGTATTCCCATTCCTTCTGGGTCGGCCGGACCTCGCGGACGAAGGCGTGGAGGTGGTGCACCAGCGCTTCGCTGACCTCCTTGATGCGTGGATCGGTTGCGTCCTTGATCCGCTCCAGCACCGCGTCCGTGATCGTAGTCTCGTTGAAGTTGCGCATAGGTGTCTCCGCGATCAGAGTTTGGGTTCGCCAAGCCCGGACAGACGTTCCAGGTGCTTGACGGTCGCGATGAAGTCGGTGTCGCCGTCGCCCTGCGCGATCAGCGAGCCATAGGTCTCGCGCACCTGCGCCGCGAGCTGCAGCGGCACGCCCACGGCGTGGCCGGCGCCGAGGATGAGATCGAGATCCTTGGCCATCTGCTTGCAGGAGAAGGTGGACTCGAAATCGCGCGTCCGCAGCGGCGCGGTCTTGTACTTCACCATCGGCGAGGCCGCCGCGCTATCGTCGAGCACCTTCAAAATGTCCTGCCAGGCGATGCCGCCCTTGCGCGCCAGGGCCAGGCTCTCGGCCATCATTGCCGCCGAGACTGCGATCATCAGATTGACCGAGAGCTTTGCGTAGCGGGCTTCCTCGGCCGGCCCGAGATAGGTCTGGGCGCGGGTGAAGGCGGCGAACAGAGGCTTGGCGTTGTCGAAGGCATCCTTCGGCCCGGAGACGAAGCAGGTCAGCGCACCCGTATGAACGATGCTGGCATTGCCGGAAACCGGCGAACGCAGATAGGCAATGCCGCGCGCCTGTGCGGCGGTCGCAACTTCAGTTGAGGCCTCGACGCTCACGGTGCTGGTCTCGATCAGAACAGATCCAGCCGCCATCGCGGCGATCAGACCAGCGGGGCCGAGCAGCGCGCCGCGCAAGGCTGCGTCATCGGGCAGGGACGTGATGATCGCGGCCTTGCCGCTCACGGCCTCGGCCGGCGAAGCGGCAATCGAGATGCCTTGTGCACGCGCCTCGTTGATCCGGGCTGCGCTCTGATCGAATGCGGTCACGGCGTAGCCGGCCTTGGCGACGAGCGCCGACATCGGCAGGCCCATCTTGCCGATCCCGATGAAAGCGACATTCCTTGAAGCGTCGGTCATTGATCTCATCCATTGGCGCCTTCAGGCGGCGCGTCCCTGTCGTTCGATGTCCTGCACCAGCCGCCGGCCGGATTGGGCCAGCAATTCTTTCTTCGCGTCCAACCCGTCAACCAAAAGCCGGCCATCCCGCTTCTTCCAGGCGCCGCCGATCATCACAGCCTCGATATTGGCGAGGCTCGTCTGCATCACGACGGTCGCGACGGGATCGTGCACCGGGACAAGGTTGAGATCGGATGCGTTGATGATGACGAGGTCAGCGAGCTTGCCCGGCGTCAGCGAGCCGATCTGGCCTTCGCGGCCGAGCATGCGGGCGCCTTCGGTCGTGATCCAGCGCAGCGCCTCGCGGACGGGGATCGTGGTGGTCGCCGGAATGGTGCCGCTCACTTGACGCGACTCCGCATTGTCCAGCGCCCGCTGCATCGACAGCGCGACGCGGGCGACGGAGAAGAGATCGCCGGCCAGCACGGATTCCAGGTCGATCCCGATGGTCGGGCGCACGCCGCGCTTGAGCAGCCGTCCGGTGATCGGGAAGCCGTGGCCCTGGATCATCTCGTTCTCCGGCGTCACCGAGAAGGACACGCCGAGGTCGACCATCTTGTCGAGGAGATCGTCGGGCAGATCGTTGCCATGGACGATGTTGATGCCGGCGCCGACGAGGCCGGCCTCGACCAGCTTCTCCCAGCCGCCGGGCGTCTTGGCCGGACCGCCGCCTTGATGCATGGATGCGATCAGGTTGAGCTCGCGCGCCAGGCGGAAGTCGTGCATGGCGACATCGAGCGTCGAATAATGCGGGCCGAGAATGGCAAGCCCGAGCGTGACGAGGCCGTCGCGGTCGGCGAGGGGACCCGCCAGCAGCCGCTCGACCTCGCGGCGCGGATGCGGGATCTCGGAGAAATGCGGCTCGCCCGGTTTCGGCTCGGGCTTCGGCGAGCCATGGAAGAAGGCGGCGCGGATGCCGCTCTCGATCAGGCCGCGCACGGCGGCATCGGTATGATCAGGCGTTGGATTGTTGTGGCACCAATCGACCAGCGTGGTGGTGCCGCAATTGATCTGGTTCAGCGCACCGACGAGGGTCGCAATGTAGATGTCGTCGGGCCGGAATACGGTCGCGAGCCCGGCATGCATGCGGCGGAAATATTCCAGCAGCGTCCAGTTCGCGGCATAGCCGCGCAACGCGGTTTGCCAGGTGTGCATGTGCGCGTTGATCAGGCCGGGGATGACGATCCGGCCGTTGCCGTCCACGATCTCGGTCTCGGCTGCAGCGCTGCCGAGGTCGATCGATGGGCGCACGTCGACGATGCGGCTGCCCTCGACCAGCACATCGCCGGTGTTGAGGTCGCCAATCGCGTCATCCATGCTGATGATGACAGCTGATTTGATCAGCGTGCGCCGCATCGCTTCAGGCCGCCGCTTTGATGGTAACAGGCGGCTCGCCGGCCCAGGCGCGGGCGATCAGCTCGCGGATGGCGTTGCGCTCGAGCGGGCGCGGGTTCCAGTAGGCGTTGGTGACGGCGAGATCGGCGGCCTTGTCGATGCCGCTTTCGGGCATGCCGATGTCGCGCAATGCCAGCTTCGCACCCAGCCGCTTCGCGAGGTCGTAGAGCCCCAGGGACGCGTCGGCCGCGCCGATCGCGCGCGATATCCGCGCCATGGCATCGGGCACCGCCGGTGCGTTGTAGGCCAGCGCATGCGGCAGCACGATGGTGTGGGTCTCTGCGTGCGGCAGATCGAAGGTGCCGCCGAGCGTGTGGCAGAGCTTGTGATGCAGCGCCATGCCGACCGTGCCGAGGCAGACGCCGCAGAGCCAGGCGCCGTAGAGTGCTTCGGTGCGAGCCTCGCGGTCATCGCTTTTGGCCGCAATGGCGGGGAGGGCGCGCGCGATCGCGCGGATGCCTTCTTCCGCCATCAGCGATGTCACGGGATTGGTGTCGCGCGCATAGAGCGCCTCCACGGCATGTGCGATCGCGTTGATGCCGGATGTTGCGGCGAGGCTCGCCGGCAGCGTCAGGGTGAGGTCGACATCGTAGATCACGGTCTCCGGCAGCACGGCTGCGTCGCGCACCGTGGTCTTCAGGCCGTTCTCGGTCTGGCCGACGATCGGCGTCATCTCCGAGCCGGCATAGGTGGTGGGAATGCAGAGCTGGTTGACGCCGGTGCGCAAGGCCAGCGCCTTGCCAAGGCCGGTGGTCGATCCGCCGCCGAGCGAGACGACGCAATCGGCCTCGCATGCCTTCATCGCCGCGAGCGCGCGCTCCGTGACCTCGACCGGCGTATGCATGGTCGCGCCGGGAAAGATGCCGGCAAAAAGCGAACCGAGTGCGGCCCCCAAGCTCTTGCCTTGCGCCTCCTGCTGCGGCGTCGTCAGCACCAGCGCGCGCTTGCCGCCGAGCCGCTCGACCTCGGCTTTGGCCGAGGCCAGCGTTCCGCTGCCGAACACGACGCGGCAGGGCAGATTTTCAAAGGTGAACGAACCGATCATGCGCCGGTCTCTTTGATGGGATAATCGACCTGGAAGCGCCCGATCCGCAAGTCGCCCAGCGCCTCGCGGACGCGCAAATGTTCCGGATGGGTGGCATAGGCGGCGAGTGCGGCCTGGTCGGCGAATTCGGAGAAGAGAACGACGTCGCAGGCGTAATCGACCTCACTGACGTCAACGCCGACCTCGATATGGGTGAGGCCCTCAATCCGGCCCCGCAGTCCCTCGAACAGGGTCTTGACCTTGGAACGGGCCGCGGAGCGCTCCGCGGGCGTCTCCCCGCGCAGCCGCCACATCACGATGTGCCTGATCGGGCCCGACATTTCCCTGTTTCCTCGCCTGCTATCTTGCTTGTGTTCTGGCCATTTTGACTTGCGGGATACGGAAATAAAGGTCAATATTTGTAAGTCTCTTTTTCTAAAAGTGGAAAAATGGATCGTCTGCTGCAGTTGGAGGTGTTCTCCAAGACGGCCGAGCTTGGCAGCCTGTCAAAGGCCGCCGAGGCCTTGCGCATGTCGAATGCGGCGGCGAGCCGCCATCTCAGTGCGCTCGAGGAGCGCCTCGCGGTCAGGCTGATCGAGCGCAACACACGCAGGCTGTGGTTGACGGAGGCGGGGCAGGAGCTGCTGGAGCGCTCCAGCCGGGTGCTGAGCGAGCTGGCGGAGGCCGAGGACATCGTCAGCGATCGCGCGCTGTCGCCGCAGGGTACGCTGCGGGTCACGAGCTCGCTGTCCTTTGCGGTGATCTATCTGGCGCCGATGTTGCCGGCCTTCCGCGCGCGCTATCCGAAGCTCAACATGCAGATCACGACCGCCAACCGCTATCCCGATTTCATCGAGGCCGGCATCGACGTGGCGATCCGGACGCGCGAGCAGGAGCCGGATTCGAACATCATCGTCCGCCGCATCGGCCAGATGCGGCGCGTGCTTGCCGCCGCGCCTTCCTATCTCGCAAGCGCCGGCGAGCCGGAGCAGCCCGCCGATCTCGCGCGCCACAACATGCTGGTCTACAATCTCGCGAACGATCCCTATTCGCTGCGCCTGCGCAAAAGCCATGGCGCGCAGACCGTCCGCATCACGCCGACGCTCGACAGCAATGACGGCCAGGTCATTCGCGGCGCGGCGCTGGCAGGGCTCGGCATCCTCATCCAGCCGCTCTACATCGTCCAGAGCGACATCGCGGCGGGCCGTCTCGTCCCGGTCCTGGTGGATTGGGAGCTGCCACTGCTCACCATGAACATCGCATACCAGAATCGCGCCGGGCTGCCCGCCAAGATCAGGGCCTTTTCCGACTTCCTCGTCACCCACATCCGCGAGCATTCGGAGCCGGGCATCTGGATGGACGCGACCAAGTGAGCGGGTAGCAGCCATGTATCTCGGCATCGATCTCGGCACCTCGGCGGTCAAGACCGTTCTCGTCGACGGTGCCCAGCGCGTGATTGCAAGCGAGAGCCGGCCGTTGACGACCGCCTCGCCGCTATCAGGCTATTTCGAGCAGGACCCCGCGCAGTGGATCGATGCAACCTTCGCCACGCTCGATGCCTTGAAGGCGACGCATGCCGGCGAGCTGGCGGCTGTCGAAGGCATCGGACTGTCAGGCCAGATGCATGGCGCCACGCTGCTCGACGCGAGCTCGAGACCGTTGCGGCCCTGCATCCTCTGGAACGACGGACGCTCCGCCGCCGAGTGTCGTGTCCTGGAACGACGCTGGCCCGCCTTGCGCGCGATCTCGGGCAACAAGGCGATGCCGGGATTCACCGCGCCGAAGCTGCTCTGGATCGCGACGCATGAGCCTGACATCTTTGCGGCGACAAAACTCGTGCTGCTGCCAAAGGCCTATCTGCGCCTGGTGCTGAGCGGCGAGGCCATCGAGGACGTCTCGGATGCATCGGGATCACTGTGGCTCGACGCCGCGCGCCGGGACTGGTCGGACGCAGCACTGGCAGCGACCGGCCTGTCGCGCGATCACATGCCGCGACTGGTCGAGGGATGCGCGCCAGCGACCACGCTGCGCGGCGAGCTGGCACGGCGCTGGGGCATGACCGGACAGCCGGTGATCGCGGGCGGTGCCGGCGACAATCCGGCAGGCGCCGTCGGCATCGGCGCGATCCGGCCGGGAACCGCGTTCGTGTCGCTGGGAACCTCGGGTGCCTTGTTGGCACCGACCAGCAGAATCGCCGCCAACCCGGACCGCGCGGTGCACACGTTCTGCCACGCCATCCCCGACATGTGGATTCAGGCCGGCGCGATCCTCTCGGCCGCCTCCTGCCTGGCCTGGATCGCGCGCCTGTTCGGCGCCACCGAGGCCGAGTTGCTGGCGCCGCTTGGATCGCGCCCGCAGGCGCCGTCGCCCGTGAGCTTCCTGCCGTATCTGGCGGGTGAGCGGACACCGCACGACGACCCCGCCGTGCGCGGCATGCTGGATGGTTTGAGCCACGGCACCGATCGCGGGTCGATCGTGCAGGCGGTGCTCGAGGGTGTTGCCTTCGCGCTTGCCGATTGCCGCGACGCGCTCGCGGACGCCGGCATTGCGATGACGGAAGCCGACGCCATTGGCGGTGGTTCACGGTCCGGGTTCTGGCTCTCGGTGCTGGCAAACGTGCTGAATGTTCCGGTCCATCGTTTTGCCGGAGGCGAGACCGGCGCGGCGTTCGGTGCGGCGAGATTGGGGCGGCTTGCTGTCACCGGTGAGGCGATCGCCGCCGTATGCACACGGCCGCGGCGCATCGAGACGTTCGAACCCGACGCAAGACTGGTCGATGCCTATGCCGAGCGGCTTCCCGCGTGGCGTGCACTGTATCGGCCGCGCCACTAGCATCGCCTCGACGTTGCATTCCCGTGTGTTCGGTATTGCTCTGTGCCGCGGCCTTTTGTTTAATGCGTGAACCGCGCTGACAAAATCATTGAGACGCGGGTAGGAAACGCATTGTGCGTCGGGAGGCACGATGAACGATCCGATCCTCGAGATGCGTGGGGTCTCAAAATCCTTCTTTGGCATCAAGGCGCTGCGTTCCGTCGATCTCACCGTCTATGCCGGCGAAATTCATGCCCTGATGGGTGAGAACGGCGCCGGAAAGTCGACGCTGATGAAGATCTTGTCCGGCGCCTACAGGCCCGATCCCGGCGGCGATATCCGGATCGAAGGAAGCCCGGTACGGATCGAAGGTCCGCTCGGCGGCCGCGCGGCGGGCATCTCCATCATCTACCAGGAGCTGTCGTTGGCTCCCAATCTCAGTGTCGCCGAGAATATCTATCTCGGCCGGGAGCTGTCGCGAGCAGGCTTGCTGGCACGCGGCGCCATGCGCGAGGGCGTCGGCCCCATCCTGAAACGGCTGGGCGCGGACTTCCTGCCGTCGACGCTGGTGGCGCACCTCTCCATGGGCCAGCGGCAACTGGTCGAGATCGCGCGTGCGCTGCACGTCAGGTCAAAAATCCTGATCATGGATGAGCCGACCACCGCGCTGTCGGCCGGCGAGAGCGCGCGGCTGTTCGCGCTGATCCGCCAGCTTCGCGCCGAGGGGCTTGCCATCATCTACATCTCGCATCGCATGGACGAGGTCTACGCGCTCGGCGACCGCGTCACTGTGCTGCGCGACGGCCGGCTGGTCGGGGCGCTCGACAAGCAGGACATCCGCGCCGACACCATCGTTCGGCTGATGGTCGGGCGCGACGTCTCCTCGTTCTACAAGAAGGATCATGATCCGGAGGCGGGGCGGGGGCATCCCGTGCTCGCGGCGATCGACATGGCCGATGGCCGGCGCGTCAAGGGGTGCTCGCTGACCGTGCATGCGGGCGAGGTGGTCGGCCTCGCCGGCCTGATCGGCGCGGGTCGCACCGAGCTTGCGCATCTCATCATTGGTGCGGCGCCCAGGACCTCCGGCCGTGTCGAGCTGGAGGGACGCCCGGTCGACATCCGCACGCCGGGTGAGGCGCTCGACATCGGCGTCGCCTATCTGACCGAGGACCGCAAGGCGCTCGGCCTGTTCCTGGACATGTCATGCCTGGACAACATCAACCTCGCGGTGCTCGGCCGGGATGCCCGGATCGGTTACATCCTCGACCGCGACAAGGGCCGTGATCGCGCCAACAGGGCGTTCGCCGCGCTCGGCATTCGCGCCGCCGATATCAACGTCACCGTCGGCGCGCTGTCCGGCGGCAACCAGCAGAAGGTGCTGCTGTCGCGCCTGCTTGCGACCACGCCAAAGGTCCTGATCCTCGATGAGCCGACGCGCGGCGTGGATGTCGGCGCCAAGTCCGAGATCTATTCGATCATCGACAATCTTGCCAAATCCGGCACCGCGATCCTCGTCATCTCGTCCGATCTGCCCGAGATCATCGGCATCTGCGACCGCGTCGTCGTCATGCGGGCGGGGCATATCGCCGGTGAAATCGAGCGTGGCGCGACGTCGCCCCTGAACCAGGAAGACATCATGGCGCTCGCCACGGGGATGGAGCAACTCGATGCATGACGGCTCTCCAAAGATGGACACCGCCGCCGCGGGCCTCGCGGCCGCGCAGGAGACGAAGCGTCAGCGCGTAAGGCTTCTGATCCGCGCCGCCGGCATGCTGCCGGTGCTGCTCATCTTGTGCGGCGGCTTCCATTTTCTGTCGGAGGGCCGCTTCTTCACCGGGCAAAATCTCGGCATCGTGTTGCAGCAGGCCGCAGTGAACACCGTGCTCGCCGCAGGCATGACCTTCGTCATCCTCACCGGCGGCATCGACCTCTCGGTCGGCTCGATCCTGGCGGCGTCCGCGATGGCCGGGTTGACGCTCTCCAAGCTGCCGGAGCTCGGGATGCTGTGGCTGCCGGCCGCGCTGCTCACCGGCCTCGGCTTCGGCGTCATCAACGGCGCGCTCATTGCACTCCTCCGCCTGCCGCCTTTCATCGTCACGCTCGGCTCTCTCACCGCCGTACGCGGCCTGGCGCGACTGCTCGGGGCCGACACCACCGTCTTCAATCCTTCCATTCCGTATGCCTTCATCGGCAACGGCTCGTTGACTCTCATTCCCGGCGTCGCGTCGATCCCGTGGCTCTCGGTGATCGCCTTGCTCGTCATCCTCGTCTCGTGGCTGGTGCTGCGCCGGACCGTCCTCGGCGTGCACATCTATGCGGTGGGCGGCAATGAAAGCGCGGCGCGGCTTGCCGGCATCAAGGTCTGGGCCGTGCTGATCTTCGTCTACGGCATCTCGGGACTCTTCGCCGGGCTCGGCGGCGCCATGCAGGCGGCGCGGCTCTATGCGGCCAACGGTCTCCAGCTCGGTCAGTCCTACGAGCTCGATGCGATCACCGCCGTGATCCTGGGCGGCACCTCGTTCGTCGGCGGCATCGGCTCGATCTGGGGCACGCTGATCGGCGCGCTGATCATCGCCGTCCTGTCGAACGGCCTGATCCTCGTCGGCGTCTCGGACATCTGGCAATATGTGATCAAGGGCCTGGTGATCATCGGCGCCGTGGCGCTGGACCGCTACCGGCTGCAGGGCTCCGCCAGAACCTGAAAGGGTTCGGCGCGCACCTGAGTGCACATGGTGTGATGCGAGGTTCCGTTGCGGCAACTGGTCTGCCGTGCCGGATAAGAATACAGACCAGGGAGGAAGCCAATGTTGAAGACGATCACGCTCGCCGGCGCCGCGATGGCGCTTGCCCTAAGCACCGCGCCATCCTTCGCCAAGGAACTCAAGTCGATCGGCGTCTCGCTGGGTTCGATGGGTAATCCGTTCTTCGTCGCGCTGTCGAAGGGCGCCGAGTTCGAGGCCAGGAAGACCAACCCCAATGTGAAGATCACGACGGTCGGCTTCGAATACGACCTCGGCAAGCAGGTCACCCAGATCGACAATTTCATTGCCGCCGGCGTCGACCTGATCCTGTTGAACCCCGGCGATCCCAAGGCGATCGGGCCGGCGATCAAGAAGGCGCAGGCGGCGGGCATCGTGGTCGTCGCGGTCGACACCGCGGCCGAAGGCGCCGACGCCACCATAACCACGAACAACGTGCAGGCCGGCGAGATCTCATGCCAGTACATCGTCGACAAGCTGGGGGGCAAGGGCGACGTCATCATCGAGAACGGGCCGCAGGTCTCGGCCGTGATCGACCGCGTCGTCGGCTGCAAGAACGTTCTCTCGAAGAATCCCGGGATCAAGGTGTTGTCCAGCGACCAGGACGGCAAAGGCTCGCGTGAAGGCGGTCTCACCATCGCGCAGGGCTATCTGACGCGCTTTTCCAAGATCGACGCCATCTTCGCCATCAACGATCCGCAGGCGATCGGCACCGATCTCGCGGCGCGCCAGCAAAGCCGCAGCGGCATCGTCATCACCGCGGTCGATGGCGCGCCCGACATCGAGGCGGCACTGAAGGATCCGGCGGCGCCGCAGGTCCAGGCTTCCGCTTCGCAGGACCCGTTCTTCATGGCGCGGCGCGCGGTGCAGGTGGGCGTCGGCATTCTCAATGGCCAGAAGCCGGCCTCGACCGTCGAACTCCTGCCCTCGAAGCTCGTGACCCGGGACAACGTCGCCGACTACAAGGGCTGGACCTCGGATCGTTCTCAGTAGGACGCCGCCTCCCGCGGGAGCGGTCGAAACGCGAGATGACGGGCGGCGTTGTGATCCACGCCGTCCGTCGTGCCACGCGCTAACAGGCGGTGTGGGGACTGGTTCGCGGGGACAAGACGAGCGATGGAAATTTGCTTGCGAAGGCCCGGGTCTTGGGTTGAACACGCGATCCGTCGATCACCTCGAGCCGGCCACAGCGGTTCAGCGTGTGCAGCTTTCTGCCGGGCCATGCCGGTCCGGGTCTGAGGGAGTGGCGGACGACCTGCTTGAACGTCGTCGGAGACAGTTCGACCACTTCCGCGAGGCCGAGTGCGGCGCCATATCCGTCGGCGCAATCCTGCACCGGCCGCCACAATTTGCCATCGATGGTGACGAAATTCCCCGCGGGTCGCGTACTTGCGCGATCGATCAGGACCGGGTTGCTGGCATGGGGCAACCAGGGGCCGAGCAGGTGCTCGGCGTGATAGATCGCAAGCGAATCCGAATAGCCGCCGGTTCCGTCTCGCCAGGCTCCGAACAGGTAGTTCAGACCGTTGTGCTGCGTGATGGTCACATCGGCCAGTTCGAGGCCCGAGAGCAGCGTAGCGTGTCGCTCCCATTTGTCCGGAAACCGAATGCATCTGTAGAGCGCGACGTCCCCCTGGAGCGAGCTCTCCGGGATCATCCACAACTCGCCATTGTCCTCGATCAGGAACGGATAGGACAGGTGCCAGGGCTCCTCCAGCACGGGTACGACCTCGCCGACCGGGCCGGCGTCGCCGAACTCGACTGCCGAAATGATGCCTTTTCCAACCCGATGATCGAGATCTTCGAAGTAGACGAATGTTCGTCCCTGCCATGTGATCGGGAAGGGATCGGCGTAGAAATGATTTCCGGGATCGGCGAGGACGTTCCAGCCAGGCCCGGAGAGATCTCCCGTCTGCCAGACACCCGCGCCATCATTGAAGCGCCATCCGACATGCCAATGCGGGGCATAGCAGCAGAGGCGGTAGATCTCCTTGGCGATCGACACGGCGAGGCCGCGCACGACATAGGCCGCCGGCGGCCGGCCGCTGCCGGCTCGGGCCTGGCGTGCCAGCTGAGGCACGATACGCGGCCGTCCCGACAGGATGGCCGCCACCATGGTCAGGGTTCGCGCCATGACCGTTTCGAGCCCACCGCTCAAACCGGCCGCGATCTCTGCGGAGGGATGGCCGCGATCGAGCACCGCACCGTCAACCTCGTTGACGATCTCGATGACGGGCAGGTCGCCGGCGAGAATCGCCGCGAGTGCCGCGTTTTCACCTGCAGTTCCGTTGAACAACGGGCGGAGATACAGCCGGGCCGCACAGTCCGGATCGCGCGCGGCGCTCGTGAAATCGACGATCACATCGGCCGTGCCGGTGCGGGCCTGCGTCTGTTCCGGATCGATCTTCAGCCCGTCGGCGCCGCTGTGCCTGCCTTTACGCAGCACCACGCGCTCGAGCTCGAACAGGGCGTCGAGCCCCGTGGGCCGTGGCTCCGCCGTTGCAGTCAACGCGATTTGAACCGGAACGTCCCGGCCGTCGATCGACAGCGTCTGGCGGTGCATCCACCGCCGCGCATGGTCACGTTCGCAGCGAAACTCGATGATCATGTCGAGCCAACCTATTCCAACGCATCGGCTCAGACGACCCGATTGAGGATTTGAACGTATTCCTCAACCATCGCATCGACCGAATAGCGCAACCTCAGGCCTTTGGCATTCTTTTGCAGTTCGTCGCTCAGTGCTTGGTCGGTCAGAAGTCTGGAGACGGCAGCCGACAGCTTCGCTTGATCTGAAGCATCGACAAAGAGGGCAGTGGGCTTTCCTTCGAAGGACAGCACCTCGCGCAGCACGGGAAGATCGGTGACGACCGAGGGAACGCCGGCGTTGGCGGCCTCGACGGCGGCGAGGCCAAAGGTCTCGGCCTGCGTCGGAAACACGAATATGTCGAGACAGGCGAGAAAATCCGCGATCTGGCGTGGCGCGATTTCGCCGAGCAGATGCAATCGGTCCGAGACGTTCAGCTCGTCCGCAAGCTGCCGCAGTCGCGCTTCGTCGGCACCCTGGCCGGCGAGTGCAAGGTGCCACGACGGTTCATCCGGCAGGAGGCGTATCGCTGCATCGAGCCGCTTGTGCGGATGCAGCCTCGCCGCGCAGCCGAGCAGGACGCGGTCCGGCGGCAGGTTGAATTTCTGTCGTGCGGCGCCCTTCGGCAGGATGAGGGCCTTGTCCTCGAAGCCGTGCGGGACATGCACCATGCGCGACCGGTAGGCCTGCGGGTAGCGCGAATACTCGCGCTCCATATCCTTTGAGTTCAGCGTGATGCGGTCGAAGAAGCCGACGCTGCCCATGACGATGTCGGCCGTGCGGATCGGCCAGCTCATCGACAGCGCGGATGAAACCTGATTGGCGACGACAGGAGCGCGGCTGACGAGGCGCGTCACGCCCGCGCCGATGACGTTGCCGAAATGCTGGAAGGTCAGGACGGCGTCGGGCCGCGTGGCCCTGATATGACCGCCAAGCGTCCACAGCATCCGCAACAGCGCAACCGGATTGCCCGGCCGGCTCGATGCGCAATAGAACGTCTCGGGCGGCTCATCGAACGAATCCGATTTGCGGAAGAAAAACAGGTTGGAGACGCGATGGCCGCGCGCGGAGAGGCCGGCGCCGAGAAGCCTGGAGATCTCCTGCGCGCCCGCGTTTTCGGCCTGGGTCTGTACGAGAAGGACGTGCAGCTTTCGTTCGCTGCCGTTCAGCCGCGCGAGTTCTGTCGCGGTCGTCTCGCCCAATTCCTTGTTCGGCTGGTAGTGGAGCACGGATCCCGACCGCTAAAGAAACGAAATCTTCACCTTCTTAACCCCGTACCTATCATGCAGGCATCGGGCAGACACCGACTAGCAACAAACGGAGTTAATGCGCGAGCCGCCGATTGCCGCGTTCTCGCGGGAATTCTGCCGATTCCCGGATGGTGCGCCGCGAGCGCGTTAACCAACGGGACCTGCACGCGCCGTCGCGGATCAACCAGGCCGATCGTACGGCTGACGCCTATTCGGCGGAGTCGCCGCCGCGAACCGCATAGCGGCCGCGTCGCCACGCCGAGAAGCGCAACAGCACGAGAACCGAAGGATCGACCCCAGTTCGCCGCCGGCACAAGATATTGAGCGCGATGGTCGTGAGCGCCAGCGACACGGTGGCCGCAATCGCCGCGCCAAGCACGCCGAGCCAGGGGATCAGGACGAGGAATCCGACCAGTCTCAATGCGACATTTGCGGCGACGACGGGGACGTAGATGCGTTCATGGCCGGTCAACTGCAGGATCGCCGCCGACGGACCGCCCGCGGCCTGGATGGCCGTTCCGATCGCGAGCACGATCAGCACCGAGTGCTGCTCGGTGAAATGAGGCCCGAACAGGTTGAGGAGATAGGGGCCGCCGATCCAGATCATGGCGAGGCCTGCGACCACGCAAAGTGCGGTCACTTCCGCCATGAGCTGCAGCGTCCGCTCGAATTCCCGGTGATTTTTGCTGAAGTAGAGCGAAGGAAGCCGGCGCGCGCCGAACGAGTACAGCGCGGCGGAAAGCATGGCGAAGATGTTGGCGAGGCGTGACGCCGCGAAGTAGATGCCGGCGGTCGCCGGATCCAGCATCCAGTAGACCAGAATGACGTCGAAATACTGGTTCGCGACTTCAAGGATGGACGCAAGCCAGAAATGCAATGCGCTCGATCGCCAGCGCGTTGCTTCGGAATTCGCTGCTGTGGCGCGCAAATCCGGCAGCGCCCGTACAATCGCAATGATCTGTGCGACGAGGCCCACCGACATCGCAATCGTCATTGCGGCGATCAGCTCGGCGGGATCGAGCTGCCGATGCCCGAACAGCATGGCGAGCAGAAACAGCACGACGAAAACCCGCCAGAAGAACTCGCGGTTGCCTTCGCCCATGATAATGCTGACCAGCGAGCGCGCGATCTGGCTGCCGAGCATCAATCCGGCACTCACGGCGGTGTAGGCCGAGACGGCGAGGATCAGCAGCCACAAATCCCCTCTGAAATGCGCAACCGCCGCAACTGCGGCGATCGCGATCAGCATCGCGACGGCGGAAATCCTGAAGCTGGAGAGCAGGAGGCCCTTGGTGAGGTCGGGCCTGTCGCCGACCTCATACTCGTTCAGGAACCGCACCAGCAATGCTTCCTGACCGACCAGGCCTACGACTGCGGCGATCTGGGCAACCGAAAGCCAGGTCGCAAAGATGCCGAATCCGTCGGGTGTCATCGTTCGCGCGGCCAGCGAGAACAACGCAAACGCGAGCGCGCCGCTGCCAACCTTCAGGAGGATGGTCCCGACGACACCGCGCGTGACGTCACGCCGCAGAAATTGAACAATGGAATCGATCATCGAAGATGCGAAGCGTTCCCCGAAGATGGGCGTTGCAAGGACGGCGAGAGCCTAGCATGCCGGAAAAATGCGAGTGTTAATGCGCGGTCTTCAGGTCCCGCCGTCTGTCGTCGACGAAGGTCGTACGCCGCTGCTTCACTGCGGAACAGCCGCGTCCGTGATGTGCCAGATTGAGCGGGCACCGGCTCGGTCGAAAAGCGGCGCGATGTCGTGCCGGTGCAAGATGCGGGGCGAAGCCGGCCGGCCTGCGGCTGTTCGAGCATTGGAATGGCCTCTCTGGAACGAATTCGGACGCTTTGTCTGACGAGACAGCAGTATTTCGAGGTCGTTCTGAGCAAGGCGCGTGCCGGGACGGATGTGTCCGGCGACCCGTTAACCTCAATCGCCGGAAATGATCGCGTTTGGCTCTGCGATACGACATCAGGCGAGGGAATTGCACATGGAACCACCGTTAACCGTGGAGCCCTAAACCATGACGACGGATAGACCCGTGACCGAGCCGAGCGCTGCAGCTGCGACTGCGGCGATCGTCGCAGACATCGCGATCGTCGGTGGCGGCCTCGCGGGATCGCTCGCCGCGTCCGTGCTTGCGCGGGCGGGGCATCGCGTCGCACTCGTCGACAAGCGCGCGGTGCATCCGGACGAATTCCGGGTCGAGAAGCTCGGTGGCCAGCAGCTCGAGATGTTCCGCAGGCTGGGCTTCCTCCATGCGCTCGAGAACGTCGCCTGCCGGTATGACCGGGTGCTCAATATCCGGGAGGGCAAGGTCGTCGATGTCGGCGTCGGCCAGGCTTACGGGTTTTCCTATGCCGGCCTCGTTGCGATGGCGCGCAGCCAGCTGCCTGATCCGTCCAATCTGATCGTCGACGAAGTCACCGCAATCAGCCCCAGCAATGATGTCCAGCATATCGAGCTTGCGTCCGGACGACGCCTTGAGGCGCGGCTCGTCGTGCTCGCCACAGGCATGGCGGGAGCCCTCGGCTACAAGCTCGGCATCAAGCGGCGCGTGCTGGCCGAGCGCCATTCGGTGTCGTTCGGCTTTTCGATCGCCCGCCGCGATGGCACGCCATTCGATTTCGAGGCGCTGACCTGTTACGGCGAGCGCACCGCTGACGGCATCGACTATCTCAGCCTGTTCCCGGTGCCATCGGGCATGCGGGCCAATCTGTTCATGTTCCGTGACCCGACCGATCCGATCATGCGCGAGCTGCGCCGCCAACCGGAAGCGACCGTCCTGCGGCTGCTGCCGGGACTGCGGCCTTACCTCGGCGACTTCCACGTGACCGACAAGGTGCAGAACTGGGTGATGGATCTGACCGTGGTGGAGGGACACCTTCAGCCCGGAATCGTCCTCATCGGCGATGCGTTCCAGACCAATTGTCCCGCCGCCGGCACGGGCGTCGCCCGCCTCTTGGTGGACGTCGATCGCCTTTGCACGGAGCACGCGCCGCGCTGGCTCGCAAGCGCCGGCATGGGCACGAAGAAGATCTCGCAGTTCTACTCCGATCCCGACAAGCTCGCGGCAGACCAGCGGTCGCTGAAAATGGCGCGCTTCCGTCAGGCCCTGACGTCCCGCAACGATATCGAATGGGATGTGCGGCGGCGGTTGCACTTCCTGCGGCGCAGTCTCACGCATCGTGTCGATCAGATGCATCCGGGCTGGCTCGGACGCGTCCGCGGCGCGCTCCGCGCCTGAGCTCTGCGCCCGCTCGCTTGCGTTTTGGTTAGCGCGTGGGCGTCGGGGTGCGGGCCGGCAGGAGCCTGAAATCCGATAGCCGCTTGGCCGCCAGCTTGAGCCAGGGAGCCTGCCTCAGCGCGAACAGGCTGATGGCGCCCGCGGTGCTGCCGGCCTGCGTGACCATCCACATCGGCGAAGGCTGGCCGCCGAACAATTTCTTGTACGGCTCGTCGCCAATCGTGAAGTCGAGCATCTGATCGCCGCGCTCGATGCAATCCCTCGCCACTTGCTCGAACATCAGAGAGCCCAGGGATTGGCTCTTGTACCCGTCGATATCGAAGGCGCTCATGATGACGAGGAAGCTGCCGCGATGGCGCAGTCCGAGCACGGCGGCGATCACGCCGCCGTCCATCTTCATGGCGTAGAGTCGGACGAACGAGCCGAGACCGCGGGCCGCCACGTCAGAATAGAAGCTGTAATATTCGGGGCGCTGGAGCAGGTCGCCGTCGCCCTGGGCGTGAAAGCGCGGGCCGCGATATTGCTTCATCGCGTCCATCGCCTCGGAGATCGAGGCGCTGTCGTCGCAGCATGAGAAGCTCAATGCTCCCTTCTTCTGGAGCTGGCGATATTTCTTGGCGAGCTCCTTCTGATAGGAGCGATCCAGTGCGCTGGCACGCCATTGCTCGAACGGGGCGACGAGAACGGTCGCGTAGGCGTTCGTCTCCATCGAGACGCGGCGTGGCGCGCCGAGTAAGCTCTCGATCGGAAGCCGTCCGTCGGGCAGCTTGGTCAAGCGGAGCAGATCGAACGGGCGGGCGAGGCGCCTGATCTCTGCGCAGGCCGCTTCATCCTCCAGCAGGCTGGAAAACACCTCGGGACTGCAGACCGGCGCCAGATAGTCGGATACGCGCAGATCGGCGAATTCGATGGTCCGGATCGGGCCGCGGCGGATTCGGAGCAGGGGCAGCACCATCGCCAGCGCCCCCGTCGTACGGCGACGGACCACGACGACCAGCGGCGTCGCGCCTGCATGGGATGCGAGCCTGGCGTAGAGGCTGTCCAGCCAGAGCGGATGCTGAAACGCGGTCGCGGCAGAGCTGTCGAACAGCGCTCCGTATTCCGGAGACAGGAAGTCGAACGCCTGCTCGATGGCGATATCGAATGTATTGCTTGGCTTATTCATGCGTGACCACGGAAACCAGATAACCCGGAGAAGTCGATCGGGCCGGATCCCGCGCTTGTATAGCAGGGTCGTGACGGCCGAGGCACCAGCGGGGTGCGATTTGCATTAACGCATCGAGCAGGGCCGTATCGTTATCAATCCCCGAAGTTTCGAGATTTCGCGGTGTCGGGGCTCGGGAGATCAACCCGCAGTAGTAGATAATTAACCAAGCTTAAGGGAAAGTCACCTCATGGCCATCCTGCAGACCGAGAGAGCCTCCGAGGCACTCACGAGCGCGATCTGGAAGACGCGCAGTGCCGGCGTGGAGAAGATCGCCAGGCTCGTCATCTGCGTCTCGATCACCGTCAATGTCGTCGCGTCGATGGGGACATTCAATACGGCGATACTGCCGGCGGGACTGACTTATCTGCAACAGGCGGTCGCTCTGCTGATGTGGAGCGTCCTGATCTACGCAAGCGCGTTCGTACGCCCGCGCCTGCAGCTGGCGTTCAACCCCGATCTGATCGCGCTCCTCGCATTCTACGCGTTGGCGGTCGTCTCGGTGTTGTGGACCACCCTGAACGCCGCAGCCATCATGAAGAGCGCCGCTCTTGCAATGACGACGTTTGGCGCGTTCTGCATGATCACGCGGATCGATATCGACGATGTCGTGAAGGCGACATCCTCCGGGCTCTTCATATTGGTCGCCGCATCGGCGCTTTGCGCACTCGCCGTGCCCGATATCGGGATAGATCATAGCTGGATGCACAATGGTCAATGGCAGGGCGTCTATGAATCGAAGCAGACGCTCGGCTTTGTCGGTGCGTATCTGATGTTCTTCTCCTGCTACCGGAAGATGACGGGGCAGGGGTGGCTGGCGTTCCTCGTCGCGTTCCTGTTGGCGTCGACCTGCGTCCTCGCGTCGGAATCGCGCGGCGCCGGTGCCGTCGCCCTGGCGGCTTGTGCGCTGCTCGTGACGTCGATGTGGTCGGTCGGCTGCATGAGGCTCTATGCGATCCTGCCGTTCGTCATGTGCGTTATGGCCGGCCTCCTGATCGTCTATTTTTACGCGACGGGATACGACGCCATCCACATTGGCGATGCGACCGTCAATTTCACCGAGCGGACCTTCATCTGGCACTACGCGATAAGCCATTTCGACCATGCGCCGCTGCTCGGCTTCGGAATCAACGGTTTCTGGACGATCCCGTCGATCTACGATTATTTCGAGCAGAACCACGGTTGGGTGCTCGACAACTATCATAGCGGCTATATCGCGATTCTGATGGAAACGGGGTTCCTGGGCTACGTGCTTTTCGCAGCGAGTGTTCTTCTGTTCTCGAACAAGGTTCTCTATTTGATTTCTGCACGATCGATCCACCGGGCGCACTGTGCCCTCATTATCGGGTTTGTCGCCCTCAGCTTTCAGACCAATTTCACCGAGACGACGTTCCTTCGCTCGACCATGTTCACGTCGGTGCTCCTCGTGGCGTTCCTCCTTGCAACGTGCAGGCCGGTGCCGGAGACCGATTTCTAACCCTTACGGAATGGAAGCAGGATGACCGCCCACCGCGCTCGCTGGTCGAGAAGCTTCAATCTTGCCGCAGCGGCTTTCGTCTTCGCATCGCTCTGCTCCGACGCCCATGGCGCCGGGCAGGTCGTGCCTCGCGATGCGGCAAGGTTGGGACGCGGGATCAACATTCTCGGTTACGACGGAATCTGGGAGGGCGGTCAGAACGCGCCGTTCCGTCTGGACAATTTGACGGCGATCAGAAAGGCCGGATTCGCGCACGTCAGGATCAATTTCTTCGGCTTCAAGTTCATGGATCGCGGGAATGTGCTGGATGAGGCCGTGCTGAGAAGGCTTGATGCCGTCATCGAGGAAATCCTCGCCAGGAACCTCGTTCCCATCGTCGACGAGCACGACACGCATGTCTGTCAGCGTGATGTATCCGAATGCGGCGAGAAGCTCAGGGCATTCTGGCGGCAGATCGCGGAGCGCTATGCCGGAAGATATCCCAGGCTCGTCTTCGAGGTCTTGAACGAGCCGGGGGGACAGATGACGTCCGCCAGCTGGAATTCGCTCCTCAACGACTGTATCGGCATCATCCGCCGCACCAACCCCGAGCGGCGGGTCATTGCTGCGGTTCTCAACACGGACGAGATTCCCATCGACGATCTGGCTCTCCCCGCCGACGACAGGAACCTCATCGTCACCTTTCATTATTACGCGCCGATACGCTTCACGCATCAGGGTGCGCCATGGTCCGAGACGTTCGCGCGCATCGGGCCGCTGGATTGGGGCAGTCCGGACGACGAAGCCAAGGCGGCCGCTGATTTCGAGAAGGTCAGCCGGTGGTCGGAGCGAGAGAAGCGCCCGATTTATCTCGGCGAGTTCGGGGTCTACGAACGAGCTCCATCCGAGAGTCTCCAGAGATACCTGTCGTTCGTGGCGCGAAGCGCCGACAGACGTGGCTGGGCATGGGCCTATTGGCAGTTCGACCATGATTTCGCGGCCTTTGACAGCGCCCGTCAGGCCTGGAAGCCCGACATCCTGCGCGCCCTGATCCCGCCGGCCCGTTGAGGCCGCGGTTCACGGCCAGTATCGGCCAGATCACGATCGCCTAGCGGTGACGGCTAACCGCCGTCTCTGGCGCGGCAGAACAGATCGATCCCGCCGACCTGTCCGCCCTTGAGCGCGATCTCGATGTTCGCATGCGCGCGATCCGATGATGCGCGGTTGAGTGGCGCGCCTTCCGCGAGAGGGGCGATCGCGGTCAGCGCATAGATGCCCATCGCCTGCAGCGCATGTCCGGACGTGTCGCCGCCGGCGACCACGGCGCGAGGGAGCCGCGCGGTTTCCAGAATGGAGTCCAGTGCCTGGCCGAGCCCCGCGCCGATGCGCTCGTTCACCCCACTCGCTGTTGCGCCGCTCGCCTCGATGGCCGCGTTGAGCGCACCGATGGCGGGATCGTCGGGCCCACTTGCGGTGATCAGGAGCGCATCGCGCCCCGACGCGAGTGCGGCGAGCGCACGTTCGGCAGCGCGGCCGATCTCCCTGGTCCATTCAACCGCGTCGACGGCGCGGGTCGCATCGAGCCGTTCGATATCGAAGCCATTGTCCGCGGCATGCGCGATCTGCGCGGCGGTGACGGGCGAGCAGGAGCCTGAGACGCAGGCGATGCGCTCGACGCCGGCAAGGCGCAGATCAGGCTTGCTGTCGGCAATCAGGCCCGCCGACCGCCAATAGGCGACCAGGGCCTGCTCGACACCTTGCGAGCCGGCGACAAAGAGCCGTTCGCCGCGATATTCCCAGATCAGGCGGCCGGCTTCGATCAGGGATGGCTGATCGAGCACGTCGAGCGAGATGATCTCGGTGCCGGCGCCCCTCGCGCGCATCAGCGCCAGATCCGCGCCGCCATTGGCCATGGTGACGAAGTCGATCAGTCCGATCGATCGCGCCGTCTGTTTTGCAAGATGTCGGCCGAGATCGGACTCGTCCATCGGCGTCACCGGATGACGCGACATGGTCGGGTGCCGGTCGAGACGATGGCCGACGCCATTCACGGCCGCGAACAGATGGCCGAACATCTGATAGCGCCCCATCGCCGGCGATCCCACGAGGAGCGGATGCCAGGCGCCGCCGAGCTGCGGCACGGCGAGATCGATCGCACGCCCGATCGAGCCGATCTGCGGCGAGGAGTCGAAGGTCGAGCACACCTTGTAGTGTGCGATCGGCGCGCCGATACCTGCGAGCACCGCGAAAGCCGGCGGCAGGTTTTGCTCCATCCAGGCCGGATCCTTCGCGCGCGCCGTGCCGGCGATGCCGATGCCGCGGTACTGCCCGATAGAAACGAGACGTTCGGGCGTCGGAGGTTCGAGGAACAGGATTGTCGGCAAGCCTGCGAAGGTGAGGGCCTCCATCGCCGCGGACGAGCCGGTGTAATCGTCGCCGTAGAAGGCAACGAGTGGACCGTCGGGCAGGGTGGATGCGCCGCTCACGGCTGCGGGCTCGCCATCGCGGCGTCCCATGCTGCGCGCAAATCGGCAACGCCGGCGGCCGGTCCAGCGGGATGGGCGAGAATGCCGCCGCCTGCTGCGAAGATCAGATCTGTCGAACCGAGTGCGTGCCAGGTCGGCGCGGCCTGAGCCGGCGTCTGGCCCGAGGAGAACACGGGCATCGCGATGCATGGTTTGTGCGCGAACATCGGCGTCAGCGCCGCCTTTGCGGATGTGACCACGCTGTCATCGGTCTCGCTGAACTTGTTGCCGATGCCGTTGACGTGCATGTGGTCGGCGCCGGCCAGCCGCCAGATCTTGTGCCACGCCGTATAATCCCAGCCGAGCGCGGGATGACGGTTCAGCGCGCCCCAGCCGTTGCGATGCGCATGAACGGGAAGCTGCGTATGGCGGCCGATCTCGACCATGCCGGCGAGCCCGACCGAGTTGATGCTCGCCATCACGCAGGTGCCACCCTCGCTGAGCACCAGATCGTGCCGGCGGCGCATCTGGTCGATCTCGCCGGTCAGGTTGAAGGCGATCATGACCTTCTTGCCGGTTCGATCAGCGTGGTCGTTGACGACGCGCATCACGGCGCGCACGCGCGCGTCGAACGGACAATAGGCGCCGTCCGATTGCAGCTCGTCATCCTTGATGAAGTCGATGCCGGCCTCGCACAGCGTGGCGACGAGAGAGGCCGTCTCGGCCGGACTGAGTCCGATGCTCGGCTTGATGATGGTGCCGATCAGCGGGCGGCCGCTGACACCGGTCAGCTCGCGCGTGCCGGCGACGCCGAACTTCGGTCCGGGATAGGCGGCGGCAAACGCGAGCGGCAGGCGCAGGTCGAGCAGGCGCAGGCCGGTCAGCTGGCGCAACTCCCAGAGATTGCCGGCGATCGCCGTGACCAGATTGGGCAGTGATGCGCCGATATTGTCGAGCGGCCATGACAACGTCACGCGCGCGCGATTCCAGGGGCCATCTGGGTTGATCGGGCGGGCGACCGGGAGCGACGGCGCGGAGATTGCATCAAGCAACTCGATGCTCTCGACGCGGGCGGCCGCACGCGCCTTCAGCTCCGGCGTTTCGCCGGGCACCGCAACGAACGTGCCGCTCGACTGCTCGCCCGCCATGGTTTCCGCGGCAAGACGCGGATCTTCTGGCGTTTCGATCAGATAGTCGGCTTCGATGCGAACGGGATTTTGCGTCACGGGAGCGCAGGTCTAGAGCTTGGTCAGATCGGGGAACGGCCGCACGGGGTCGCGCCCGTCCCAGCCTTTGGCGGCTGCGCGGATGAGATCGAACATCTTGCCCTTGGGTCCCGAGACCTCAGACAGTTCGATCACCGTTCCCGGATGATACTCCGTGTCGAAATAGACGAAACGACCGCGCGCGCCGACTTCGCCGCTCATGACCGGCTTGAAACCCTCGGCTTCGAGACGGGACAGATCGGCGTCGTAGTCTTCGGTCCAATAGGCGACGTGCTGCAGACCCTTATGTCCGGCTTTCAGGAAGTCGGCATACATCGACGGCGCATCGTTGCGGATCTGGATCAGCTCCATCTGCAGCGGACCGGAATTGGCCAGCGCCACCGAATTGTGCGGCTCATAGGCCTTGCCGCGATAGTGGTAGTTCACGATTGGAACCCGCGGATTATAGAACCACGGCCCGATGCCGAGCTCGCGGCTCCAATAATCCATGGCCTTCTCGATGTCGTCAACGACGTAGCCGGCTTGCCGGATCTCACCAAAAAAACGGCTCATTGCATGATTCCCATGATCTTCAGAATTTGAGGAAGCCGATCGACAGCCACGGCACGGCCGCGACGATGGCGAGGCCGATGAAGAGCGCCGCGACATAACCCCAGATGTGCTTGAGGCCTTCGTCCGGCGATATCTTGCTGATCGCGCAGGCGCCGTAATAGCCGACGCCGAACGGCGGCGCGAACAGGCCGATGCCCATCGCGAGGATCACGACCATCGCATAGTGCACTTCGTGCACGCCGGCCTGCTTCGCAATCGGAAACAGCAATGGGCCGAACAGCACGATGGCCGGAATGCCTTCGAGCACGCTGCCGAGCACGACGAAGGCCACAATCGAGATCGCGAGGAAACCGTAGGCGCCGCCGGGGATCGCCGCCATCGCCTTCGCCAGCTGTTGCGAGAAGCCGGATTGCGTCAGTCCCCAGGCCATCGCCGTGGCGCAGCCGATGATGAAGATGATTGCGCCCGTCAGCGAGGCCGTCTCGACCAGCATGGATTTCAGCCGCCGCCAGGGAAACTGGCGGTAGACCACAAGGCCCATCAGCACGGCGTAGGCGATGCCGATGGTCGAGACCTCCGTGGCAGTGGCAACACCTTCGACGACGGCAGTGCGGATCACGAAGGGCAGCAGGATGGCGGGCAGAGCGACCATTGTGAGTTTTGCGATCTCGCGCTTCGAGGCCCGCCGCACATGGCTCAGATCCTCGTTCCGGTAGCGCCGCCACACCACCACGCAGAGCGCGGTGCCCACGACCAGGGCCGGCAGCAGCCCGCCCGTGAATAGCGCCGCGATCGAGACACCGGTCACCGAGCCGATGGTGATCAGCACGATGCTCGGCGGAATGGTTTCGGTCTGCGCGCCGGTGGCCGACAGCAGCGCGACGAGGTCGCCGGGCTTGGCGCCGCGCCGCTGCATCTCCGGCAGCAGCACCGGCGCAATCGCGGCCATGTCGGCGATCTTCGAGCCGGAGATGCCGGAAACCAGATACATGGCCCCGATCAGCACATAGGACAGTCCGCCCCTGACATGTCCGAGCAGGCTTGCCAGAAACTGGATCATGGCCCGCGCCATGCCGGTCATTTCGATCAACGCGCCGAGGAAAATGAAGAGCGGCACCGCGAGCAGGATCAGGTGCGACATGCCCTCATCGAGACGGCCGACCATCACCATCATCGGGACGCTGGTTGTCAGCGCCAGATAACCGAAGGTCGCGAGCGCAAAGGAGAAGGCGATCGGTACGCCGGCGAACACGTTGGCTGCGACCACGCCGACGAAGAAAATGATGAGATTGTAGCGTCCGAGCGGGGCGAGCAGCGGTCCGGCAAGCCAGAATGCGGCAATCAGGACGGCGGCGGTGATGAGGGCCGCGACGATCAACGCGGGGCGGTGATGCGTCGCGAGCCGGATCGCGGCGACGACGGCCATCAGGGTCATCCCGACGGGAATTGCGGCTGCGCGCCAGGCGTTACTGATCTCCAGCGCCGGGGTGACGATGACCTGTTCCTCGCTCGCATAGTCGAAGGCGGGATGCAGGATCAACGCCAGCAGGGCTAGCGGCGCCACCGCAGCGATCGTGTCGAGAAAGGCGCGCGCGCCCGGGCCGACATGGCTGACGAGCCCTGTCATGCGCATGTGCTCGCCCCGGCGCAGCGCGATCACCGCGCCCAGCATCGAGAGCCAGAGAAACAGGATCGAGGCCAGTTCGTCCGACCAGATCAGCGGGCTGTGGAAGGCGTATCGCATGATGACGCCGGCGAGCATGATGCCGATCTCGACCAGCACGACACCGGCCGCGGCGGTCTCGACCACCGCACCGAGCCAGCGGTCGACGGTGCCAAAGGCGCTCGCAAGCTTGCGCGTGCCCGCAGCGGAAGCAGGGTGCGCGGCCGCCGCCAGATAGTCCGTCATCTGATGCTCTGCGATCGTCATCGCGCTCAGGCCAGCTTGCCGACGGCGCCTTCGAGCAGCGCCCAGGCTTCGTCGCCGAAGCGGCCCTTCCATTCGCCGTAGAAGCCGGAGTCGCGCAGTTTTGCGCGGAACGAGTCCGGTGAAGGCGTGGTGAATTTCATCCCATTGCGCTGGAGATCGGCCTGCACGGTCGCATTGAACGTCTTGATGTCCTCGCGCTGCTTCAAGCCGGCATCGTTGATGGCGTTGCTGACGATGGTCCTGAGATCGGCGGGAAGGGCGTTGAAGGCGCGGGCGTTGGCGATGAACCAGAAGCCGTCCCAGATGTGGTTGCTGATCGCGCAGTACTTCTGCACCTCGTAGAGCTTCGCTACCTGGATGATCGGCAGCGGATTTTCCTGCGCGTCGACAATGCGTGTCTGCAGCGACGAATAGACCTCGCTGAATTGCAGGCTGGTCGGCGAGGACGACAGCGCCTTGAACATGGAGATGCCGAGCGGAGACACGGGCACGCGGATCTTGAGGCCGTCCATGTCCTTGGCGCTCTCGATCGGCTTGGCGCCGCTGGTGATCTGGCGGAAGCCGTTGTCCCACATCTTCTCGAAGGTATGGAGGCCGACCTTGGCCATGGCGGCACGGATATGCGCGCCGAGCCCGCCGTCCATCGCTTTCCAGACCTGATCGTAATCGGCAAAGGCAAAGCCGACCGCGTTGATCGCGGCGATCGGCACCAGGGTCGCGACCACGAGCGCGGAGGGCGTGAAGAAGTTCAGCGCGCCGTTGCGCACCTGGGCGAGCATGTCGGTGTCGCCGCCGAGCTGGTTGTTCGGGAAGATGGCGATCTCGACCCGGCCATTGCTCTCCTTGGCGACGCGGTCGGCGGCTTCCTGGGCGCGGATGTTGAGGGGGTGCGTCAGCGGCAGGTTGTTGCCGTATTTCAGCGAGAACTCGGCCGCCCGGGCCGGGCGCGAGAGACCGCCGATCAGGCCCGCGGCGGGGAGGACGGACAGGGCTTGCAGGGCGCGCCGACGGGTCAGGGACATGGGCTTCTCCTCCAACAGCGATTTGATGTTATTTGATGTTTCTGCAACGATATTGATGCGAAAATTGCGACTTTGAGCTAGCATGTCAAACGATAAAGATGATGGTTTTTGAGGTATTCGACGATTGGGCCCCGGAATGAATAAACCAGTGGCTCCTTCGCTGAGCCGCATCGTTGACGTGGCGCGCCGGGCCGGCGTCTCCACGGCGACGGTCGACCGCGTGCTGAATCGTCGGCCCGGTGTGCGGGCGATTACGCAGCAGCGGGTGCTCGCCGCCGCGTCCGAGCTCGACTACATGCCGGCCGAGAACATCCTGGCGGCGATGCGGCCCAAGCCGATGCGGCTGCTGTTCCTGCTGCCGGCCGGCACCAACCGCTTCCTGTCCACGCTCGGGCAGCTGATCGCGCATTCCGACGGCCGGCTCGCGCCCTTCAACGTCCATTGTCAGGTCGACACCATCAAGGGCTTCAATCCCGACCTGCTGGCACGTCAGCTCTGGCGGGCCCGCGACAAGGCCGACGGCATCGCCTTCATGGCGCTCGAGCATCCCGTCGTGAGGGAAGCCGTCGACCGATTAGCGGAGCACGGCGTGCCGACGGTGACGCTGATCTCGGATATCCTGAACGCGCGCCGCGCGGCCTATATCGGACTGGACAATCGCTCGATCGGACGCACTGCCGGCTATCTGATCGCGCGCTTTCTGGGCGAGCGTCCGGCCAAGGTCGCGATGATCGCGGGCAGCCGCAGCTACCGCGCGCACGAAGAACGCGAAATGGGCTTTCTGCACGTCTTCGAAGAACTATTCCCGGCCATCAAGGTCGTGGGCCTGCGCGAAGGCCATGATGACGCCGACCGCAACTATCGCCAGACGCGCATGCTGCTGGGCCAGCATCCGGATCTTGCCGGAATCTACAACATCGGCGGCGCCGCCGATGGTGTCGCTCGCGTCCTGAACGAAATGAACCGGGCGCGTGACGTGGTCTTCATTGGCCATGGTCTGACCTCGGATACGCGTAGCTTTCTGCTCGATGGGACGATGGATGCCGTCATCACTCAAAATCAGCTCAACACGATGATGAGCTGTGTCGGCATCTTCGACAATTTGCGCGCCGGCCGCAGCGCCATGCACGGCATCGAGGCGCCGCGCAGCGAGATCATCTTTCGCGAAAATATTCCGGCGCTTGGGGGCTAGGATCCAGGGAGGCGGCTTGCTGGACCCATGGTCGGCCTGGTCGAGCGCATCCATGGCCTGATTGGCACGATGCAATTTTGCCGGTGTTTTGCCCGACGAGTCAAATGACCGGCGTCTGAAGACATCGGGCTCGTCGAGCACCTCAACGTGCGTTGCAGGAGAGAGGCCTCTCGTTCTGCGCGCGCAAGGCAATTCACCAAGCCTCATCTCGACTTAAGCCGCGCCACCGCGACCAACCGGCCAGGGGCGGTTCTACTGTGCATGGGGTTGTTTTTCAGTTTTTTGTTTGGCGAGGCGTCGGCAGGCGCTCTACAGGCCGGCGGCGACGCCCAGGCGGCCGATGCCGGGGAGCTTGAGCGCCGGCCGCCGGATGTCGATGCCCAGCACCGCGCCGAAGAAATTGATCTCGAACCCTTCGACCCAGCCGACCGTCATGCCGAGGTAACCCGACAGCGAGGCGTAGGCGCCGGTGCGGGAAGGGGTGATGCCGGCCCAGCGTCCGCTGTACGGATAGTCCTTGCCGACCGCGGTGGGTGGAAGGACGGCACGAAGCTCGGGAACGGCGTCCAGCGCCGCCTGCACGAAGGTGTTGGAATTCGGTCCGGGCCAGGCGCTGTAATCGTCGTAGGCGCGGAACTTGTAGGTCTCGACGACGTGGCGGATCTTGGGGATCAGCGCTTCGGCCCGCGCGCCGTCGACCGCCACGACGGTTTCGGGCATGGCGCCGAACCAGCGGCCGTCGGGTGCAAATCCGTTGCTCCGGATCGGGTCGCCCCACGCCGTGTAGTCGTATCGGCTGTAGGTGCTGGCACCTTTCTCCTTGACGACGATCCAGCTGTGGACGGCGAAAATGCTGCGCCACCGCACCGTGCGCGCGGCAAAGACCCGGATCAGCGCGTCCGGATTGGCCGATGCCGGCGGCAACAGGCCGGCGCTCGAGCGATCCGCCGTCTGCCAATTGCCCCGGCCATCGCCGAACAGATAATAGCGTCCGGCCGACAGTCCTATCGGCACGGAGACCAGCAGCAGGAAGAGAATCAAGAGTTTCCTCAAGGGCAGACGGGGGCAGGCGGGACAACACGATTAATATAGTTCGCCCGGCGGGTCGCGCCAGCACGCTTCTGCTCTTGCATTTGGGAGGTGCGCCCCCATGTTCCCGGTTATGATGAAACTGTCCCTCATCGAAGACCAAGCCATCCAGGCGCGAATCGCGGGCATCGCGGGCGCCGAGACGTTTGATCGTCTTTTTGCCGGTATCCGATTCGACGAGATCGACGGCAATCTGCTGTTCGCCATTGCCAGGGACGAAGACTGCGCGAGCGAGATCGAGGACGAGTTCTCGCATCACCTCGCCGTGGTCGCGACGCAAATCCTCGGGCAGAGCGTCGACGTGGTCGTGGTGCTGCCGAAGGTCCTGCAATAGGCCTTATTTTGGCGTGCAGGCCGGTCGTCCGGGCTTGCATCCGTGCTTTCCAACGCAATCGTGAAATTGTAATGACGTGCTTGGGCGCTTGGGCCCAGTCCGCGTTGTCGACCGAGCTCTACGGCAGGGCTCGTCGGCGCGCGACTCTATTTCTGAAACAAAGTTGGATACACATTGGCGTCCACCAAAAAAGCCCGGGCCGCGACCGGCGCGAAAAAGACCAAGGCCAAAAGCTCGAAAGGCGAGAGCCCGAAGACCAAGAGCTCGAAGAGCAAGGGTTCAAAGAGCAAGGGTTCGAAGAGCACAGAGAGCAAAGGCTCGAAAGGCAATAGCTCGTCGCGTTCTACGGTCTCGTCCTCATCGCCTCTCGGCATGCTGGCGCTGCATCTGCGCGAGCAATGGGAGAAGTCTGGCCGCGACGGCCTCGTCTTCCTCTGCGACAATGAGAACAGGGCGGAGCGGCTGGGCGGCGTGATCCACGCGCTCGACCCTTCGGTCGAGGTGCTGGTGTTCCCGCGACTGAACAATCTGCCATTCGATGGTCTGGAGCCGTCGCGCGAGATCGCAGGCAGGCGGAGCTCGGTGTTGCGGCGCCTTGCCAAGGCAAGGAAGCCGGTCTTCCTCGTATCGACCGCAGAAGCCATCATGGAGCGGCTGCCGCTGCCGGCGAGCTGGTCAAAGACCAGCCTCAGCCTGAAAGTGGGCGCGGCCTATTCGGAAGCCGAGCTGGAGCGCCGTCTGGAAGCCCTCGGCTACGACCTCGACGAAGAGGCGGAATATCCGGGCGGCGTCCTGTTCCACGGCAAGACGTTCGAGGTGTTTCCCGCGGGCGGACTTGGTCCTTTCAGGATCGAACATTCCGACGGTGTTATCCGTAAGATCGTTGCCGTCGATCCGGTCGAGCATGAGGTCGTCTACGAGACCAGGGAATTGCTGATCGATCCGATGTCCGAACAGATTGCGCTCGGAGGCAAGCGCGGGCAGCGGGCGACGCTGCCGGATTATTGCGCTCGCGCGCGGTGGATCGTGGATGCCGGCGTACCGGGCCACGCCGATATCTGGCTGGGCACCATCGAGGAGGCCGCTGGCCGCAGGGATGCGGAGCGCGAGTATCTCGGACGGGCGGACTGGAAGCGGCTGAAGAAGAGCATCAGCGTGCTTCCGCAAAAATCGGCCTTCACGCCGACGCCCGATTTCTCGAAAGCCTCATCGCCAAGAAAGATCCTCCGCGCATTTATTGACGACATGCAACGCGCCGGGTCGCGGGTGCTGTTCGTCGCGGCCGTCGAGGATGACCTTCGCGCGATGGAGCGGATGAGCGGCATCAAGGCGGAGCGCTGTGCCGATTGGAGCGAGGCGACGGAGGGACGGGAGCGCGAAACGGCGTTCCTGGCCGACTTCGATGCCGGCTTCGTCGGGGCCGGCCGCAAGCCTCTCGTCATCGTCACCGCGTCCGACGTGCTCGGCAGCAGAGCCCATCATCCCCAGCCCATGGCGAGAGCTTGGACGGCCGCGTTCGATCATCCGGACGTCCCGGAGCGCGGCGCGGCGGTGGTCCATTTGCAGCGCGGACTCGCTCTGCTCGACGGCTTGCAGACCCTCGCCATGGGGACGGGATCGCGGCGCGAGATGGTCAGGCTTGCGTTCGCGGGAGACAACGCCGTTCTCGTGCCGCCGGCCGACCTTGCCTTGATCTGGCCGTATGCGGCCGAGCCCGGCAAGCTGGCACGGGACAAGGCGGACGGGAGCACATGGTGGGCGCGGCGGACCGAGGCCGAGGCGGAGATTCAGGTCGCCGCCAAGGCGCTCGCAAAGCACATCAGCCAGCGCCACCGCCGCCGCGCGCCGAAACTGGTCGCGCCCGGGCCGCTCTATGAAAGGTTCGTTGCGCGTTTTCCGTATTTCCCGACCGTCGATCAGGCGAAGGCCATTCAGGACGTGCTCGATGATCTCGCGGCAGGTCATCCCATGGACAGGGTGGTGTGCGGCGACGTCGGATTTGGAAAGACCGAGGTGGCGTTGCGCGCGGCAGCCGCGGTGGCGCTGTCCGGGAAACAGGTGGCGATCGCCGTGCCGACCACGGTCCTGGCGCGGCAGCATGTCGAAACCTTCCGCAAGCGCTTCGGTCCTCTCGGTATCGAAGTCGGAAGCCTGTCGCGGGCGACCTCCGGCCCGGAGACGCGAGGGATCAAAGAGGGCTTGCGAAGCGGCAGGCTGAAAGTCGTTGTCGGCACGCAGGCGCTCTCTGCAAAGGATGTGAAGTTCGCCGATCTTGGCCTCGTCATCATCGACGAAGAGCAGCACTTCGGAGCGGCGGAGAAGGCGAAGCTTTCAGGGCTGGCAAAGAATGCCCATACGCTCTGGATGAGCGCGACGCCCATCCCGCGTACGCTCGCCGCTGGTCTTGCGGGCTTCCGGGATCTCAGCGTGATCGCAACGCCGCCGGTTCACCGGCTTCCGATCGTGACCAAGATCGCTCCGCTTTCGGATGCGGCCATTGCCGGAGCATTGCTACGCGAGCGGCGGCGGCATGGACAGAGTTTTCTGATCTGCCCGCGCATCCAGGATCTGGAGCCGATGCTGGCGCGCGTGCAATCGTTGGCGCCCGACCTCCGCATCGTCTGCCTTCATGGCAAGATGCCCGTCGACGACCTCGACGACCGCATGATGAGTTTCGTCGATGGCGAGGCGGACGTCCTCCTGGCGACCAACATCGTGGAAAGCGGTCTTGATATCCCGCGCGCGAATACCATCGTGGTGTGTTGGCCCGAAAAGTTCGGCCTCGCACAGCTCCATCAGCTCAGGGGGCGGGTGGGACGCGGCGGAACGCGCGCCTTCGCCTATCTGCTGACGGAGTCGACCTCGGAACAGTCCGAGAAGCGCTTGGCCGTCCTCGAGGAGTTCAGCAAGCCCGGCGCCGGCTTTGCCATCAGCGAGCGCGACCTGGACCTCAGGGGCGCCGGCGATCTGTTTTCCGAACAGCAGTCCGGGCACGTGCAGGTGTTCGGGCCGGTGCTCTACAGTCATCTCCTGAAGCTCGCCTCGGAAAGAGTGAACGACTCGGGCGCCTTTCTGTGGGTGCCGGATCTGAATCTGCCTGTCGGCGACATGTTGCCTGAAGGCTATGTGCAATCGGAAGCAATGCGGCTCGAGATCTATGGTCGCGCCGCCAGATGCCGGAGCGACGACGATCTGGAAGACCTGGAGGAGGAGACCTCGCGGCGTTTCGGCAGGCTGCCGCCGGAGGCGCGTGATTTCTTTGCGGCCGCCAGGCTCAGGATCGATTGCAAGCGGCGTGGCATCGTCAGGCTCGATGTCGGGCCCGAGGCCGTCGCCGCGACTTTCCTCCCCGGACGGCTGCGGAAATCCAGAGCGCGATCGCTCCAGCGCGACGGCGATCGCGTCGTCTGCGCCGCCCGCGGGCACGCGGAACCGTTCGGCCGGATCGAGGAATTCCTGGAGCTTCTGGACGAGTGAGGCAGACCTACTGCGGCTCGATTCCGGCTGCCTTGATGATCCGGCCCCATTTGGCGATCTCCGCCTTCAGGAAGGCTTCGAGCGCAGCCGGCGTCGCGCGCTCGGCCTCAACCGGAGCCATGCTGAGCTCGGCAAAGCGGCTGATCAACGCTGGGTCTTTGAGCGCCGTCTGCAGTGCACCGACGAGCTGGTCGATCACGGGCTTGGGCGTGCCGCGCGGCGCGTAGAGGCCATACCAGGTCGTCACATCGAATTCGGGAACGCCGGCCTCGGCCGAGGTCGGTACGCCAGGCAGTGTCGCGACGCGCGTCTTGCTCGTGATCGCGTAGCCCTTGATCGTGTTCGACTGGATATAGGGCGTCGGTCCCGTCGCGGGATCGCAATAGACGTCGATATGGCCGGCGATGACGTCGTTCAGCGCGGGCCCGCCGCCCTTGTAGTAGATTTGCGAGAGTTTCGTATCGGTGGTGCTCATGAACATAAGGCCGCAGAGCTGCGAGGCTGAGCCGAGACCGACATTGCCGAAAGTCATCTTGTCGCCCTCGCTGCGGATGCGCGTGATCATCTCGCCGAGATCCTTGGCCGGGAAATTCGGCCGGGCCACCAGGATCATCGGGACATCAGTGACGAGCCCGATCATGGCGAAGTCGCCGACGGGATCGAACGGCAGTTTTGCGTAAAGCGCGGGCGCAGTGGCCTGGCCGACATGCATCAGGAGCAGCGTGTAGCCGTCAGGCGCGGCCTTGGCGACGCGGTTGGTGCCGAGTGTGCCGCCGGCACCGACGACATTCTCGATGACGATGGACTGCTTCAGCGTCGCGCTCATGGCGTTGCCGAGAATTCGCGCGATGACGTCGCCGGGGCCGCCGGCGGAGAACGGCACGATCATCGTGACCGGGCGGGTGGGGTAGTCGTCTGCGATTGCCGCGCCACAGGGCAAGAGCAGGAGACACAGGATCAGCGATCGTACCAGAGACAACATCGAACACTCCCTGAATTCTTGTTTTTCTAGTCGTCGGAGGACGTCGCCTCCTTGGCGGCGTTTCGTTCAATCATGTCGAGCGCGGCCACCGCAGCCGCATTGATGTGATCGACGCAGCAGCGCTCGGCGAGATCCGGATCGCCGTTCTGGATCGCGCGCCAGATCGCGGTGACCTCGCGCAGGCTCTTGTTGATCCGTTTCGGCTGCGACATCGACGTGATCCGCAACAGTTGGATCCGGTCGTGCAGCGGCTTGAGCATGCGCTCGATGAAGGCGTTGCGGCAGCCGCCGATCAGCGCGGCGTAGAAGTCGGTCTTGGCTTCGAGGCTCCCGACGAGGTCCTGCTTGGCTGCGGCCGCCTTCAGCCGTGCCAGGGCTTCCCCGATCCGTCGAGCCACTTCCGGATCGTGGAGCCTGGCGCATTCGCGGCCGGCGAATCCTTCGAGCACCGCGCGCGCCGCGTACAGCTGCCGGGCTTCTTCGAGGCTGATCGTGGAGACCACGGGGCCGCGGTGCGGGACGATGTTGACGAGGCCGTCGGCTTCGAGGGCACGCAGGGCTTCGCGGATCGAGGGGCGGCTGACGCCCATCATCTCGCAGAGCTCACGCTCGACCAGGCGCTGGCCCGGTTTGAGTGTTCCGGACATGATCGCCTCGCGCAGCTTTTGCGCGACCATCGCCCGGACGGTCGGGACGTCCTCGATGCGGAGTGTCGACTGCAATTCGCTACGTCTTTCCATGTCCGGACCCTGGTTGGGAAAAGTCAGTACCGGTTTACAGGCAGAATCATCATTTCGGCAATTTGAACGTGCGCGGGCTGGTCCAGGGCGAAGACGATCGAACGGGCAATATCGGCAGGCTCGAGCGCCATCCTGAACTGGTCGAAATAGTCCTTTTCCTTCTGCCTGTCGCCACGGTAGCGGGTCAGGATGATGTTGGTCCGGGTCAGGCCTGGCTGGAGCTCGGTGACCCGGATCGCGGTTTCTGCCAGCTCGCCCCGCAGCGTCTCGGTGAACATGTGCACGCCCGCCTTGCTGGTGCTGTAGGCGGCCATATCGGGGACGATCCGGACCGCGTTGATGGAGCTGATGTTGACGACATGGCCGGCGTTGCGCCTGACCATGTCGGGCAGGATCGCGCGGGTGACGCGCATCAGGCCGATCAGATTGGTCTGGATGATGTTGGACCAGTCGTCGGCGGAGCCGGCATCGAACCGCGTCCGCCCGCCGATATCGTGCCCGGCGTTGTTGATGAGGACGTCGACCGGCTTGAACTGCGCGGGAATGGCGTCCGGCAGGCGATCCACGGCCTGCCCATCGCTAACGTCGAGCTGGATCGGAAACACCGCGTTGCCCGCCACGGACGCGAGTTCCTCAAGCGCCTTGGCGTCGCGATCGACCAGCACGACGCGGCGGCCGCTTTCCAGCAAGGCCTTGGTGATGGCGCGTCCCATGCCGCCGGCGGCACCCGTCAGCACGACGCTCTGGCCCGATTGTTCAGTCATCGCAACACTCCCAATGCTTTCATGCAACCGACCAGCCGCCGTCGATCGGCAGGCTGGCGCCGGTGATATCGTTTGCCGCGGGCCCACAGAGAAAGACGACCATGGCGGCGACCGCGTTCATTTCGACGAAGCGCTGCGTTGGCTGGCGCTCACCGAGATATTCCTTGGTCACGTCGTCGACCGGACGGCCGCTGTTCGACGCGATCGTTGCGATCTTGTTCAGGATCGCGGGCGTTGGCAGCGTGCCTGGGCAGAGCGTGTTGCAGGTGATGCCGCTCCGCGCCGTCTCGATCGCCACCGCGCGGGTCATACCGAGGATCGCCGTCTTGGTGGTGACGTAGTCGATGCGATCCTCGACCGCGCGGCTGGAATAGATCGAGCCCATGTTGATGATCCGGCCCCAGCCGCGCTGCTTTATGGCTGGCAGCGCCAGGCGGATCAAATGGAACGGCGCCGACAGGTTGACGGCCAGCGCCTGCTCCCAGCGATCGGGCGGAAACTGCTCGATGGCGGAGAAATGCCTGACCACGGCGTTGTTGACGAGGATGTCGATGGCGCCGCAGCGGTCGAGCAGATCGGCCATCATGGCCTCGATCGCCTCGCGCTGGGCGAGATCGGCGCCGGCCGAGACGACCTCGACGCCGAAGCGGGCGCGGAGGTCATCCGCGGCCTGCTTCGGCGCGACGAGATCATGAAGGACGATATTGGCGCCCGCGCCGGCAAGGCCTTCCGCGACGGCGAGGCCAAGGCCCGCGGTCGCACCGGTCACGAGTGCCCATTTGCCCTTCATCGTCGTCAAGCTCCGTTATTTCTTGTCGAGCTCGGCGAAGACTTCCTTCGCGTTCCGGAACGCATCCACGCCGGCCGGCACGCCGCAATAGATCGCGACCTGCATGAAGACCTCGCGGATCTCCTCCTTGGTGGCGCCGTTGGCGAGCGCACCGCGGACATGGGTTTTCAGCTCGTGTGGGCGGTTGAGCGCGCAGAGCATCGCCAGATTGAGGAAGCTGCGCGTCTTGCGCGTGAGGCCGTCGCGGCCCCAGACGTAGCCCCAGCAATACTCCGTGGTGAGGTCCTGCATCGGACGATTGAACTCGTCCGCGGATGCGATCGCCTTGTCCACGAACTCGTTGCCGAGCACGCTCTTGCGGATTTCGAGCCCGCGGTCGTAGGTCGCCTTGTCCATGTTGTTCTCCGTTTCTCTTTCGGGCGTTGTCAGTTCTCAGTCAGTTTTTGGGCCAGAACGGCTGCGCCAGCGCGAGCTGGGGCGGGAACACCGTCACCGGCACGCCGGATTGCCACTGCACGATGGTCATGCCGGCGCCGACGCGGCGGCCCTTCTCGTCGAACTTGATCTCGCCCAGCGGATAGTATTTCGAGGGGCCGGCATCCATGGTGCGCAGCGCCTCGCCGACGGCAACGCGGTCGGCCTTGCCGGCCTTCTCGAGCGCGTCCTTGATCACCCACATGTCGCCATAGGTGGAGATCGCGTTCTGCGTCATCCACGGCTCCTTGTAGCGGGTCTTCAACTCGGCGATCAGCGCCTCGTGGCCCTTGGCGCCCCAGCTTGCGACGCAGGTCAGCACGCCCTGGAGGAGTTCGGGACTGACGGTTTGCAGCATGTCGGGCTCGGCGATCGCGATGCCGAACGAGATGGTCGGAATCTTGCCCTGGCCGAGGCCGAACTCGTTCATCTTCTCGAGCAGCAGCTTCGCGTCCGAGATCACCGTCGGCAGGAAGAACAGCAGATCGGGTTTCGCCGAGCGGATCTTCTGCACCAGCGACGTCGCATCAGCCAGCGGCGGCGTGAACGTCTCGTCGACGATCAGCTGCAACTGGTTCTCCGCCAGCAGGCCCTCGCGCATCGCCTTTGCGGAAGCGATCGAGGCCCCCGTGTTGTCGGTCAGGATCGCGACCGTCTTCGGCCGCTTGCCTGAGGCCGTCTCCGCCAGCTTGATGATCTGGGGCAACGCCTGCCGTGCCTGCGAGCCTGCGGTGGCCGCGGTCTGGAACACGTATTTGAATCCGCGGTCGGTGATCAGGTCGGAATAGGAGAGGGTGAGGACGGGCAGGCTGGCGCGCTCGGTGACTTCGGTCACCGCGAGCGTGAACGAGGACAGGTATGCGCCGCTGGCAGCAACCAGATCGGTCTCCTGCGCGACCATGCGCTGGGCGGCGTTCTTGGCCTTTTCCGTGGTGTCGCCGGAATCGAGCACGACCAGCTTCAGCTTGGCGCCGCCGAGGGCCTTGATGCCGCCTTGCGCGTTGATGTGGTCGACCGCCATCTCGGCGCCCTCACGCATCACCGTTCCCGGGCGGGCGTAGAGGCCGGAGATCGGCACCAGCAGGCCGACCTTCACCTCTGAAGGTTGCTGCGCCCAGGCGCGGGATGCGATCAGCGTGCCGGACGCGCCGGCCAATAGCGTTCGCCGCGAGATCGTGAACTTGCTTTTTGCAGTCATGACAATTCTCCTCCCTGAAAAATCGCGCGGCGCTTAGGATTTCTTCGGCCAGAACGGCTCTGCTTGCGCGAGATCGGGCGGATAGACGGTGACAGGTACGCCCGATTGCCATTGCACGATGACGACGCCGGCGCCGACGCGGCGGCCCTTCTCGTCGAATTTGAGCTGGCCGCCCGGATAGTATTTCGACGGGCCGGCATCCATGGTGCGGAACGCCTGCGCGACCGAGTTGCGGTCCGCCTTGCCGGCCTTCTCCAGCGCTTCCTTCATCAGCCACATGTCGCCATAGGTCGAGATGACGTTCTGCGTCATCCAGGGCTCCTTGTATTTGGCCTTGAGCTCGGCGATCAGGGCCTCTTGGCCTTTCGAGCCCCAGTTGGCGACGATGGTCATGATGCCCTGCACGGTCTCCGGGCTCACGCTCTGGAGCATGTCCGGCTCGGCGATGGTGATGCTGAAGGACACCGTCGGAATCTTGCCCTGGCCGAGGCCGAACTCGCTGATCTTCTCCAGCCCCAGCTTGGCGTCCGACACTGCATTCGGCATGAACAGGAGCAGATCGGGCTTTGCCGAGCGAACCTTCTGGATCAGCGGCGTGGCATCCGACAGCGGCGGCGTCCAGACTTCCTCGACGACGAGTTGCAGGCCTTCCTGTGCGAGCAGTTTTTCCTTCAGCGCCTTGGCGGTGGCGACTGATGTCGCGGTGTTGTCCATCAACATCGCCACGGTCTTCGGCTTCTTGCCCGACGCATTCTCGGCGAGTTTCATCAGCGTCGGCAGGCCGAGCTCGGACTGGCGGCTCGCGGTCGCGGCGGTCTGGAAGATGTATTTGAAGCCGCGGTCGGTCAGCAGGTCCGAATAGGACAGTGTCAGCACCGGCAGTTCGGCACGCTCGGTCACCTCGGTGACGGCGAGGGTGAAGGATGAGAGATAAGAGCCGGTGGCGGCGACGAGATCGGGTTCCTGCGCCACCATGCGTTGCGCCGCGTTCTTGGCCTTCTCGGTGGTGTCGCCGCAGTCGATCACGACCAGTTTCAGCTTGGCACCGCCGAGCGCCTTGATGCCGCCCTGGGCGTTGATGTGCTCGATGCCCATCTCGGCGCCCATCTTCATGACCTGGCCGGGGCGGGTGTAGATGCCGGACAGCGGCACGATCAGTCCGACCTTGACCTCCGCCGGCGCCTGCGCGCGTGCCACGCCGGCGAGGCCGACGGCGGCAGCGCCCGACAACACGGTCCGGCGCGTCAGTCCTTTTGATATCCTGCCCTTCGATGTCTTGTTCATTTTGTTGTCTCCCTGCTCTTTGTTTTTTGTTCGTCACATGCCGAGATAGGCTTTGCGCACGCGATCATCGGCGCGCAGCGTGTCGTTGTTGCCTTCGAGCACGACGCGTCCGGCTTCGAGGACGTAGCCGTGGTCGGCGGACTCCAGCGCTTCCGCCACGCGCTGCTCGACCAGCAGCATGGTCAGCCCGGACTGACGCCGGATATCGATCAGCCGTTCGAAGATGAAGTCCGCTGTCGACGGCGCGAGACCCATCGAGGGCTCGTCCAGCATCAACAGCTTCGGCGAGGAGGCGAGGCCGCGGCCGATCGCGAGCATCTGCTGCTGGCCGCCGGACATCGTACCCGCGAACTGATTGCGGCGTTCCTTCAGCACCGGCAGCCATTCGAAGATGCGCTCGATATTGGCCTGCCAGTCGCGCCGGCCGCTTTCGGTCATCGCGCCCATTTCGAGGTTCTCCATCACCGTCAGCGACGGGAACACCTGGCGGCCCTCGGGGACGTGGGCGATGCCGAGATGGGCGCGCTGCGGCGGCGGCACGGCAAGAAGGTCGACGCCGTCGAACGTAATTGCCCCGCCGCTCGGCTTCACGATGCCGGAGATCGTCTTGAACAGGGTGGTCTTGCCGGCGCCGTTAGGCCCGACGATCGCAACGAACTGGCCGGCGCCGACATTGATCGACACGTCGTTCAGGACGGGCTTGGCCGAATAGCCCGCGCTCAGTCCCTCAATTCGCAGCATGGCCCACCCACTTCTTGCCGAGATAGGCCTCGATCACCCGGTTGTCGCGCGTCACCACTTCGGGCAGGCCCTCGGTGATGACGGCGCCATGGTCGAGCACGAGGAATCTGTCCACCAGGCGGACCATCGCCTGCATGGTGTGCTCGATGATGGCGATGGTCATGCCGTCGCGTGCGAGCTGCTGGATCACGGCGACGACCTCGTCCGCTTCGCCGTGGCCAAGGCCCGCAAGCGTCTCGTCGAGCAGCAGGATGCGGGGCTGGCCGGCGATCGCGCGGGCGAGCTCCATCAGCCGCAGCTCCTTGGTCGAGAGTTCGCCGGCGACACGGTTGGCTACGGCGGAGAGCCCGACGCGGGCGACTGCGTCGGCGGCGAGCTTGCGTGCCTCCGCATCGGAGCGGGCGCGCACATAGGCCCCCACCACGACATTGTCGAGGATCGACATGCGCAGGAATGGCCGCATCACCTGGAAGGTGCGGCCGATGCCGGCCTCGCAGATCACGTGCGGCCGTTGGCCGGACATGTTGCGGCCGTCGATCAGCACCTCGCCCTCGCTCGGCTTCAGAAAACCGTTGAGGAGGTTGAACAGCGTGGTCTTGCCGGCGCCGTTCGGGCCGATGATGCCGAGGATCTCGTTCTTGTGCAGCTTGAAGCTGACATCCTGAACGGCTTTGAGTCCGCCGAAGGAGCGCGAGAGATTGCGAACCTCGAGCATCACCTCGCCGGTGGCCGCACGCTGCCGCGCGGCAGGCTTCAGCGCCGTGACGTTGGCGACGGCCGTTTCCGGAGTGACGCTAGCCGTGGCCTTGGATGCATTTCGCCTGCGCAGGAGATCGCGCAGTTTCCAGAACAGGCCTTCCGGCGCGAGCAAGATGACACAGACGATCGCCAGGCCGAAGATGACGCCCTGAATGCCGGGGATGCGCGCACCGGCCTCTGCGTGCAGGATCTCGGCGAGTGGGATCAGGATCACGGAGCCGATGACCGGTCCCCAGACCGTACCGACGCCGCCGAACATCGCGACCGTCAACGCCTGCGCCGACACCAGCATGCCGAACACCGATTGCGGGGTCACGACCAGCAGCACCTGCACATAGAATCCGCCGATGGCGGCGGCGATCGCGCCGCTCAACGTGATCGCGCGCAGCTTCCAAGCCAGCGTGTTGATTCCGGCCGCTTCTGCCGCAGCCTCGTTCTGCTTGATCGCGAGCAGCGCCATGCCGAAGCGGGATCGCTCGATCACCTGCGTCAGCACGATGGTGGCAAGCATGATGGCGAGCCCCAGCAGCGTGTAGATGTGAGGGTCGGAGAACTGCATATAGGCGATCGGCGCGTCGCGCTTGATCGGAAGCGTCACCTCCTGGAAGCCGAGCCACTCGAACACGTAGAGAATGGCGAGCGGGTAGGCGAGCATCGCGAGCGCGAAGTAGTGGCCCTGGAGGCGGAAGGTCGGAAATCCGATCAGCAGCCCGGCGATGCCGCCGAGCATGGCGGCGACCGGGATCAGCAGCCAGGGGGAGATGTCGAAATAAATCTGCCCGAGCGCGGTCGCATAGGCGCCGATCCCAAAGAAGGCGGCGTGGCCGAACGAGATCAGCCCGGTGTAGCCGCTCAGCAAATTCCAGGACAGGCCGAACACCGCCCACACCGGCACCAGCGTCAGGATGAGCTGGTAGTAGGAGTTGGTGACGCCGAGTGAGATCCCGGCGTAAGCGAGCGTGAAGAGCAGGGGAGGCAGCAGTGAACGCATCCGGAGCATGGTCACGTCCTCTCGACCATGCGCCCGAAGAAACCTTGCGGACGGAAGAAGATGATGAGGAGGAAGACGGCGAAGATCGCGGCATTCTGCAACTGCGTCGGCAGGATCAGCGTCGACATCTGCTGCACGAGGCCGATCGTCATGCCGCCCCAGAAGGCACCGATGATGCTGCCCATGCCGCCGAGCACGACGCCGGCATACATGACGATCACGTATTCGAGGCCGACGAAGGGGTGGAACGGATAGTTGGTCGCGAGCAGGCCGCCGGCGATCGCGGTGATGCCGCAGCCGAGCGCGAAGGCGGTGCGATGCGCGCGGTCGACGTCGATGCCCATATAGGTCGCGGCGGTCGGATTGTCGGCGGCGGCGCGGAGCGACTTGCCGATCCGGGTCCGCGTGATCAGCAGCGAAAGCAGAATCATGATCGCGAGCGAAACGATCGCGTCGATGCTGCGCGCCTTGTTGAGGAAGATGCTGATGTCCAAGAAGGGAACGAATTCCCAGGCCGAGCTCGACAGCGGCGTGCGGATCGAGGCCAGCACCGATCCGAACACGATGAGGCCGCCGTTCTGCAGGATCAGCGCGATGCCGAGCGTCAGGATCAGCTGGGCGTAATGGCCTTCGCCTTCCAGCGAGGCGGTGCGCGTGCCCGAGACGCGCGAGATCAGGGCCAGATGGACGAAATAACCGAACACGGCGAGTACCGGGCCAGCCAGCAGGATGGCCACGAACGGACCGACCGTATTGCCGAACAGCGCCTGGATGCCGGCGGCGGTGAAGAGATAGAAGGCGGCATACATGCCGAGCATCATGAAATCGCCATGGGCGAAGTTGATGACGCGCATGACGCCGAAGATCAGGCCGAGCCCGACGCACATCAGGCCGTAGACGGCGCCGATCAAAAGGCCCGCTGCGAGCGCTTGAAAGAAGCCTTCCATCAGCCCCGCCTCCGCGCGGCGTGAGCGCCGGCTTGCTGGCGATTGTGCGCCGTCGGCACTGCTAGGCGGGTCTCCCGGTCGACCATATTTCCCCCGTATTGTTTGGCATTTCTTGTGATGCCGATCGTAAAGCCTGTTCTGGCGTGTTCAGACGACACTGCGCTGCGATGTAGCCGGCATTGCCGAGCTGCTCGCAGCCGTCGATGAGTTGTTCGAGCCGGTGCGCGCGGTCCTCGCCGAGGACTCTGGTTGCGGCGGCGCGGAAGCGCGCACGAATATCTGAAGGCGTTGCGGCGATGACGTCGGGCAAAGCGTGCCGGATCGTCCGTCCGCCGCGCAGATGCACGGTCACCTCCGCGCCCTGCTTGCCGGGGAAGGCGGCGGTGAAGCCTGGATCTGCCCCGAGATCGGTGACCGCGACCAGGCGAATGATGTCGGCATCATCGAGTTCGGAATAGTTCTCTTCCTCGATCTCGCCCCGCGTCAGCGTCGCAGCAACGCTGAAGGGAATGCTCATCTTGGCCTGAAGCGCGTTGCGATAGGGCCCCATGGAGTCGCAGCCGGGATAGCGAACGGCGGCATCGGGTGCGCGAATGATGACGCGGTCGATCTCCTCAGTGCTGGCGAGCTCGTGCGAGACGCGAAGCGCTGCTTGGGCCGCGGTCTGCGCGAAATTGCAGGCCGGGACCGGCTTGTTGTAGACAGCCATGATCTCGCTCTCGCCATCCGGGAAGAGCGTGATGCTGTCGGGCGCGGCCTGGCGGCGATAGGCGGCGAACAGGCCGGCTTCACCCTCCAGTATGGTTTCCGAGCCGAAAGCGCCGGCTGCCGCAAGACCGATCGCCTTGATGGCGTTGCTGGCCGCAAAGCCCGGATGAAAATACATGTCGGAGCCGCCGGCATGCGGCCACTCGTTCAGCCCGCTGGATGTATTGGCCGCGATCGCGATGGCGCTGGTTGCCTGGTCCTCGGACAGGCCGAGCGCAAAGCTTCCCGCCAGCGCCGCGCCTGGCGGCGCCACGAGCCCCGTCGGGCGATAGAGCCGTGCGAGGTCGGAGGTCAGGAGCGCGCGGCCGATCCGCGCGCCGGTCTCATAGCCGATGATGGCGGCTGAGAGCAGTCTGGCTCCATGCAGCGGCGTCTGCTCCGACAGCGCGAGCAGCGTCGGCCAGATCACGACGCCGTGGTGCGCGACGCTGGCCGCATGCATGTCTTCGCGGACGAGACCATGCCCCATCACGGCGTTGGCAAAGGCGGCATCGGCCGACGAGGAGAGTTGTGACGTCCCGATGATCGTTGCAGTGCCGCCGGCTTGTGCGATCGCAACCGCCTGACGGCTCCAGGGATGCTGGCCCGCCTCGAAGGCGCAGGACAAGAAGTCGAGCAGGCAGAGCTTTGCCTTCGCGACGACCTCCGGCCCGAAAACTCCAAGATCAAGCGCAAGCACGCTCCGCGCCATCTGGCGCGCGAGCGAGACCTTGCCTGATCCGGTCGGGCCGATCGTCATCGCAATCGCTCTCCCTGAAGGCTTGCGTGATCAGCCGCGCATATCGACCCCGGCCCATTCCTCGAGCACCTTGGCGATCGAGGTGAAGTCGGACGATGCGCCGTATTTGGCATTGGTGATCGCGAGCATCTGCCGCACCACCGCGCCGCAGACCATCGGCACGCCCATGGCCTCGGCCTCGTCGACGCAGAGCCGGACGTCCTTGTAGGAAAGGCCGGTGGTGAAGCCGAAATCGAAGGTGCCGGGCAGCACCGCGCGGGGGAACTTGTCTTCGGAGGCGCTGTTGCGGCCGCTGCTGGCGTTGATGATGTCGATCAGCACCTTTGCGTTGACGCCGCCCTTGACGCCCATCGCGACGGCTTCGGACGTGATGACCAGCGCCGCGGCCGCCATCAGATTGTTGGCGAGCTTGGCCGTCTGCGCCACGCCGGGCTTGTCGCCGGTGTAGAACAGCTTGCCGAAATTCTTCAGGATCGGCTGAACGATTTCGTAGGTCGCCTGCGGGCAGGACACCATCACGGCCAGCGTGCCGTTGACGGCGCCCTTGATGCCGCCGCTCACGGGCGCATCGACCAGCGTCATGCCTTTGGCCTTCAGGCCTTCCGCAACGATCTTTGCCGCGCCGGGACCGGAAGTCGAGAGATCAATGACGATCTTGGCGCGGCTGCCGCTGCTGATGCCATTTTGTCCGAGCGTGACGGCCTTGACGATGTCGGGCGTCGGCAGGCTGGCGAGCACGATATCAGCGCGGGAGGCGACATCGGCCGGCGATTTGCCGAGCTGGGCGCCGCGCTTGACCAGCGGCTGGGTCGCTTCAGTCTGCGTGTCATAGATCACGAGCGAATAGCCCGCGTCGATCAATCGCCCCGCCATGGGGCCGCCCATGCGGCCCGTGCCGATTACGCCGAGAATCTCTCCCGCCATCGTCTACTCCCTGTCGCGCGACCCGTGACGGGCGCGCCTTCTTGATCTCGTTGGTCAAACGCTTTCGCCGGCCGGCCTTCTCGGCCGCCGTCGTCGTGGCAGCGGGATCCCGCGCCAACGGGCCGGATTGTTATGATTGTCAGACAAGCTGTCAAGCATAACATTTGGGGTCGACAGTTTGCCGCGGATCGTCATATGGTCCGGGAAAACGAGGAAGACGCCCCGCGTGCCGCAAGCTTTAATTCCGAGTGTGAGCAAGACGCTCGCCGATTTCGTCGCGTCCTCGTCGTGGGCGGACGTGGAGGCGCAGAGCCCTGAGGCGAAGCGATCGATCCTCAATTTCTTTGCGACCGCGCTCGGCTCCGCACGCGATCCGGTGGTCACGGCCGCGATGCGCACGCTATCGCCGTTCAGCGGCGCCGCGACATCGACAATCATCGGCCATTCGGAGTCCATGGACGCGCTGTGCGCGTCGTTTCTCAATGCCATCTCGGCGAATCTGCTCGACTTCGACGACACGCACCCTGAAACGATCATCCATCCGGCCGCGCCGGTCGCCGCGCCGATATTGGCGCTGGCGGAGACGCGCAAGCTGACGGGGCGCGCGGTGCTGACCGCGTTCATCCTTGGCGTGGACGTGGAGTGCCGCATCGGCAATGCAGTCTCGCCGCGCCATTACGCCCGCGGCTGGCACATCACCTCGACCTGCGGGATTTTTGGCGCTGCGGCGGCGTGCGCGAAGCTGTTGGGACTGCCAGCGGAAGGGATTGCGAACGCGATCGGACTTGCGGCGAGCCAGTCGGCCGGCAATGTCGAGAATCTGCCAAGCGCCGCCAAGAACGTCAGCGTCGGCAATGCCGCGCGTAACGGGTTGTTCGCCGCGCTGCTGGCGCAGCAGGGCTATGAGGCTGCGCCGCGCGCCATCGAAGGTCCGCTCGGCTGGGCGCGCACCATGGGGGATGAGCCGGATCTCGCCCGCATGCTCGGTGGCCTCGGAAAGACCTGGGAGATCGCGAAGAACACCTACAAGCCCTATCCCGCCGGCATCGTGTTCCATTCGGTGATCGACGCCTGCCTGCTGTTGCGCGAGCGAATTGGCCGGCGCGTTGACCAGATCGAGTCGGTGACAGTGCGGGGCTCAGCACTGCTGCTCGCGCGCGGTGATCGTCCCGTGAGCAACGAGCGCGATGCGCGCGTCAGCATCCATCATTGCGTGGCTTGCGGACTGTTGCTCGGCGCGGCCGGTGTGGCCGAGTTCGCGCAGGAGACCGTGGTCCGGCCCGATATCGCGCGGCTGCGACAGAAGGTGAGGGCGGAGCTTGATGCGCAGATGCTCGATGGCGCTGCGCGCGTCACCTTGCGCCTGTCGTCTGGTGAAATTCTCACAGAGACCGTGACGTCGCCGCGCGGCAGCCAGGCTGCGCCGCTTTCAGACCGCGAGATCGAAGAGAAGCTGCGCGAGGGCGTACGGACCGGCCGAAGCGACTGGGACTCGGACCGCGTCATCGATGCAGTCTGGCGCCTAGATGCGGCGGACGACGTCGCCGCGCTGCTGCAATCACTGCGGCCGCCATCGGCGTCGCGCCAAACAATTTCCAACTAGAATCTCTCAAGACCGGAAAGGGACGATCATGAGCAAGACCGAACTGTTCGAAAAGGGCCTCAAAGTTCGTAAAGAGGTGCTCGGCGAGGACTACGTCAACAAGTCGATCGCCGGTGCCGACGAGTTCACGCGCACGATGGCGGAGTGGTCGACCGAATTCTGCTGGGGCGCGCTGTGGACGCGGCCCGGCGTCGACCGCCGCACGCGCTCGATCGTCAATCTGGCGATGCTGGGCGCACTGAACCGCCCGCACGAGCTGAAGCTGCACGTCAAGGGCGCCCTGAAGAACGGCCTGACCAAGGAGGAGATCAAGGAGATCCTGCTCCAGGTCGCGGTCTATTGCGGCGTGCCCGCCGGCATCGACGCCTTCCGCAACGCGCGCGAGGCCTTCAACGAGGTCGATGCGGGGTCCTGAGCCCGCTTGATTGGAAGCCCCATGGCCGACCCGGAATACGAGCTCTTCGCCATCCGCTATGCAACGCGGGATGCCCAGCGGAGCGAGCACTTCATCGGCGGAGACCCGCATGACGGGCCGATGCCGATGGACTATTTCATGTGGCTGGCGAGGGGAGGTGGCCGCACCTTCGTCATCGACACCGGGTTCAACGCCGAAATCGCAAAGCAGCGCAGGCGAACATTCCTGCGCTGCCCGGTGGAGACGCTTGCCGCGTTCGATATCGACGTGGCCGACGTCAAGGATGTGATCCTCACGCATCTGCACTACGATCACGCCGGTAATTTCGACCGGTTTCCGAATGCGCGGTTTCATCTTCAGGAGCGCGAGCTCGCATACGCCACCGGGCGCTATATGCAGTATCCGAGGCTGTCGCATTCCTTCGAGGTCGAGGACGTCTGCGGGATCGTGCGGCTGAACTATGCGCGCCGGGTGCTGTTCTACGACGGCGACGCCGAGATCGCGCCCGGACTGACGGTCTACGCGGCCGGCGGGCATTCGGCCGGTCTTCAGTTCGTCCGCGTCAACACGCGCCGCGGGCCGGTCGTGCTCGCCTCCGACGTCAGTCATTTCTACGAGAACATGACGAGCGAGCGTCCGTTCACGACAGCATTTCATGTCGGTGACATGCTGGTGGGATTCGACAAGCTGCGAGCCACAGCACCGGATGCTGACCACATCGTTCCCGGCCACGATCCGCTCGTCATGAAGCTCTACCCGGCGCCAGGCCAGGGTTTGAAGGGCGTCGCGGTTCGTCTCGACGTGGCGCCGTCCAGGGCCGCGCATTCCCAGGACGTTGGGCAAGGCGCGGCGTAACCTAAGCTAGAAAAAATCGATTTTCGATTTTCTGTTGACCCGCGGCCGCCGCCTTGCAATCATCCGACCATGGGTCCGCTTCAGTTCCAGTTGTCCAGAAGCCCCGGGGATGGTCCGCGCAGCCTGACGTCGGCGCTGCACGAACGTCTGCGCGCCGACATCCTGGCGACGCGGCTGCCGCCGGGCCAGAAGCTGCATATCGCCGGGCTCGCCAAACAGTTTTCCGTGAGCCTCGCCGCCGTGCGCGAGGCGCTGTCGCGACTTGTCGCGGACGGGCTCGTGCAGGCGTCAGACCAGCGTGGCTTTCGCGTGAGCCCGGTGTCGCTCGCCGATCTCGCCGACGTGACGCAGACCCGGATCGACATCGAGGGGCTTGCGCTCCGTCGCTCGATCGAGCGGGGCGATGATGCCTGGCTCGCATCGGTGAAATCCGCCTGGGCGGATTTGAAGGCCGTTCCCCATCGCTATCCCGACGATCCGACCGTGCACTACGAGGAGTGGGTGGTCCGTCACCGCATCTTCCATCGCGCGCTGGTCAACGCGTGCGGCTCGCCGTGGCTGCTCGGCTTCCGCGACGTGCTGCACGAGCAGAGCGAGCGTTATCGCCGCCTCTCGATCCGGCGAGAGGCCGGTGGCAAGCCGCGCAACGTCGAAGCCGAACACAAGACGATCGTCGCCGCCGTGATCAGGCGCGATGCGGATGCGGCAGTTCGCGCCTTGTCAAAGCACTTCGGCACCACCAAAGAATTCGTCGAGCTCGCCGCCTCTCGCATTGCGGAGGTGAGCCGTACGACCTGACGATCCGGAAAAATCCGGCACACAAAAAACAGAGACCGGGAGGAAGCCAATAATGAAGATCAATCACGCGCTGATGTCGCTGATCGCCGCCGCAATTCTGGTGGGCCCTGCGAGCGCCGCCGACACCATCCGCGTCGGCCTGCCCACGAAAACCTATTGGCCGACCACGATCGCCGAGACGGCGGTGCGGCAGAAACTGTTCGAGAAGGAAGGCATCCAGGCCGAGTTGACGATCTACCGCAGCGGCGCCGAGACGTTCGAAGGCATGGCTGCGGGCGCGGCCGACATCATTCTCGATCCGCCGTCGCTGCTCTCCGCCGGACGCAAGAAGGGCGTGATGTCGCGGATCGTCGCCAATGCCGCGATGGGCAATTTCGGCTGGCAATTGATGGTCCCGACCAAGTCGACGCTCGACGTCAAGGACCTCAACGGCAAGAAGGTGGCGATCACCGCGGCCGGCTCCGGATCCGACCTGCTCGCGCTGTGGACCATCCAGGACAAGAAGATCGATTTTACGCGCGTTCCCGTCGGCGGCGGTGGCCTGGTGCCGAACCTGCTGGCCGGCAATGTCGAGGCGGCCGTGGTCTATTCGCCGCTGAGCTTCCAGATCTCGAAGTCCGGCGAGGCCAAGACCATCCTCGATTACGCGACCGCGGTCCCGCCGAACCTCACTGCGGGCTGGATCGTGCTCGACAAATTCGCCGAGGCCAAGCCCCAGATGGTGCAGAAGGCGGTGAACGCCCTCTACGGCGCGGTCGCGTTCATGCGGGCCAACCGCGACGTCACGGTCAAGCTGATTGCCGAGCTCTATGAAATGCCGCCGGAGATCGCGGGCCTTGAGTACGACAACACCATTATGAAGCTCGAGACCAGCGGCGACATGGGCGCGGCCAACGTCAATGCGGCCGTGCAGCTGTCGCTCGATCTCGCCAAGCTCGGCGGGCTCAAGGACATCGTGCCGGTCGAGGATGTGATCTCGGCCAAGTTCAAGCCGGTTCCGACCAAGTAGTCACGATGCAAAGCACGTTCGTCATCAACCTTGCGCGGATCGCGATCATCATCGCGGTCCTGGCGCTGTGGGAGGTGCTGTCGCGCACCGGCATCGTCAATCCGCGACTGCTGCCATCGGCGTCCGATACCTTCGTGACGCTCGGCGATCTGCTGCAGCGCGCGGCGGTGCGGAAGGATCTGATGGTGACCGCGACCGAGGTGCTGGCCGCGTTCGCGCTGGCCGTGCCCTTCGGTGCGGTGATCGGCTTCCTGGTCGCGGAGAACCGTTACTTTGCGGACGTGGCCAAGCCGCTTTTGTTCTTCGCCTTCAGCATCCCGAAGTCGATCTTCCTGCCGATGTTCATCCTGGTGTTCGGCGTCGGCTTTGCCCAGAAGGTCGGCTTCGGCTTCTTCTCCACGATCTTCATCGTGATCATGTCGACCACGACGGCGGTGGAATCGGTCAAGGTCGAGCATTTGACGGTGGCGCGCTCCTATGGCGCAACGCCATGGCAGACGGCGTTCCGGGTTTATCTGCCGAGCATGCTGCCGGTCCTGCTGGAGGCGTTGCGGATCTCCATGATCTTCAACCTCACCGGCGTGATTTTGGCGGAGATGTACGCCTCGCGCGACGGCATCGGTCACCAGATCGCGACCTGGGGCGAGAACTTCCAGATGAAGCAGCTCCTCGCCGGCGTCGTGATGGTCGCCGCGATCGCCATGACCTTCAACGAACTTGTCAGATGGATGGAAACGCGATGCAGCCATTGGCGAACGTGACCCCGTTGAAGCCCGCCGCGCGCGCTGGCGCGATCGAGGTCAAGAATGTCGGCCAGGTCTTCAAGACCCGGTCGCAGGACGTCGTCGCGCTGGAGGACGTCTCGCTCGAGGTCAAGCCCGGCCGTTTCGTCGTGCTGGTCGGCCCGAGCGGCTGCGGCAAGTCGACCCTTTTGATGATGATGGCGGGACTGCGCCAGCAGACCTCCGGCACGATCACCATCAGCGGCGCGCCGATCCTGCAGCCAGACCCCGACAGGGTCGGCGTGGTGTTCCAGGAAGCGAGCTTGTTCCCGTGGCTGACCGCGGAGGACAATGTCGAGTTTCCGCTGGCGCTGCGGGGCGTGCCCAAGGCCGAGCGCCGCGCCAAGGCGCAGGATGCGCTCAAGCTGGTCGGCCTCGACGGCTTCGGCAGGCGTCATCCCCACGAACTCTCCGGCGGCATGAAGCAGCGCGTCTCGATCGCGCGCGGGCTGGTGCAGGACCCGCCGGTGCTGCTGATGGACGAGCCGTTCGCCGCCCTCGACGAGCAGACGCGCATGACCATGGGCGACGAGTTGCTGCGGATCTGGGCTGCGACCGGCAAGACGGTCGTTTTCGTCACGCACAGCCTCACCGAGGCCGTCTATCTAGCCGACGAGGTGATCGTGATGTCGGCGCGGCCCGGCCGCATCGTCGACCATCTCCAGGTCCAGCTGCCACGGCCCCGCACCTACGAGATGCTGAGCGGCGACGCCTTTGGTGCGCTGCGCGACCGCATCTGGCGGCACATCCGCAAATCGGCGTGAGGCGGATATGAGCGCCAGAATGAGTGCGAAGACGCTGCGATACCTGATCGTGATCGGCCTGATTGCGCTGTGGGAGTTGCTGCCGCGCACCGGTCTCATTCCCGAGCTGTTCCTGCCGTCACTGTCATCGACGCTGATCGCCGGATGGACCGATGCCGCGGAATACGGTCATGCGCTCGCGGTGACGCTCTATGAGGTCGTGGTCTCCATGGCATTCGCCTGCGGCGGCGGCATCCTGCTCGGCGCGATCGTTGGCAGCCTGCCGCGTCCGCGTGTCCTGATCATGCCGATGGTGTCGAGCCTCTACGCGGTGCCGCTCGTGATCCTTTATCCTGTTTTCACGGTGTGGCTCGGCATCGGCTCGGAGTCCAAGATCGCGTTCGCCTCGATCTATGGCTTCCTGCCGACGATGCTCGCCACCGCCGCCGGCATCCAGACCATCGATCCGCAGCTCCTGCTCGCGGCACGTAGCATGGGCGCCACGTTGAGCCAGCGGCTGATCCGCGTCATCATCCCGGCGGCGATTCCGACGGTGCTGTCGGGCCTGCGTGTCGGCGGTGCGCTGGTCATCGTCGGCGTTGTCGTCTCGGAGATGCTGATCTCATCGGCCGGCATCGGCTATCTGATCTCGCGCTACCGCACAATTCTCGATAGTCCGCACGTGTTCGCGGGCGTGCTGCTCGTGCTGTTCCTCGCCATCGCCTTCAACGCTGCGATCCGCTGGATCGAGCGCAAGGCGGCGATCTGGCAGACTGGCACGCGGGCCGGTCAGGCCAACGACGACATCGCGTCGGGCGCGATGCAGCCGGCGACCTGAGGTATTGGCGTGTACGATTTGACCCTGACATTCGACAACGGCCCCGATCCGGATGTGACGCCGCGTGTGCTCGACATTCTCGCCGAGCGCGGCATCAAGACCACCTTCTTCGTCATCGGTGAGAAGCTCGCTGACCCCGCGCGGCGCGGCCTTGCGGTGCGTGCGCACGGGGAGGGGCACTGGATCGGAAATCACACGTTTACGCACACCATTCCGCTCGGTGAGCAGGCGGATCGCGAGACGGCAGAGAACGAAATCGGCCGAACTCAAAGAGCGATCGGCGATCTCGCGCATCCCCAGCGCTGGTTCCGGCCGTTCGGTGGCGGCGGCAATCTCGATGCGCGGCTGTTGAAACCCTCCGTCGTGGACTACCTCACCCGCAACAAGCACAGCTGCGTGCTCTGGAATGCGATCCCGCGCGACTGGGACGACCCTGACGGCTGGACTGAGCGCGCACTCGTCCAGTGCAGCCGGCAGCCCTGGACGCTGATGGTGCTGCACGATCTCCCGACCGGCGCGATGGACCATCTCGAACGTTTCCTTGACGCTGCCGAGGCGGCCGGCGCCCGGTTTCGCCAGGACTTCCCGCCGCAATGCGTTCCGATCCGCAACGGCGCGATCGCGCTTCCAATCAACGACTATGTTTCCTCCATCGAGAGAGTGTTTGACTGATGAAAGTTGCAAGCTTCACGATCGCCGGCACCGCGAGCTATGGCATCGTCACCGACAAGGGCGTCATCGATGCCGGCAAGCGCCTGAAGGCCTATCCGACGCTGAAGGCGCTGCTTGCGAAGGGATCGCTCGACGAGCTCAAGAAACTCGCCGGCGAGAAGCCCGATTACGCGCTGCAGGATGTCGCGCTGCTGCCGACCGTGCCCGATCCCGACAAGATCTTCTGCATCGGCGTCAACTATGCCACGCATCTGGCCGAGAGCGGGCATCCGACGCCAGCGCATCCAATGATCTTCACCCGCTTCGCCAACAGCCAGGTCGGCCATGGCCAGCCGATGATCCGGCCGCTGGAGTCTGAGCGTTTCGATTACGAAGGCGAAATGGCCGTCATCATCGGCAAGGCTGGCCGCCGCATCTCGCGCGAGGCTGCGCTGAACCATGTCGCCGGCTATGCCTGCTACAATGACGGCAGCATCCGTGACTGGCAGCGCCACACCTCGCAATTCGCGCCGGGCAAGAATTTTGCCGGCACCGGCGGCTTCGGGCCCTGGATGGTCACGACCGACGAATTGACCGACGTGACCAAGCAGACGCTGATCACCCGGCTCAACGGTGTCGAGGTGCAGAAGGCCCCGATCTCCGATCTCGTTTTCGACGTGCAGGCCTTGATTGCTTACTGCTCGACGTTCACCGAGCTTGCGCCCGGCGATGTCATCGTCACAGGCACGACCGGCGGCGTCGGCGCCTATCGCACGCCGCCGCTGTGGATGAAGGGCGGCGACGTCGTGGAGATCGAGATCTCCGGCATCGGCATCCTGCGCAACCCCGTCAAGGACGAGGGATCGGCCACGGCGACGCGCGCGGCCTGAGAGCCGCGCTCTATAACAATAAGAAGGAGAATCCCATGCCCATGCCAACGCATATCCTGCCGACCACGGTGGTCGGCAGCTACCCGCAGCCGGAATGGCTGGTGAATCGCGCCATGCTGTCGAAGGTGGTGCCGCGCACGCGGTTGCACGACATGTGGCGGTTGCCGGCAGAGCATCTGGAGGAGGCGCAAGACGATGCGACCATCGTCGCGATCCGCGACATGGAACGCGCCGGCATTGACATCGTGACCGACGGCGAAATCCGCCGCGAGAGCTACTCCAACCGCTTCGCCACCGCGCTCGACGGCATCGACGGGGACAATCCCGCGATGATCGTGGCGCGCACCGGCAACACGCAGACCCCGGTGCCGCGTGTCGTCGGTCCCGTCAAGCGCAAGGGCCCGGTCGAGCTGCACGACATGCAGTTCCTGCGCAAGAACACGGATCGGGCCGCCAAGATCACTTTGCCGGGCCCGTTCACGATGAGCCAGCAGGCCAGGAACGAGTTCTACAAGGACGAGGAAGAGTTGGCGATGGCGCTCGCCGAGGCCGTCAATGCCGAGGCGCTCGATCTGCAGAAGGCAGGCGCGGATGTGATCCAGCTCGACGAGCCCTGGGTGCGCAACAACCCGGATCTTGCCAAGCGCTACGCCGTCAAGGCGATCAACCGTGCATTGCAGGGCATCACGGTGCCGACGGTCGTGCATCTCTGCTTCGGCTATGCCGCGGTCGTGCCGGGCTCGAACAAGCCGGCCGGCTATTCCTTCCTCGCCGAGCTCGACGACACCATTGCCGACCAGATCTCGATCGAGGCCGCGCAGCCGAAGCTCGACCTCGGCGTGCTCAGGGACCTGTCGTCGAAGAAGATCATGCTCGGCGTGCTCGACCTCGCTGATCCCGCGATCGAGAGCGTCGACACCGTGGCCGCCCGTATCCGGAACGGCTTGAAATACGTCTCGCCGGACCGCCTGGTCCCCGCGCCCGATTGCGGCATGAAGTACATGCCGCGCGCAACCGCGTTCGGAAAGCTGAAGGCGATGTGCGATGCGGCGGCCATGGTCCGGCGGGAGATCGGCTAAACAAAGCTAGGCCGGCGAGGATGGTTCGTTCGCCGGCCATCGCCTGGCTATGGCCAGCCTGGTCGAAATCTGCGCGGGCGTCAGCTGCCGTTCAAGCCGACAGGAATTTGGTTAGAAGCTCCGTTGTGTCGGTAGGGTTTTCCTCAGGAAAGAAGTGACCGCCCTTGACGGCCCGACCTTGTACGTTGTCGGCCCACTTCTTCCAAATTCCCAATGCGCCGCCATTCTGCTCGTAGAATGTATCGAGCGGCCCGCCGGAAGCCCAGAGGTGCAGCATAGGGCACTTAATGCGCCTGCCTTCCTTCTGGTCCGCCTTGTCATGCTCGATATCCAGGGTTGCGGCCGCGCGGTACTCTTCGCAGATCGCATGCACCCGAGCCGGATCGCGGTAGGTTTCGATGTATTCCGCTTTCACTTCGGGGCCGAATGAGCCCTGGCCGAAGGGATTGTCGAATACCGCGTCCGGCGCACCGATCAGGTATTTTTCGGGAAGCGGTGCCTTCTGCGAGAGTAGGCTCCATGGCCAGTAGGTCATGGCGAACTTTGCGTCGGCGTGGCCCCAGGCTTCCGAGATCGGCAGCACGTCAAACACTGCGAGACGCTGCACCTTCTCCGGGTGATCGAGCGCAAGGCGGTAGGAAACGCGACCGCCGCGATCGTGTCCAACCAGATCGAATTTGGAAAAGCCAAGCTTATCCATCACGGTGACGAGCTCATTCGCCATCGCCCGCTTTGTATAGGGATAGTGATCCTCCGCAGAGGCGGGAACGCCGCTGCGGCCATATCCACGAAGATCGACGCAGATGACCGTGCGATTACCGGCGAGATGCGGCGCGACATGACGCCACATCAGGCTGGTTCGCGGAAATCCATGGACCATGAGCAGTGGGGATCCGCTCCCGTAGCGCCTGATGAAAATGGTGTTGTCATCGGTCTTGATCTCCTTTGTCTCGAAGAGATCGGAAGCGTTCGAGGTGGAATTGTTTGGGGATTGGCCGGCCGCGCGTCGCGGTAGAAGCGCCAGTGATAGAGCGGCGCTCGATGCAGCGGTCATCACCTGGACGAAGGTGCGGCGCTCGATCTTTGTCTTTTCTGTCATCCCTGAGGTCCTTCGAGGTTCGCGCGACGCTCCTGGCAAACGCCCCCTCAATGACGACGCGGTGAGACATGTTAGCACCTGCGTGGAAGCGCGCTTTCGCAGGATTAGCGTCACTGAACCGTTCGTGCTGATGATTTCGGTCATCCCGCTGGCGCGATGGGGCAGAGGCGGGGAGCAGTCGGGAAGTGATCGTTGGAATGATCCTCCGCCTGTAACCAATTTGGTCGCGTCGCCGAATAGCGGGAGGTCAGGGTAAGCGGAGGTGCGTCAACGCAAGCCGCCAGAGCAATGGAGGATCCATGTCCGACGAAATCAACCACGATCGCCGGCGTTTCGTTGGTGCTGCGGCAACGACAGTAGCTGCAGCACAATTCGGCGTGATCGCGCCGGCGGTTGCGGATCCCCGAGCGAGCAAGAAGGTCGCCCGCGACGTCAGCAGAAGATCGGAAACCGCGGGGACGGACGCCACCGTCGTTCTCGTCCACGGCGCCTGGGCAGACGGTTCAAGCTGGGCGCACGTCATTACGCTACTGCAGTCCGAGGGACTGAAGACGATGGCGGCGCCGATCCCGCTCACATCGCTATCGGATGATGTTGCGGCGCTTGAGCGAGCGTTGGAGCGGACCGACGGGCCGGTTGTCCTTGTCGCGCATGCCTATGCCGGCGCCGTCATTGGTGCGGTCACGCAGGACAGAGTGCGGTCGCTGGTCTTCATTTCGGCTCTCTCTCCCGACGAAGGCGAAACAGTCGCGCAAATATTCTATCGCGACAAGCCGTCGCCGGAGGCGCCGAAACTCACCCCCGACAGTCATGGTTTCCTCTGGATGCCGAACGACCGATTTGGCGCGGCCTGGTGCCAGCATGCCCGACCTGAGCAGGCTGCGCTCCTTGCTGCGATCCAGCGTCCCATTGCCGTCGCGGCAATCCAGGAAAAGGCTCTGAAAGCTGCATGGAAGGCAAAGCCGTCGTGGTACCTGGTCGCCGAGGAGGATCGAATGATCAATCCGGCGACACAGCTATTCCTGGCACGACGGATGGGTGCGCAGGTTCGCTCCGAGAAAGTCGATCATGCATCGCCGATCACCGCGCCGAAGCTGGTCGCCGGAATGATACGCGAGGCCGTCGCCAACGCAGGTCCGAACGCCACGCAGCAACACGGCTGAACTATCGCTATCGGTGCGATATGGTTGAAAGTGCCATTGGCATCTTTTCCAATAGGCGTCGCGACCTCGGCTTGTGCAAACAACTGGACGGAGTCACCAGCTGAATCTTAGTCAGCGGGGGGACCAGGTTCGAGCTCTGGTCCCGCCCACGACCCACAAAGCATCTCACACCCAGCCGCCATCCACGACGTAGTGCTGAGCGGTGCAGGCGGAGGCCTCGTCGGACGCGAGGAACAGGGTGAATTTCGCGACCTCGTCCGGTACCAGCCGACGCTTCAGGCACTGTCGCTGCTGCAGTTCGATCTCGCCCGCCGGCGTCATCCATTTCTCGAGCTGGCGCTCGGTCATGATCCAGCCCGGCGCGATCGCGTTCACGCGGATGTTGTAGGGACCGTAATCGCGCGCGAGGGAGCGCGTCAGGCCGACCACGCCCGACTTGCTGGCCGTGTACGCGGCCATGCCGCCTTGACCGGCCATCCACGACACCGAGCCGAAATTGATGATGGCGCCGGCATTCGCCGCCTTCATGTCCGGCAGCACGGCTTGGGCGGCGAAGAACTGGTGCTTCAGGTTCACCGCGATGCGGTCGTCCCAGTATTCCGGCGTCATCTCCTCGGTTTTGTGCCGTTCGTCATGTGCGGCATTGTTGACGAGGATATTGATCGCGCCGTGTGCTTTGCGCGCCTCGGCGACGCCGGCGCGCAACGCGGCGATGTCAGTCAGGTCGACGCGCTGGAAATGCGCAGCCAGACCCTGATCCGACAGCTCGCGTGCGAGGCGTTCGCCCTCGTCGGCCTTGATGTCGAAGAACACGACATTGGATTTCTGCTGCGCGAAGCGCCGCACGATCGCAGCCCCAATCCCCGATGCGCCACCGGTGACGAGAACGACCTTGCCGGCAAGGTCGGAATAAACGGCGGCCATGGGCACCTCTCAAGTTGCGTTGCGGGCGGTGCGAGGCGCCGCCCAGTTGTCCCGCCAACCTTAGCCATTCCCCGCGTGAGGTGCATAGATCAGAATTTTAGTTGCGTACCTCAAAAATCGAAGGCAGGATTGCAGCCAAAGAATAAGAGCCGGTTGGGAGGAATGTGATGAGACTGCTCGGGAAGCTGGGACTCGCCGCCGCCGCATGCCTGCTTTGGGCCAACTCCGCCGCGGCCGACACGACGGTCAAGTGGTTGCACATCGAAGCCAATCCGGCCCAGGTGAAGATCTGGGAGGAGGTTGCGCGGGCCTATGAGGCGTCGCATCCCGGCACCAAGATCGAGATGCAGTTCCTCGAGAACGAGGCCTACAAGGCCAAGCTGCCGACCATCCTGCAATCCAAGGACCGGCCGAACATCATCTACAGCTGGGCCGGCGGCGTCCTGAAGACGCAGATCGAGGCTGGCGTCCTCGACGACATCACCGATCAGGTGAAGGGTTACAGCGATAGCCTCACGCCGGCAGCGCTCGCCGCCTTTACAGCCAACGGCCGCGTTTATGGTCTTCCGACCGCGCTGTCGCAGGTTGGCTTCCTCTGCAACAAGGAGCTGATGGCCAAGGCAAAGGTCGATCCTGCGGGGATCAAGAGCTGGGACGATCTGCTTGCCGCGGTGAAGACGTTGAAAGCCGCCGGCGTGACCCCGATCGTGGTCGGCGGGGCCGACAAATGGCCGCTGCACTTCTATTGGACGCATCTGGCGGTGCGCGTCGGCGGCAAGGCGGCGTTCGATGCGGCGTTGAAGGGCGAGAATGGTGGCTTCGCCGGCGAGACCTTCCAGAAATCCGGCGAGCTGTTCAAGCAGCTGGTCGATCTGCAGCCGTTCCAGAACGGTTTCCTCGGCTTCAAGAATCCGCAGGCCGTCGGCTATTTCGGCGATGGCAAGGCGGCGATGACGCTCGCGATCTCGACCGTCTATCATCTGCAGCGTGCGCTTGCCGCCGACAAGGTCGGATTGAGCGAAGACAAGATCTGCTGGTTCGACTTCCCGGTCGTGGCCGGCGGCAAGGGCGCGCCAACCGATACGCTTGGCGGCATCACCGGCTGGCTGATCACCAAGGGCTCGCCGAAGGAGGCCGTCGATTTCCTGAAATACTTCGTCTCCAGGGACGTGCAGACGCGGCTTGCTGCGGGCAACTTCATCATCCCGGTGGTGCAGGGAGCGGATGCCGGTCTCAACAACGCCTTCATGAAGCTGATCGCGGCCAATCTGGCGAAGTCGAACTACCACCAGAACTTCTATGACCAGAGCCTCGGCCCCTCGGTTGGCCGCGTCGTCAACGACGTCACCGCCGAGATCGCCGGCGGCAGCATGAGCCCGCAAGACGCGGCCAAGGCGATCGAGGCGGCGTGGAAGCAGGGTAACTGACGGTGGCACGCCGGGCCGCGAGCGTGTCGGCGATGGACGTTGCCGGTGAGCTGGTCCCGCGGGTCGCCAACCGCGGCCCGAGCTGGGACGGCAGGCTGACGGTCCTGATCCTGTTCCTGCCGCCGGCGCTGCTGTTGTTCACGCTGTTCGTGGTGCTGCCGATCGGCGAGGCGGCCTGGTACTCGGCCTTCAACTGGAACGGGTTCGGCAGGCCGACCAACTGGATCGGCTTCGACAATTACCGTTTCGTGTTGGAGACACGCGCCTTCTGGCTCGCGCTGCGCAACAACGGGCTGATCATCGCTGTTTCGCTCGCCATCCAGCTGCCGCTTGCGCTCACGCTGGCCTTGATGCTCGCCGAACGCTTTCGCGGGGCGGTGGCGCTGCGCATGCTGTTCTTCATGCCTTATATCCTGGCCGAGATCGCGACCGGGCTGATCTTCAGCTTCGTCTACGACGGCGATTACGGCCTTGTCGCCTCGATCTGGCGTACCTTCGGCGCCGAGCCCCCGCATCTGCTGGCCTCGACCGACACGGCCATGCTGGCTGTGCTGATCGTCGTCGTCTGGAAGTACTTCGGTTTCCACATGATGCTGTTCATCGCGGCGCTCCAGGGCCTCGACAAAAGCCTGATCGAGGCCGCGCGCATCGACGGCGCGACGCGTTCGCAAGCCCTACGACATGTGGTCATCCCCTTGCTCTATCCGACGATTCGGCTCTCGGTGTTCTTCGCCATCGTCGGCTCGCTGCAGCTGTTCGACCTCGTTATGCCGCTGACGCGCGGGGGGCCCGCGGACTCCTCGAACACGCTGGTGAGCTTCCTCTACAACAACGGCATCTCCCGCATGCGGGTCGGCTATGGCAGTGCCATCGGCGTCATTCTGTTCACGATCTGCGTGACCTTTGCCTTCACGTACAAGCGATGGTTCATGCGTGATGAGTAGCACCGAGACCAGTCGTACGCCGTTCGATCCTGCCGTGCTGTTCAAGGCGGTGTTCCTCGCCGTCGTTGCCGTCTTCGTGCTGGTGCCGCTGCTCGCGACCTTGCTCGGCGGCTTCAAATCGCTCGGCGAATTGCGCGTCAATCCGTTCGGCCTGCCACGTCACTGGGAGTGGCAGAATTATGCCGACATCCTGTTCTCCGCACGCTACTGGCAGCTTCTGCGCAACTCCCTGATCATCTCGACGCTTACGGTGACCCTGACCCTGATCGTCGCCTCGATGGCGGCGTTCACCTTCGCCCATGTCAGGTTCTACGGCTCATCGATGCTGCTGAGCTACCTGACGCTCGGCCTGCTGTTTCCGGCGGCGACCGCGGTGCTGCCGCTGTTCATCAAGGTGCGCGATCTCGGGCTGCTCGATACCTATTTTGGCGTGGCGCTGCCGCAGGTGGCCTTCGGCCTCGCGATGAGCGTGCTGCTGCTGCGGCGTTTCTTCAAGGACATTCCCTATGAACTGCTCGAGGCCGCGCTGGTCGACGGCTGCAGCTACATCAAATTCTTCCGCTATGTGACGCTGCCGTTGTCGCGACCGATCCTGGCGACCGTCGGGACCATCACTTTCGTCAACAGCTGGAACGCCTATCTGTTGCCGCTGGTGATGCTCAACACCGATGCGCTCTATCCCTGGCCGCTCGGCATCATGGTTTATCAGGGTGAGTATTCGTCCGAATGGAACCTGATCCTGGCCTTCATCACGCTGACCATCCTGCCAACCATCATTCTCTTTCTTCTGGCGCAGAAGCACATCGTCGCCGGCCTCACCGCAGGCGCGGTCAAGGGATGAACGATACCTTACGGAGATCACAATGAGAAAAGTCGGCATCGGAATCATCGGCTGCGGCAATATCAGCACCGCCTATCTGAAGGCGGCCCAGCGCTTTCCGGTCATGGAAATCAAGGCGCTCGCCGATATGAGCAGCGATGCGGCGGAGCGGCAGGGTGCCGCCTTCGGGCTGCCGGCGATGCGGGTCGATCAACTGCTCAAGCGAGAGGATGTCGAGATCGTCATCAATCTCACGGTGCCGCTCGCCCACACCGACGTCAGCCTCGCGGTGCTGAACGCGGGCAAGCACGTTCATTCCGAGAAGCCGCTCGGCATCAACGTTGCGGAAGCCCGCAAGGTGATGGATCTCGCCGCGCAGAAGGACCTTCGCGTCGGCTGCGCGCCCGATACGTTTCTTGGCGGTGGCCACCAGACCGCGCGCAAGCTGATCGACGATGGCGCGATAGGCACGCCGGTCGCGGGCAGCGTCTTCTTCGGGTGCCCTGGCCATGAGCGCTGGCACCCGTCGCCGGGCTTCTATTACCTTCGCGGCGGAGGGCCGATGCTCGACATGGGGCCGTACTACATCACGGATCTCGTGCAGCTGCTTGGCCCGGTCGCAAGCGTGATGGGCTCGACGGCGCGCTCGAAATCCGAACGGCTGGTCACCAGCCAGCCGATGAACGGCACCCTGATTCCGGTCGAGGTTTCGACCCATGTCGCCGGCACGCTCGAATTCGAGAGCGGGGCGGTCGTCTCGATCGCGATGAGCTTCGACGTGCCGAAGCACCGGCACGCGCCGATCGAGATCTATGGCGACAAGGGCAGCATGCTGGTGCCGGACCCGAACCGGTTCGGCGGCGAGGTGCAGGTCGCGAAGACTGGCGGTGAATGGGAGCCGGTGCCGCTGACCCACGGTCATGTCGACGGCGAGTTTCGTTCCATCGGTGTGGCCGACATGGCTTCCGCGATCCTGAACAACCGCCCGCATCGCGCCAGCGGCGCGCTCGCTTTCCATGTGCTCGAGGTGATGGAGGCATTCCAGACCTCCGCCGACGAAGGACGCCGCGTCAAGATCGGGAGCTGCGTCGAGCGGCCGGCGATGCTGCCGGCCGGACGTGAAACCGGACAGATCGACTGAGGGAATGACCATGCGCAAGGCAATGATTGTATGGGGCGGCTGGCCGGGACACGATCCCGATCTCTGTGCCTCGATGATCCGCGGCTGGCTGAAGGCGGAAGGCTTCGAGGTCCGGGTCGAGACCACGACGGCGGCTTTCGCCGATCCTGCGATCCACGATCTGTCGCTGATCATCCCGATCTACACTATGTCGAAGATCGAGAAGGCGGAAGCGCTCAATCTCTGCGCGGCGGTGCGTGGCGGCGTCGGGCTGGCCGGGCATCATGGCGGCATGTGCGATGCGTTCCGCGAGTCCGTCGACTACCAGTTCCTGTGTGGCGGGCAGTGGGTCGCGCATCCCGGCAACATCATCGACTACAAGGTCGACTTGACGAAGCCGGATGACCCCATCATGAAGGGGCTGAAGAGTTTCGAGCATCGTTCCGAGCAGTACTACATGCATGTCGACCCCGCCAACGAGGTGCTGGCGACGACGACCTTCACGGGCGAGCACGCGCCCTGGATCGACGGCGTGGTGATGCCTGTGGTCTGGAAGAAGCGATACGGCGCGGGCAGGGTGTTCTACTCCTCGCTCGGCCACCGCGCTTACGAGCTCGACGTACCGGAGATCCGCACGTTGATGACCCGCGGCATGCTGTGGGCGGCGCGGGAATGACAGCTGGCGCGACCCAGCCGACGGTTCGCGCTACGCTTGAGGACGTCGCACGCGCCGCGGGCGTTTCGCTCGCTACCGTCGACCGAGTCGTCAACCGGCGCGAGGGCGTGCGTGCCAAGACCGTCGCGCGTGTCGAAGCTGCGGTTGCAAAACTCGGCTATCGTGCCGACGTCGCGGCCGCGCGGCTCGCCCGCGGGCAGACGTTCCGCTTCGCCTTCGTGCTGCCGAGCGGCAGCAACAGCTTCATGACCAACCTGGCCGAGCAGGTCCAACGCACCGCGGACTGGCTCGCCGGCCACCGCGGCTTCATCGATATCCTCCATGTCGACGTGTTCGATCCGGATGTGCTCGCTGGTGCGTTGGAAAACCTGTCGCCGGCCTATCAGGGCGTCGCCGTCATCGCGCTCGACCATCCCAGGGTGCGCGCCGCGATCGACGAGCTCGCCGCGCGCGGGGTCGCCGTGGTGACCCTGGTGTCGGACGCGCCGAGCTCGCGGCGGCTGCATTATGTCGGTATCGACAACCCGGCCGCGGGGCGAACTGCGGCAACGCTGATGGGGCGTTTCCTCGCCGGCCGCGAGGGGAAGGTTGCCGTGATCGCGGGATCGTTATCGCTGCGCGATCACACCGAGCGGCAGTTCGGCTTCCACCAGATCCTGTCCAGCGAGTATCCGAACCTGCTCGCGCTGCCGGTGATCGAAGGCCGCGACGACAGCGAGCGCACGCGGGAGCTCACGGCCGCGCTGCTGGCGCGCCACGCCGATCTCCGCGGCATCTACTGCTGTGGCGCCGGGAACCGCGGCATCGCCAATGCGCTGGAGGCCTTGGGCCGCGCGCGCGAAGTGGTCTGGATCACGCACGAGCTGACCCAGTACACGCGGCGTTTCCTGGTCCGCGGCACGCTCGATGCCATCATCAACCAGGATCCCGGTCACGAGGCGCGGTCTGCGGCGCGAGTTCTGCTCGCGCATTGTTCGGGTGAGCCCATCAGCCCCGACCAGGAGCGCATCCGAATCGACATTTTTCTGCGGGACAACCTGCCGTGATTAGCGTTCGCAGGTGATACGCAGCTTGCTTCGATAGATGTCGCGAAGCGACGCAGCGGCCTCAACGGTGCTCAGAAGTTCGCTGCCATTGCTGCGAGGTGCTGATGGGCTCTTTCGCGGGCAGCCTCGATGGGCTGTTGCGGTCCGGTGGTTGGCCCGATCGGCACGAAACGGACATTGCTGATACCGATAAAGCGCAAAATTTCCCGCAGGTAAGGCGTTGCCATGTCGATGCGCCCGCGGTTCATTCCGGTGGCGAAATCGCTGCCACTGGCGAGGATCACCGTGGTCGGCCGGTCCTTCAGCAGCGGGAGATATCCCAGGGAGGGATCGAACCGAAAGGTGAGCCCAGGCTGGACGATGATATCGAACCATTGCTTGAGCTTGTAGGGAATGCTGAAGTTCCACATCGGCGTCGAGATCAGCACCCGATCGGCCAGTGAAAAGCGCAGCGCCATCCGCTCGGCCTCGGCAAAGCTGTCCCGTTGCGCGTCGTTGAAGGGCTGCGCCTTCATGCGCGCATATTTGGCCTCGACGATGGGACCTGCGAATTCCGGCAGCCGCTCGCGCCAGAGATCCACGACGTCGATATCCCAGTCCGGACGGGCCTGCCGAAACCCGTCAAGAAAGACGCGCGCGCCGGCGCTCGACTCGGAGTCGGCGCGGGGCGAGCAGGAGAGGTGCAAAAGCTTTGCCACCACTCATCCCAGCGCTCTGATGACGGCGTCCGCCCGGGTGACGATTGCGACGTTCTGCATGGCAAAATTGATCGAGGCGGAGTGCCAGTCGGCATTCATGGTCGAGCAGCAGTCTTCCGGCACAATCATGAAATAGCCCTTGTCGGCGCCGGTGCGCGCGGTGTGCTCGACCGACATGTTGGTCCATGCGCCGGTATTGATGATCATGTCGCGCCCCGTGGCCTTGAGGATCGTCTCTAGCCGGGTGCCCTCCCAGGCGCTCATCCGCATCTTCTCGACGACGAAATCGCCGGGCCGCGGCTCGAGGCCGGAGACCGGGGCGGCGCCCCAGCTGCCGCGCACCATCGCCTTGCTGTCGACGAGACCCTCGAACAGCGGTGCGTTCAGCGTCACGCCGGGTGCGCCGGGCTCGACCACGAACCAGACATGGATGATGGCGACGCCGCGCGCGCGAGCTGTCTCCGCCAAGCGCCGGACGTTCTCGACCACATGCTGTTGCTTCGCATGACCCGGTGCGCCTGACTCGGCGAATGCGCCGCCATCCATGATGACGTCGTTCTGAAGATCCTGGATGATCATGGCGCAGCGGCTCGGATCGAGCCGCATCTCGCCGTCGGCGAGGATGGGCGCCGCAGCCGCGGGGCCGGCGCTTGCGCCGCCGCTGCCGCGTTTGCCGCTCATATAGGGCTCATGACGCGGCCCGGCCTTGGTCGGGATCGCATAGACCGAATGCGTCGACGTCAGATAGAGCGTGCGGAAATCCGGGCCACCCCAGGCAAGGTTGGCGACGAGCTCAGGCACGCGGACCTTCCCCAGCAACTCGCCGCGCGGCGAATAGACCCAGACACCGCCGGGGGCGGTGACCCAGACATTGCCATGCTGGTCGCACTTCATGCCGTCGGGCAGGCCCGGCTCCAGCTCGGAGCGGATGCCGCTCGCGAACACGCGCGCGTTCGACAGCGAGCCGTCGCCGTTGACGTCGAATACGCGGATCAGCGCCTGCACGGTGTCGTTGACATAGAGCAGTTTCTCGTCGGGCGAGAAGCACAGCCCGTTCGGCTGGTCGAACAAATTGCGGTCCACCACGAGCGTCGGCTCGCCGCCGGGCATGACGCGATAGACGCCCTGGAAGCCGAGCTGGCGCGGCCGCTCGACACCATAGACCGGCATGCGGCCATACCAGGGATCGGAGAAATAGATGGCACCGGAGGAGTGCACGCAGACGTCGTTGGGGCTGTTGAGCTCCTGTCCCTGGAAGTGCGAGGCCAGCACCTCGCGCCGCCCGTCCGGTCGCTCACGGATCAGCGACGAGGTCGCGTGCTCGCAGACGATCAGATTGAGCTCGGCATCGTAGGTCATGCCGTTGCATTTGTTCGACGGGCGCTTGACCTCCGCGACGCCGCGCCGCGCATCCCAGCGCCGCCGCACGTCGCCCGGCATGTCCGAGAACAGGAGATAGTGATCGACCGGATGCCAGATCGGCCCCTCCGTGAAGTCAAAACCCGTTCCGACCTGCGCGACCGGCGCGTAGGGGTCGATCAGGCTCTCGAATTCGGAGCGCAAGGTGACGTGCGTCATCGGTCGATATCCTCAGGTCACGTCAGGCAGGGAACCAGTTGCGCGCAGGCAGCGACTGCACGATCGGGCCGGGGACCTGGTCGTGCAGCCGTCCGACGACCATGCCGCCCTCGATCTTGGCCGGCCTGTCGTGCACCGGCAGCAGATAGCGCGAATTGCTGAGCAGCTTCTTGATCGATGCCTTCTCGGCCCGCTTGCTGGTGCCGTGGTTTCCCGTCGTCCGCGGCTCCCAGTCGTGGATCTCGTTGAATGGCGTGACGATCTGGTCGTTGAAGTCGTAGATCACGTCGCCGCAGATCGTCGCGATGCCGTCGGCAGTCTCGACGATGACGTTCATCGATCCCTCGGTATGTGCATTGGCCGCATCGCAATAGACGCCGGGCATCAGCTCGATAGGACCTGTGATCTCGAGGTCGAGGAAGCGCAGCGCACTCTTGGTGTGCAGTCGGTCGATGAGATGCTTGATGTCGGGCGCCGGATATTGCGGATGCATCAAGCCGGAGACGGAATATTCGAGTTCTTTCCGGTTGAGGACGACGGTCGTATTCATCGGAAACAGATCGTCCTTGCCGGCGTGGTCGATGTGCAGATGGGTGTGGCAGACGAAGCGGACGTCGCCCATGCGCACGCCGTGGCGGGCGAGCTGGTTCTCGATCATGTGCTCATGGTATTGCAGGCCGCGCATCCCGAGCGTTTCCATGATCTGGTTGGAGCGGTAACCGGTATCGACCACGACCGGATATTTGCCGCCGAGGATCAGAAAGCCGAGGGTGAGGACGCGGCGCGTGCGGCCGCAGTCGCGGCCGAGGACCAGAAAGCTCGATTCCAGCTCGATATCGCCATAGTCCAGGATCTTGATCTCCAGCGCCATTCGTTTCCCTCCCTGTTCTGTTCTTGTCTGTCAAAGCCGGTAGACGCGCGTTGCCGTCGTCCCGAAAATTGCGTCCTGCTGCTCGGTCGTCAGCCTCGCGGCTGCGGCACGAAAGGCGTCGACGAGCTCCCGATAGCTGGTCCACAATTTCTCGATCGGAAAATTGGAGCCAAACAGGCAGCGCTCCGCGCCGAAAATCGCGACGGTATCGGTAAGGACGGCCGCGATGTGTGCGGGATCGTTGCGATGGATGAAGGTGCCGAGCCCGGAGAGTTTTGAGACCACGTTCGGACAGACCGCGAGCCGGGCCATCCCGGCGCGCCAGGCGGCCCGGCCCGCCGGCGAGAGGTCTTCCAGCATGCCGGCATGCTGGAGGATGAAGGTCACCCTGGGGCAGGACTCGGCGAGTTGCGCCGCGTCCGGCATCTGCGGCGTGAAGACCTGGAGGTCAAAGCTCCAGCCGTAGTCGGCCAGGCGTGCGATGTTGCGGCGGACCATGGGATCGACGCAGAGATCGGGCTTGGCCGCGAAGCGATAGAGCGGATTGTCGTGCCAGTGCAGCTGCATGCGCACGCCGCGCACGAGCGGGTAGCGCTTCAGGCGATCGAGTTGCGGGCGCACGTCGTCGACGGCGAAATCGGCGTAGGCGACGATGGCATGCGGCCAGCCGTGCTCGTCGGCAGTCTGTTGGACCCAGGCGGCTTCATCCTCGAAACGGTCGTTGGCCCAGTTGGTCTGGACATAGACCGAACGGGTGACGCCGGTGTCCTTGAGGTCGTCGAGATATTCCCGGATCGGATAATCGCGACGGATCGGCTCGTAGGGTCCAAAGATGCGCGGCTGCATTGGGCCGGTCAGCCAGGGCAGGTCGGCCTGCCGCCAGATGTGATGATGGCCGTCGACAATGTCGCTCACGCCGCTCTCCTCCGTCCCAACGTCAGAATGTGCGCGACAATCGACGCGCTTGAACCGCCATCCACGAGATCATCGACGAAGCGCTCTATGGCCACCAGCGCCTCGGTCTGCGGGCGGAAGTCCGGGCCCGTCGCGAGCGGCGTCAGCCAGCTCACGCGCCAGGCGCGCCGCGACAGCTTTGCGACCGCGTCGCGTAACGCATGGACTTCGCCGCGCTCCAGCCCGTCCGACACGACGACGACGGCCGCGCCTCGCGCGTAACCACCGAACCGCGGCACCGCGAGGAAGGCTTGCAGCGCGTCGCCGATGCGGGTGCCGCCATCCCAGTCGCTGACGAGGTGCGCCGCCGCGCTCAGCGCCTGCTCGCGACGCTTGAGGCGCAATGGGCGGGTGACGCGGGTCAGCCGCGTGCCGAAGGTGAAGACCTCGACATTGGGCGCGGCCTGTACCAGCGCATGCGCGAGCTTCATGTTCTCCTCGGTGCGCGTCTTCATCGAGCCGGAGACGTCAATCAGCAGCAGGAGTTTTCGTCGGCGCGGGCGCCGCTTCAGGTGCCCGAGCCGCAGGATCTCGCCGTCGTTCCGGACACACTCGCGCAGGGTTCGGCGAAGGTCGGCAAACGGCCCGCGGCGGGCGCGCATGCGCCGGTGGCCGCGACGCTGCGGCAGGCGCCGGGAGGCCTCGCGCGCCAGGCGGCGGAGCGCGTCGGTGGCGGAGAGCTGGGCGAAGCGGCGCTCCACCAGCGCCTCGGTGCGCGTCGCACTGAGGCCGGATTCGTTGGCTTCGTCGGAAAACAGGGGGTCCTGTTCGCCGCGGCCCTCTTCCTGGAGCCGGACAGTCTCGTCGTCCTCGCCGTCATCGACATGTTCGATGGCTTCGCTGCCGCGGAAGTGCAGGTCGAACAGCCGGTCGAAGGTCGTGCGGCGCTCGGGTGGCGGGGCGAGCGTGGCCAGAGCCGATTGCCTGATGTCGTTGAGGTCGCGCGGCCCGAGCAGCTCGATCGCGGCGAGATAGGAGGTGGTCTGCTCGGGCGCGACGGCAAAGCCGTTGGCGCGCAGCAGCGCGACGAAGGAGACGAAGATGCGGGCGGCGCGCGGAAGCTCCGGCTCGGTGCTCATGCGGTTGCCTCCGCGAGCATGACGTCGAGCCGTGGCGAGATGAAGTGCAGGTCTTCCTCGTCTTTCAGCGCCACGCCGATCGAGCGCCTGAAGGCGTCGGGCCAGCGCGCACCGCCCTTGTGAAGGAGCGTCGCCGCTTCAGCCCAGTCGACGGCTTCCGCGATGCCTGGTGCCTTGCTGAGCGGCTCGCGGCGCAATTTGCCGACGGCCGCGACGACGGCCCGCGCGGTCGCCTCGGCGACGCTGGAGGCCCGCAGCATCACGATACGCGCCTCCCGCTCTTCGGTGGGATAGTCGATCCAGTGGTAGACACAGCGGCGGCGCAAGGCTTCGTGCAGGTCGCGCGTTCGATTCGATGTCAGCACGACGACAGGACGTTCGGCCGCGCGCACTGTGCCGCGTTCGGGGATCGAAATCTGGAAGTCCGAGAGAAATTCGAGCAGGAACGCCTCAAACTCCTGGTCGGCGCGGTCGATTTCATCGATCAGCAGCACGGTGGAGTCGGGCGCGCGAAGCGTCGCCAGCATCGGCCGCTCTATCAGAAACGTCTCGCCATAGATGTCGATGCTCTCGTCGCCAGCCTGGCGGATCGCGAGCATCTGGCGTGGATAGTTCCACTCGTAGAGCGCGGCCGAGGCGTCGATGCCCTCGTAGCATTGCAGGCGAATGAGGCGGCGGCCGAGGACGGCGGCGATGGCCTTCGCGGCCTCGGTCTTGCCGACGCCGGGGGCGCCCTCGAGCAGGAGCGGTTTGCCGAGGGCAAGGCCGAGATAGGCCGCGGTCGCGAGCCCTTCATCGGCGAGGTAATAGGCCGCCCGAAGCGCCTTCTCCAGCGCTTCGGGGCTGTCGATGCCAACGATGTTGCTGCGAACTGCCATGGCCAGTCTCAGCGTCGCGCCTGTGGCCGCGCGCCGCCCTGGGTCTTGATCGCGCGCAGCAACTTTTCCGGCGTAATCGGCAGATCGTCGATGCGGACGCCGACGGCGTTGAAAATCGCATTCGCGACAGCCGGCAGCACAGGATTGGCGCACATTTCGCCCGGTCCCTTGGCGCCGAACGGGCCATCTGGCGCGGGGCGCTCCAGCACGGCGATATCGTGCGGGCAAATGTCGCCCGGGCCGGGCATCAGGTATTCGACGAAGTCGCGGGGGCCGTGAACGGGGTCGGGATAGTGAGGCTCCGTCGTCTCGTACAGCGCGTGGCTGATGCCCATCCACGCGCCGCCCACGAGCTGCTGCTCGACCAGGCGCGGATTGAGCGCGCGGCCGAGCTCATAGGCGGAGTCCATGCGGACCATCGCGACTTCACCGGTCTCGTCGTCGACCTCGACCTCCGCCACGAGACAGGCATGGGCGTAGCAGGTCGCCGGAGACATCTCGCCGGTTTCGGGGTCGACGTTGGACAGGGGCACGAGGAATATGCCGCGGCCGGAGATGGTCTTGCCCTGCTTGAACTGGGCGGCGATGGCGACGTCCTTGGTCGAGATCGAGCGATGCGGCGCACCCTTGACGTGAATGTTACCGCGCCCGTCAGTTTCGAGATCGGCGGCGTTGACCTCGAGCTCCTCGGCGGCCGCCTCCATCATCACACCGCGCGCCTCGCGCGCCGCGGCCATCACCGCATTGCCGACGCGATGGGTGCCGCGCGAGGCGAAGGAGCCCATGCAATGCGGACCGGTGTCGGAATCCGCAGTGTCGACATAGACGTCCTCGACAGGAACGCCCAGCGTCTCCGCGCAAATCTGCCGCGTCACCGACTTCATGCCCTGGCCAAGGTCGATCGACGACAGCGCCACCGTGAACTTGCCGCTCGGGTTGGAATGAACCAACGCCTGGCTGGGATCGCCGCCGAGATTCATGCCGATGGGATAGTTGATCGACGCCATGCCGCGTCCGCGATGCCGGGTCATCAGCGTCTCCTGGTGCCGAACACGGAGGAGAAGCGGGGCGCGCCATGCGAGGGCGCGGCCGGCCGCGGTGGAGGTGGCGACGGCGCGGGGGGCGGCGGCTCGCGCGGTGGTTCGCGGGTGACGGTGGGTGGGAGCCGGTCATAGCTGGTGCGCTGCTGGACTGGCGCGGCCGGCCGGCTGCGCGAATCCGTCGGTGTCGGCGGGATAACGGCACGGCTGCCGCCGCCGTCCTTGCGCGACGACGCTCGCTTGAACTCCTCTCGGATCGGCCATTTCGCCTTCTCGGCGGCGACCTGGACGCATTCGATCAGTGCGGTGTTCTTGGCTTCACGCCGATGCGCCTTCATGTCGCCGTCGCGATAGGCATTGAGGATCCGGAACTCCATCGGGTCCATGCCGACGAGGTTCGCCAGCTTGTCCATCTGGCACTCGATCGCAAAATCCATCGCGGTGACGCCGAAACCGCGCATCGCCGTCGCGGGCGTCCGGTTGGTGAAGACGCAATAGACGTCGCCATAGACATTGGGGATAGTGTATGGCCCGGGCAGATGCGCGGCGCATTTCACGGCGGCGTAGCTGGAAAGCCTCGTATAGGCGCCGCTGTCGAAATAGGCGCGGATTTTTCGCGCGATGACACGGCCATCCCGCATCACGCCGTCCTTGATGTAGATGCGCTCGGCCCCGCGGGGCGGGCCGTACTGCATCTCCTCCTCGCGGCCGAACACATAGCGGACGGGACGCCCGGTCAGCATCGCGCCCAGGATCGCGAGCGGCTCGGTCAGCGTATCCACCTTGCCGCCAAAGCCGCCGCCGACCGTGCCGCCGATGAAGTGAAAGGTGTTGGAAGGCAGGTCCAGGATCTTGGCGCAGGTGTCGACCGAGAAGAACAGCGCCTGCGTCGAGGTGTAGACGACGTAGCGCCCGTTGGTGTCGGGCGCAGCGATCGCGCCATTGGTTTCGGTCGGCGCGTGCTCGATCGGAGACATCTGGTAGCGCTGTTCGAGCACGTGGTCGGCGGTCGCGAGCGCGGCGTCGGCATCGCCGAAGCGCAGCTTCTGGTGATCATGGACGTCGTGATAGATGAAGGCGTTCTTCGGATAGGTCTCGTTGACGACGGGCGCCCCGGCCTTGAGCGCGTCCTCGACGTCGAGCACGACCGGCAGCGGCTCGTAGTCGATCCGCACCTTTGCGATCGCCTCGAACGCCTCGCGCTCGCTGTCCGCGACGATGGCGACGACCGGTTCACCCTTGTAGCGGACCTTGTCCGCCGCCAGCGTAGGCTCGTCGTCCTTGCCAAAGTTGATGAGGCTGAGAAGCGTGTTGAGATTGCGCGGCACGTCGGCGCCGCGGATGATCCGGCGTACGCCGGGCGAGCGTTCGGCTTCCGTGGTGTCGATATGGCGCAACCGCGCGTGCGCCTGCGTCGAGCGGACCACTTTCAGATGCAGCATGCCCTGAAGCTTGTGATCGTTGAAATAGCTCGACGTGCCCGTGACATGGCCGAGCATGTCCTGGCGCTGGGTGCCCTTGCCGATCTCATTGAGATTGTCGTCGCGCTCGTCGGCGAAGATGTCCTTGCGCAGTTCCAGCATGACAAGATCCTTTAGGCACTGGCCCGGCCGCCCGAAGCGGCGAGGATGGCATCGATGATGGGTTCGTAGCCGGTGCAGCGGCAGATGTTGCCGGAGATCGCCTCGACGACCTCAGCGCGGCTAGGCTGCGGATTGCGATCGAGCAGCGCCTTTGCGGCCATCAGCATGCCCGGCGTGCAATAGCCGCATTGGGCGGCGAAATTGTCGGCGAAGGCACGCTGGAGCGGATGCAGGTTCGGGCCCTGCTTGAGGCCGTCGAGCGTCTCGACCGATCGGCCGGCGACGGTTTCCGCCAGCGTCAGGCATGACAGGTGCAACTCGCCGTCGATCAGCACACTGCAGGTGCCACAGCCGCCCTGGCCGCAGCCGAATTTCGGCGTCATATCGCCGATCAGTTCGCGCAGAGCCACCAGCAGATTGGTGCCGCCATCGACGAAGATCGCGACGTCGCGGCCGTTATGACGAAATTGCAGGGCGGTTTTGGCCATGACGAGCTATTCCTGACCCGAGAGGAGACGGCGCAGATGGACGCCGGCGATCTCGCGGCGATACCAGGCGCTGCCGAGCGCATTGTCGAAGGGGGAGGCGCCCTCGGTGACGGCGGACGCCGCCGCTCCGATGGTCGCGGCATCCAGCGAACGACCCTCGAGCACACGCTCGGCGGCGCGTGCCCGAATCTGGGTCGGCGCCATCGAGCCCAGCGCGATCCGTGCCCCGGCGATCCGTCCGCCGCTGATCGGCAGATGGGCTGCGAGCGTAATGACGGAGCCGCCCTTTGGCTTGATACGAGCGACCTTGTGGTAGCGGAAGGCGTCCGCGCTCGCCGGCCGTGCGCAGGACACCGAGAGCACCAGCGTGCCGGCCTGCCGCTCGCGCGACTGCAAGAACTCTTCGATGGCGATGTCGCGCGTGCCAAAGCCGCCCTGCACGGCGACGGTGGCATCGAGCGCAAGCAGCGCCACCGTGAAGTCGCCATAGGGACTTGGCGCGAACAGGTTGCCCCCGACCGTGCCCATGTTGCGCACCGCGGGTCCGCCGATCGAGCGGGCAGGGGCGTGCAGGAAGCCGAGGTCGCGCTCGGCGAGGATTTTTGCGAAGGTGATGCCGGCTCCGAGCGTCACGCGCGGGCCCGACGCGTCGATCCGGGTCAGGGCTTGGTCGCTGGCGCGGATGACGGTCGAGACGGAGACGTCACCCTCGTTCAGCGCCCGCATCACCAGCGTGCCGCCGCCGAGATAGCGTGCGCCGCGATCTGCCGACAGCGCGCCGGCCGCTTCGCTGGTGCTGGCAAAAGTCTTCACTGTCACGGCCATTGCTATGCCGCCTCCTTCAGGTGCCGGCGGATTGCCTCGAAGCCGGCTTGATAGATGTCTTCCGCGACCATGTGGACGATGCGATCGCGGTCCTCCGGCCGGGTGCTGAAGCGCGACTCCCAGTGCCAGAAGGTGCGGTCGCCGTCGGTCACCGGCAGCAGCCGGACGTGCGCCACGTAGTTGAACATCGGCACCGGCGTATCGAGCAGGCAATAGCTGAAGGTCTGCTCGAGATCGGAGAGCGCCAGCAATTGCTCGCGCAGCTCCGATCCGTCCTGCAGCTTGAAGCGCCTGACACAGCCGATCTTGTCAGGAGAGTGCGCGCGCTCGATCGTGGAGGTCGCGACCGCCGGATGCCAGCGATCGTGTCCGTTGAAATCGCGCAGCACGTCCCACACCGCATCGATCGGTGCATCCAGGATCGTGCTTTTCACGATATGCGGCACGGAGCTCACCCTCCGAACTGGCGCTTGAGGGCGTCGAAGCCGCCCTGGAACACGCCGCCGCCGATATTGCCGACGAGCTCCGCTTCCCGTTCGGGTGCGCAGTCGAACTCGGCGGTCCATTCCATGAAGGTCTGGTCGCCGTCGGTGACCGGCGTCAGCCGTAACGTCGCGACGTAGTTCTCGACGCCCATGGGGGATTCCAGGATCGAATAGGTGCAGAACATGTCGTAGTCGGAAAGGCCGAGCAGCTTCTCGCGGATGCGGTCGCCGTTGCGCAGGCGAAAATCCCTGACACAGCCGATCTTGTCCGAGGGCTCGCCGCCCTCGATGCGGCTTTCCGCGATCGCGGGATGCCAGTTCGGCATGCCGTTGAAGTCGCGCACCCGCGCCCAGACGCGATCATTGCGCGCATTGACGACGGTTGAGACATAGACGCGGGCCATGATGTGACCTCAGCTCTTCTTCCGGGGGCTGCGCTCCGCGGGCGGCTCGCCCTCGGTGGAAGGCGAGGGAGCTGCAGCCGGCTTCTCGCCGCCTCCGCCTCCACCGCCGCCCTTGCGGGCGGACTCCTTGATGCCTTGCATGTCGCGGGCCTCGCGGATCAGGCCCGGCATCTTGGCGAGGCTGCCGCCCTCGACGCCGATATCCGCCAGAAGCGAATCGATGAGCGGCGCCTGCACGCGGTAGCGTAGCGCCGAGTCGATCACCTCGTCGGTGGCGCTGCGGCCGCCATTGCCACCATGGCCGTTGCCGTTGAGGCCGTCGACCTGGAGGATGCGGATGCCCTCGATCTTCTCCATCGGCTTGACGCTCTCGCGCACGATGCCTTCGATGCGGTCGAGCAGCTTTCTGCGGAATAGGGAGTAGCGGGCTTGGTCGGTCAGCACGTTCTCGGCCTCGTTGAGCAGCCGCTGCGCCTCGGCTTCCACGGCCGCGCGAACGCGCTCGGCTTCGGCTGCAATTCGGGTTTCCTCGGCCTGCTTCTCGGCGATCACGATTTCCACGCTCTTGCGACGCCTGGCGATCTCGTTTTCACGTGCGGTGATGACGCGCTCGGTGGCCTCCGTCGCATGTATCCGCGCTTCCTCGGCCGAGGCCCGGGCGGCGGATTCTTCCAGCGACTTCAGGTGGATCGCGATCGCCTTCTCCATCAGAACGGTCTCGACCTCTTTCTCGCGATTGACTTCGAGCTTCCGCAACTCGCGCTCACGGCCGATGCGGGCCTCATCCAGGCCGCGGTCGGAGGCAATGCGGGCGCGCTCGACCTCCTCGCGTGCGGCAATCTCGGCTTCCTGGAGCGACTGGACGCGGGCGACCTCGAGTTGCTCGATCGAGCGGCGGCGTTCGATCCGCGCCGCCTCCAGCGCCTGCTCGCGCGAGACGTCGGTGGTCTCGACGTCCTTGCGTGCGACGATCTCGGCCTGCTTGACCTGGCGGTCGGCGTCGATGCGTTCCGAGCGCTTGGTGGAGAGCGCGATGACGCGGTCTTCGTCCGCGATCTCGATTGCCTTCTTCTGCTCGATATTGAGCACTTCGCGCTTCTTGGACGAATTGATCCGCTCGGACTCCAGCGCGAGATCGACGCCGATGCGCTGGCGCTCGATTACGTCGCGACGCTTGAGGTCGGCTGCCTCGACTGCGGCGGTCCGCTCGATCTCCAGCGCCTTGGTCTCCCTGTCGGCCTGGATCCGCTCGGCCGCGATCGCCTTCTCCTGCGCGATGCGCGCGGCCTCGATCGCTTCGCGGGAGGCGATATCGGCTTCCTCGACGGCGCGGTTGCGGGCGATCTCGAGCGAACGAACTCGTTCCTCCTGGGCGATACGGGTGGCTTCCGTCGCCTCGCGTGCCGCGATTCCCGCGACGTCGAGTGCCTGGTTCCGCTCGATCTCCAATTGCCGCGTATTCTGCTCAGCGGCGATGCGCTCGGCGGCAAGTGTCCGCTCACGGGCGATGCGCGCGGCCTCGACCGCGCGCTGGGCCTCGATCTCGGCTTCCTGGATCGTGCGCACCTGCTGGATCTCAAGCGCGCGGGTGCGCTCGTCTGACGCGATGCGCTCGACATTGACAATCATGGTCTGGGCGATGCGGGCCTTTTCGGTCGCTTCGCGGGCGGCGATCTCGGCTTCGTCCACGGCGCGGGTCCGCTCGATCTCGCGGCGCCGTGTCTCTTCCTCGTTGGCAATACGGGCGTCGGTCACCACCCGGTCCTGCTGGATACGCGCTTTCTCGATCGCCTCGCGGGCGGCGATCTCGGCTTCTTCGATAGTACGCATCCGCTCGATTTCGCGCTGGCGCACCTCGCGCTCAGAGGCGATGCGGCTGGTGTCGATCGAGCGCTGGTTGGCGATCCGGGTCTTCTCGATCTCCTCGCGGGCGAGCAATTCCTTCTCTTCGATGGTGCGGGTGCGCTCGATCTCCCGTTGGCGCGTCTCGCGCTCCGAGGCGATGCGGGCTTCCGCGATCGCCTGGTCGTTGGCGATGCGTGCCTTCTCGATGGTCTCCCGCGCGGAAATCTGCGCCTGCTCGGCCTCGGTCTCGCGCAGGGCCCGCTCACGCGCGACCTCGGTGCGTTGCAGGGCGCGGCGCATCTCGATGTCACGCTCCTGCTCGAGGCGCGCCGTCTCACTTTCGCGCTCGATCTCGAGGGCCTGTCGCTCGGCCTCCAGATTCCGGGAGCGGATCTTGATCATCGAATCCTGCTCGATGTCGTTGCGCAGCTTGCGCTTGGCCTCGATGTCCTCCATCAGGCGTGTCAGACCTTCGGCGTCGAAGCGGTTCGAGGGATTGAAGAATTCGAGATCGGTCTGGTCGAGATCGGTGATCGCGACGGACTCCAGCTCGAGTCCGTTCTGAGCGAGGGCCTCGGCCGCGTTCGCCTTGACGCGGGCCACATACTCGCCGCGTTGCTCGTGCATCTGTTCCAGGGTCATCTCCGAGGCAATCGAACGGATCGCGGAGATGAATTTGCCGGCGAGCAGGGTGTGGAGCTTCTCGGGCTCCATGGTGCGGCGGCCGAGCGTGGCGGCGGCGATGGACACGGCTTCGCGGGTCGCCTGAACGCGGACATAGAAGTCGGCCTCGATGTCGACGCGCATGCGGTCCCGGGTGATCACGGCGTCCTGCCGGGAGCGCACGATGCCCATCGGCTGCACGTTCATGTTGACCGGCGTGTAGTCGTGGATGAAGGGCAGCACGAACGCGCCGCCGTTGATCACGACGCGCTCGCCGAGCAGGCCGGTCCGGACGAATGAGGTCTCCTTGGACGAGCGATGGTAGAGCCAGTTCACGATGTAGACGCCGACCACGATCACCACGATGGCGACGATCAGCCAGAGGATCAATTCACCGACCAGAGTCCCTGACATATTTCCCTCCCTCGACCTTCCGGCGTTATCGCGCGCCGATCGCCTTGAATTTGCGTACCTGATCCGTCAGCGCCCGCTCGACCGGCAGCCGCTCCATCGAGGAGGCGCCGTAAAAGCCGTGGCAGTAGCGGGTGTTCTTCATGATGAAATCGGCGTCGTCCGGATCGGCGATCGGTCCGCCGTGGGCGAGCACCAGAATGTCCGGATTGACGCTGAGCGCGGCGGAGGCCCAGGTGTCGATGCGCGCCGGGCAATCCTTGAGCTTCGGCGCGGTCTGCGCGCCGATGGTGCCCCCGGTCGTCAGGCCGAGGTGACAGACGATGATATCCGCGCCCGCGATCGCCATCGCGGCGGCTTCCTTCTCGGTAAAGACGTAGGGCGTCGTCAGCAGGTCCTTCTCGCGCGCCTTGGCGATCATGTCGATCTCGAGCGCGTAGGACATGCCGGTCTCTTCGAGATTGGCGCGGAACACGCCGTCGATCAGGCCGACGGTCGGAAAGTTCTGCACGCCGGCGAAACCGAGCGCCTTCAACTGGTCCAGGAAAACGTCCATGTCGCGGAACGGATCCGTGCCATTGACTCCAGCGAGCACTGGCGTTTTGGTCACGACGGGCAGCACTTCGCCGGCCATCTCCAGCACGATGGCGTTGGCGTCGCCATAAGCCATCAATCCCGCAAGCGAGCCGCGGCCGGCCATGCGATAGCGGCCGGAATTGTAGATGACGATGAGATCGACGCCACCGGCTTCCTCGCACTTGGCCGACAGGCCGGTGCCGGCGCCGCCGCCGATGATGGGCTCGCCGCGCTTTGCCATGTCGCGGAAGCGTTTCAACAGTTCTGCGCGTTCAAACCGGGCCATCGGTCACCTCGCTAGTCTCCGGCGCGCCCCGGTGCGGCCGAACAAGGTCCGGAACGCGCTGACGATGGTGGAGGCGAACTCGGGATCGTTGATGTTCTTGGGGACGCGGATGAGCTGACGGTTGGCGGTCTGCCGCACGTTCCGCTCCAGCGCACGGAACAGCGCCGCATCGGCATCGGGATCCCAGAATGGCTGTCCTCGCGCGTCGAGCGCGGAGACGCCGCCCTCGGGCAGGAAGAAGCGCACCGGGCCGTCCATCTGGTTGAGCCGATCGGCGATCCAGCGGCCCATGCGTTCGTTTTCCTCGGCCGTGGTCCGCATCAGGGTGACCTGGGGGTTGTGGACGTGGAATTTGCGGCCGCGGTAGCGCTCGGGAATGGTGTCCGGGGCGCCGAAATTCACCATGTCGAGCGCGCCCACCGAGCCGACATAGGGCAGGCGGCTGCGGATGATGGCGCCGAAGCGGTCGTCGGTTGCCGGGAACACGCCACCCATCAGGAGATCGCAGATTTCCGTGGTGGTGAGATCGATGACGCCGGCGATCTGCCCGGAATCGACGAGCTTCTCCATTGAGCGGCCGCCAACGCCGGTGGCGTGGAAGACGAGGCACTCAAAATCCTCGCGCAGGTCGGCCGCGATCTTCTGGACCGCCGGCGTGGTGACGCCGAACATGGTGATGCCGACCGACGGCAATGCGCCGTCGCCGCCATCCTTCTGCGCGTGCTGATCGAGCCGCGCCCTGACCATGCCGGCCAGCGCATGGGCGCCATTGGCGAGCACGGCACGCGAGATCGAGTTGAGGCCCTGCACGTCAGTGACCGAATGCATCATGGTGATGTCGGCCGGGCCGACATAGGGCCCGACGTCGCCGGAGGCGACGGAGGAGATGATCAGCTTGGGCACTCCGACGGGGAGGGTCCGCATCCCCGGCGCGACCAGTGACGCTGCGCCCGAGCCGCCCGCCGAAATCACGCCGGCAATATTGTTCTGGCGTCGCAGCCAGCTGGCGAAGGCCTCGGCCATCGCGGTGACGGCGGCGCCGCGGTCGGGTCCGAACACCGCCGATCCGCCGCGCCCATGGTTCAAGGCGATCTCCTGGGCCGAGACGTCGCTGGTTGCGTGCCGGCCGCTGGTGGAGACATCGACCAGTCGCGTGCGCAGGCCGCTCCCGGCGATGATGTCGCGGATGAAGCGAAGCTCCGTGCCCTTGGTGTCGAGCGTGCCGACGACGAGCACGACCGGGGGTCCCTGCGTTTGCGCCGCGACCGGCTCGCGCCGGCGCCGGGCGGTCTCGTCGAGACGCGCTACCTGTGTCGAGAGCGTGCGGGCGGCGGCCTCGATGCGGGCGATCGGGACCGGCTGCGACCAGCGGGTGGGCGGTGTCGGGTTGGAGATGTAGACACGGATCGGGCCGCCTGGACGGGACGGCTGCGGTGCGGCCTTCGCCCCGGTGCCTGCCGCCGGCATGTCGACGGCGGGCTCGAGCTCGGCGTGGAGGCCGACGCCGAGCAGGCGCTGCTGCAACCCCCGGTCCGCGGCAAGGCGCGCGGAATCGATGATGCGGTTGATGCGGCCGTTGACCATGATCGCGACGTTGCGCGAGACGGCCGTGGCCACACCGATGTTCTGCTCGATCACGAGCACGGACATGTCGCCGTCCTCGCCAAGCCCTACCAGCATCTCCTCGACCTGGGCGACGATGACGGGCGCAAGCCCCTCGGTCGGCTCGTCCATGATCAGGAGCTGCGGATTGGTGAGCAGCGCGCGGGAGATCGCCAGCATCTGCTGCTCGCCGCCGGAGAGTTGGCCGCCGCCATGGTCCTTGCGCTCGGCCAATCGCGGAAAGGTCTCGTAGATGCGCTCGACCGTCCAAGCCCCGCGCCGCAGGCCCGCGGCAAGCTGCAGATGCTCGTCGACGCTGAGCGAGCGCCATAGCCGCCGGCCCTGCGGCACGTAGCCGACGCCGAGCCGGGCTATGTGGGCGGGCGGCCGCCGGGTGATGTCGTCGCCGCGGACGCGGATCGAGCCGCCGCTGACCGGCACCAGCCCCATGATCGCCTTGCACAGCGTGGTCTTGCCCATGCCGTTGCGACCGACCACCGAGAATACGCCGGCTTCGAGCGTCAGGTCCACGCCCTGCAGCGCATGCGAATGCCCGTAGTAGACGTCGAGGCCGCGGACTTCGAGGGCGGCGGCGGCCGAGCGGCGGACCTCATTCATGGCCGCCTCCGAGGTAAAGCTCCTGCACCTCGGGATCGGACTCGATCTCCTGCGGCAGGCCTTCCTTGAAGATGCGCCCGTTGTGCATCATCGTGACGCTCTCGACGACGCGTAGCGCCACGTCCATGTCGTGCTCGATGATGATGTAGCCGATATGCGCCGGCAGCGAGGTCAAGATCTCGACCAGCTCGGCACGCTCGGTCGGAGACAGCCCCGCGGCCGGCTCGTCGAACAACACGAAGCGCGGCGCGCCGGCGAGCGCCAGTGCGATCTCGAGCTGGCGCTGCTGGCCATGCGCAAGCTCCGCGACGCGCTGGTCCTTCACGCCTGTGAGATGGACAGCCTGCACGAGATTATCGGCCGCGCTCATCAGTGCGTCGTTCTGTCCGGGGCGCAGGAACGAGAAGCGGCCGCGCGAGACGCCGCGGCAGGCGAGGTAGACGTTGTCCTGGACGGTGAGACCAGGAAAGAGTGCTGAGATCTGGTAGGTCCGGCGCAGGCCGCGGCGGATGCGCTCGTAGGGCGGGAAGTGGGTGACGTCCTCGCCGAAGAAACGGATGGTGCCGGAGGACGGCGGGAAATCGCCGGTGATGCAGTTGAACAGGGTGGTTTTTCCGGCACCGTTCGAGCCGAGCACCGCGCGCCGCTCGCCGGGGCGCACGGTAATGGTGACGTCGGTGAGCGCAGCCAGCGCGCCGAACAGGCGCGTCACGCCGCGAAGCTCCAGCGCCGCGCCGGCGCCGACGGCTGAGAGGCGTTGCGCTACGCTATCCATGACCGGATCCTTGACCAGATCCTCGGCCGTGACGTTCGCTTGAACGGGCCGCGCCGGATCGCTGGCGCTGTCGCCAGCTCTGCCAGAGCCCGATCACGCCGTCCGAGGACCAGAAGACGATGGCGAGGAAACCGAGGCCGATCAGCAGCCGGAAGCGGTTGCCGTCGAGCCCGAGCTTGACCAGGAAGTCGAGCGCGAAGGTGCGTAACAGCACGAAGATCAGTGCGCCGATGAACGGACCGATGGGACGCGTGATGCCGCCGACCACGGCGATGATGAGGATATCGATGCAGGCGCCGACGCTGACGGATCCCGGCGAGATCTGCCGGTAGTTCCAGACCTGGAGAACGCCGGCCAGCGCCGCGACAAAGGACGCGAAGGCGTAGGCGGCGACGCGGTGCGCATTGACGTTGAAGCCGAGCGCCGCCATGCGGCGGGGATTGTCGCGCACACCCTGCAGCGCCAGGCCGAATGGTGCGCGGGAGATGTATTCAACGACGAAGTAGCACAGCGCAGCGACCGCGAGCACGATGTAATAGAAGGGAATGTCGGCGCGCCAGTTGACGCCCCAGAAATGCGGCGTTGCAACAGTGTTGATGCCGGTATGGCCGTTGAAGATCGCCCAGTTCTGGTTGGTGAAATAATAGAAAGCCGCGCCGATCGCGAGCGTGATCATGATGGTGTAGATGCCCTCGGTGCGCACGGCCAGCGCGCCGCCAAGCGTGCCGAACAGGGTCGCGAGCGCGAGCGCCATCGGGACCGCGAGCCACCACGGCCAACCCAGGCTGATATTGGCGTTGCCGCTGACGCCGAACACCGCGACCATATAGGCGGAGAAGCCCGCGATGGTGAGCTGCATCAGGCTGACCATGCCGCCGTAGCCGGCGAGGAACATCAGGCTCAGCGCCATGATGCCGAGGATCAGCGTGGTCGCAAAGATCTCGATCAGGAAGAAGCCGTTGGCGATCAGCGGCATGATCAGGAGAATGGCCGCGACGATCCAGGCTGCAGGATTGTTGATCTCCGGCCATCCGCGCAAGGTGGGGCGCTGCGCCGCTGCGGCGGGACGAACGGTGACGTGGGCGTCGTGGGCGAGCGACATCTCAGCGCCTCGCCAACAGGCCTTGCGGCCGGACTGCCAGTACCAGCACCATGATCAGGAAGGTCACGACGATGGCGTAGGTCGGGATGTAGACCGAACCGAGCTGTTCGGCGAGGCCGATGATCAGCGCGCCGAGCGCGGCACCGGGGATCGAGCCCATGCCGCCGACGATGACGACGACGAGCGAGGCAAGCAGGAAGCGGATGTCTTCGCCAGGCGAGAGAGACTGGAAGGTGCCGCCGACGACGCCGGCGATGCCGGCAAGCCCGGCACCGAGCGCAAAGACCAGCACGAAGACGAGCTGGATCCGCACTCCGGTCGCGGCCAGGATGTCGCGATCGTCGACACCGGCGCGGATGATCATGCCGATGCGTGTGCGGTTGAGCGCCAGCCACATCGCCAGGCCGATCACGACGGACGCGGCGAAGATCACCAGCCGGACCAGGGGATAGCGGAGATAGACCGGTTCGCCCGAGGATTTCACCGCAGTGACCAGCGGCAGCTCGATCGGGCCGATCAGCCAGTTCGGTGTCTGGATCTGATAGAAGTCGCCGCCGCAAGCCCACAGCATGAGATCGGCGAAAACGATCGAGAGACCGATCGTCACCATGGTCTGCCGCAAGTCCTGGCCCTCCATGCGGCGGAAGACGATGAGCTGAAGCAGGACGCCGACCAGCGCCGTCAGGATGAAGGCGACGATGAAGCTGAGGAGCCAGGAGCCGGTCGAGGCGCTGATGGCGTAGCCGACATAGCCGCCGAACAAATACAGCGAGCCGTGCGCGAGGTTGACGTTGCGCATCAGGCCGAAGATCAGGGTGAAACCGCTGGCGACAAGGAAGTAGAGGCCGCCGAGCGTGATGCCGTTGAACACGGCGTTCAGGAAGACCCGCTTGCGGCCGATCGCCTCTTCAAGTCCGGGCGGCCATACCGCCAAGGTCAGCCACAGTGCAAGCGCGATCGCGATGATCACGATCAGGGCCCAGGCTGGATGACGTTCGACGAAGCGCGTCATGTCAACTGCCTCATCCCCGCCTCGCGCCCCCGCAAACGGGAAGAGGGCGCGATCAGGCCGCTTCGACCTCGCCCTGCCTCATGTTTTGAACGCTGGTCGAACAGCCTTGCGTAGGCTGCGTACCTCGCCATGGACGTGCGTCCTCCCGGACTTGCGATCCTCTTTTCGGGATCGCGTTCCGACCATCTTAGCGAGGGCACAAGGGGAGCGTTTGATCGTCAGTATCTTTTCGCGCGCGGTCAGGCCCGCAAAACCTTGGCGGCGCGGCGGTAATCGGTCGGCGCCATCCCGACATTGGCGGTGAAGAAGCGTGTGAAGCCGCTTTGCGAGGAGAAGCCGAGGTCGAAGCCGATGTCGGCGATCGGTGCTTCGCCGGCGACAAGGGCTTCCAGCGCCTGTTCCATGATCAGGGTGTTGAGGTAGAGATGCGGCGTGACGCCGGTCTGGGTGCGGAATAACCGGTAGAAATGCGGTCGCGACAGGCCGGATTCGCGCGCGATCGTGTCGAGCTCCATTTCGGCGCCCGGACTTTCCGACATCAGCTTGATGCATTTGCGCACGCGGAAGTCGGTGACGGCGCCAGCCGTGCGTGCGTCACGGGCGATCTCGGCCTGCTGCCAACTTTCGTCGTAGCAGATGTCGATCAGCCGCCGCAGCTCGGCATCGAGGCTGGAGAGTGACGGTGCGCCGCACACAAGTGCTGCGGTTCGTCTGATGTGCTTGTCGAGTGCGACCGTGCGCTTGAACTGGGTGCGGCCGAAACGCAGGCGGTCGGCACCGGGCGCGTCGGGCGCGAACCATTCCGGATTGACGTAGAGCACGAAGAAGATCGCGCCACCGTCGAGATCGGACGGCAGGAAATTGTGAGGCTCCCAGGGATTGACCGCAACGATGGAGCTTTCCGTAAGGTCGTAGTGCCCGTTACAGACGTCGATGCATGCGGACAGGCCGCCAACATGGAAGATCAGATGACCTTCGCGATGTGCGTGCACGTTGAAGGGGCGGTTCAACTGATAGACCGTCGCCCGACCGAACCGGCCGTGAAAGACGGCAAGCGCCCGGCTCATGCCTTCCCTCCTGAATGTTCTTGTCTTTTCAGTCAGCGTTCAACAACCGGGGCGAGATTGCAAGAGCGCAAGATATCGCGCCTGCAAATCGCTCCCGGTTGCCGGAGAGCATGCGAAACGAGCGACGGTGAATGCGTCAGTACTTCTTACATTCCGGGACCGTACGGCTCGGCAGTCCGATCTTGGCGAACACCGCCGGATCGTAACCGAGCGTCTGGTTCACGTTCGGGATCACCTTCACGACTTTACTGAACAGCGCACCCTTGCCGTCATCGACGACCTCGGTGACGAAGTTGGTGCCGATCGCCTGGCGGTTGGCGTCAAGCTTGATCTTGCCGTTCGGTGCGTCGATCTCGATCTTGGCCAGCGCCTCCTTGTACTTGGCCTGGTTGTTGGAAAGATCGCCATTGACCTCACGGAGCGCGAGGATCAGCGCCATAGTCGAGCCGTAGTAGTTGGTCGCAAGAAGCGACGGGCTCGGGAAGCGCTTGTTGGGTGGAAACGCGTCCTGATACGCCTTCACGAACTTCTGCCAACCCGGATCCTCCCAGGTGTCGGCCTGGCCGCTCGCCGCGATGGTGCCGACCAGCGCGTTCTTTGCGTTGCCTTTCGAGGACAGGATGGTCTGGTCGATCATGATGGAGCCGCCCATCAGATGCGCTTTGCCGCCGGCCTGCTGGTATTGGTTCAGGAAGTTGACGGCATCCGCACCGCCGAGGCCGAGATAGATCGCATCGACATCGTCGGGCAGCGCCGCGATGACGGAGGCAAAATCCTTGGTGCCGAGCGGCACCCATTGCCGGTTGGTGACCTGGCCGCCGGCGCCGCAGAATTCGAGCACGAGGCCGAATACCTGGGTGTAGATGAAAGAATAGTCCTCGCCGACGGTCGCGATCTTGCGATATTTCTTGGTTTCATAGGCGTATTGGCCGAGGCCCACCTGCCACTGCGCGCCGTCCATGTTGTAGCGGAAGAAGTTCGGAGCGGGATCGACATAGGTGGTTTCTTGCGCGCCGGATGCCGCATTGATGAAGGTCAACTCGGGATGGGTCTTGGCGAAGTTCTTGACCGCAATGCCCTCGTCGCCGGAGAGCGGCGACAACAGGATCTGCACCTTATCCTGCTCGATCAGCTTGCGCACGGCGCGCACCGCGGAATCCGGCGTCGCGTCGGTCGAAGCAACGATGAATTCAAGCTCTTTGTCGCCGACCTTCTTGCCAAGCACATTGAGCGCCGTCTGGTGGCCGCGCATGCCGTCCTCGCCGAGCACCGTGTAGGTGCCTTCCAGCGTTGCGGTGACGCCGACCTTGATCTTTTCCTGGGCGATTGCCGCGCCTGAAAGGAAAAGGCTGCTTAGCGCGATCAGTCCCACACTGCATTTCAACATTTCATTCCTCCCTCTATGGCCAAATTTTTCGCTGAATTGGCGCGGCGCCGTGGCTCCCGAAAGGCGCCCGGCTGTTGAACGAAGGCTAACCGAAGTCGGATGCAGTGCACGTATGGGCGCGTCGTGCGGCTTGACGGGCAGTCTCATTTTGAATGTTGCGGCGCAATTGGCTTCGCGGTGCAATAGGCGGCCGGCTTGCCCAATTTGAAGGGCGGTGCGTGAGGGGCACGATCCTCCGCTTGGTCCGTGCATGGAGCCTGACCCAGCACAGGCCTGGTCCGGTTCAAATCCCCAAGGGAGGTGGGGCGGAAACAGCCCCCTGGCGGCTGGATCCAGCTTGAATTTGCCGACAGGGTGCCACGGATCGCGGCCGGCCGGGCCCCGATCCCGCCGCCGCTATTCGACCTAGGGTGAATTTGCCCCGGATTTCCATTACCATCTGGTGGAAATGAATCACCATACGGCCTCTCACGATCCCGTTCTTGTGGCGCTGTCGATCCTGATCGCCGCGCTCGCCTCCTACACAGCGCTCGACCTCGCGACCCGGATGCGTGCCGCGTCTGGGCGGGCTCGTCCGGCTTGGCTTGCAGCCGCGGCCACCGCTATGGGCGGCGGCATTTGGTCCATGCATTTCGTCGGCATGCTGGCCTTCAGGCTGCCCGGGGTCGAGATCTCCTACGATCCATTCCTCACCTTTCTATCGCTTGTCGTCCCCATTGTTGTCGCGGCCGCGGCCTTTGCCGTGGTCGGAAGACGCCCGCAGGCGCTCCTGGTGTCCGGCCTGGCGATGGGGCTTGGCATATCCGGCATGCACTATACGGGCATGAGCGCGATGAGAATGGCGGCATCCGTCGCGTACGATCCTCGGTGGGTCGTGCTCTCGGTCGTGATCGCGATGTGCGCTTCGGTCGTGGCGCTCTGGCTTGCCTTTCGCAAGACGAACGCGACGCAGCGACTTTTCGCAGGACTTGTCATGGGTCTCGCGATCTCCGGCATGCATTACGCAGCTATGGAAGGTGCCTCGTTCGAGCCTGCGAACACCATGGCGGGACACGCTGGACATTTCGTGGGTCGGGCGCCGCTGGCATTTCTGCTCGCCGGCGCCACCATCTTGATCCTGAGCATTGGGATTGCCGCTGCCGTCTATGATCGGGCCTCGGCGGAGCGCGCCGAACGCGAGGCCAGCGCGCTGAGGCGAAGTGAAGAACGCTTTCGGCTCCTGGTGGAGGGCATCGCCGATCACGCCATGTTCATGATCGAGCCGAATGGGTCCGTCGGAAACTGGAATCTCGGGGCGCGCCGGCTGATGGGTTACGGCGACGACATCGTAGGGACCAGCTACGCGATCCTTCATACCGACGAAGACCGCGCTTCCGGGGCGCCAGCACGTGCTCTCCTGGAGGCGGAGCGGTACGGCAAGTCAGCAGTGGAAGCCTGGCGCGTGCGCCGGGATGGCAGCCGCTTCTGGGCAGAGGCAACCCTGGTCGCGGTACGGAACGAAAGCGGCTTGATCACCGGGTTTGCCAAGATCGTGCGCGACATCAGCGAGAGGAGACGGGCACAGGAAGCGCTGGATCGGGCACGCGAAGCGCTGACGCTGTCGCAGAAAATGGAGACCATCGGTCAACTCACCGGCGGCGTGGCCCACGATTTTAACAACCTGCTCGCCGCCGTTCTCGGCAGCCTCGAGCTCCTGAAAAAACGCCTGCAAACAGACGATCCGAAGATACAGCGTCTCGTGGACAACGCGATGCAAGGCGCGCAGCGGGGCGCACTGCTAACCCAGCGCTTGCTCGCCTTCGCTCGCAAACAGGATCTCAAGCCGGCTGTCGTCGATATCGCCGCACTGGTGCGGGGCATGGCGTCACTGCTGAAATTCGAGGCAGGCGTCCGTATCGACACACTCTTTCCGCTGGACCTGCCAAACGTAAAGATTGACGCCAACCAGCTCGAACTGGCCATCCTCAATCTCGCCGTAAACGCGCGTGATGCGATGCCGGCCGGTGGCCTGATAACCATCTCCGCCAGAGACGAGCAACACGAAGCTGGCGCTCCCCGCTACGTGGCGCTCTCGGTGAGCGACACGGGCTGCGGCATGGACGAGGAAACGCTGAAGCACGCTCAGGAGCCGTTCTTTACGACGAAGGGTATCGGCAAAGGCACCGGGCTCGGACTATCGATGGTTCACGGCCTCGCCGAGCAGTCCGGCGGCAGGCTCGTCCTGAAGAGCCGCCTTGGAGTGGGCACGACGGCCGAGATCTGGCTGCCGGTGGCTGAGGAGGAGGCCGCGGTGCCAGCGCCGCGAGCGGAGTCCCCGGCACCCATGCTTCGGGCCGACCACCGGCTTTCCGTGCTTCTGGTCGACGACGACCCTCTCGTGCTGGAGAATACGGCGGCAATGCTGGAGGATCTCGGGCATGCAGTGGTCGAGGCACGCTCGGGCGAAGAGGCATTGGATCTCCTCCGCCGCACGCAGACCATCGAACTCGTCGTCACCGACTATGCGATGCCGGTCATGACCGGCCTGCAGCTTGCTGAAGCCGTGGTCGTGGAGCGTCCCGGTACGGTCATCCTCCTGAGCACCGGATATGCGGAGCTTCCCATCGACGCGCGTTCCAATCTGCGCCGCCTGTCGAAGCCGTTCGATCAGGCTGCCCTTGAGAAGGCTATCGAGGGAGCGATGCGAGAGCGGGAGAGCGCGAGATCTGTCGTCGCCTGACGGTGTCGGGCTGACGGCCGCCGATCGGTGCCGCCAGCACATTTGCCTCCAGCTCCCCGACCAACCAATATGATTGCGTTGAGCCATTAGATCGTGTTTCGACCGGAGAGAATAACGGCGCCTCAGCGACGAGAGATTGCCGCTGTCCCGGTGAAAGCATGCCGGTGCTTGGCAACCGTGTTGCCGATTCGATAAAGGGCTAAATTCAAGTCAGCGTCGCGCGCGGATTCACAACCGTGTACCCCCTCAAAGAACGCGCGTGTATTCTCGTTGCGCGTCCACCTGAGTTGCCGTCGTACGCCATCCAAACGTCGCCCCCGATGTGCTGCTCGAGGACGAAAACGTGCCCGCGTCTTGCCGCGACCATTCCTGGTGCTGGCGACGTACGCGGAAATCTCAGCCAGTTTGCCGCGAGATTCAATTCCGGAACGATGCGACCAAACAGGCGCAGGGCTGCGGCACAACCGCAGAATGAGGAGGGGCAGCCCGCGGGGCGGCCGCCAACGATCCGAGTGCTGACGGGACTATCAGACGCCGCAATATTTGTATTGGCGACGACGGAGAGTTGTTTGGTTCGGTGTATCTGCAATGAGTCTCGCACCTCTCTTCGCTGGTTCGGGATTTGCGCGTAGTTCGAGAAGTCGCATGGCATGGTGACGTTGCATTCAGAGGCGTGCTGCATGCGATAGGGTCGTGCATCGGAATTGAGCGAGGTGATCACAACGAGGCAGCACGCAGAAATAACTTGCTTGAACATCGCAGGCTCCGGGATTGATGGATCCTGCCCCGAGCAACGAGCAACTAACAAAGATTGGCTGAAATGGGTCAAAAGAGCGGCCCAATGCTGGATCAGGGGCCGGCTATACTTCTGGAGTAACTCAAAACGCGTCGTTGAAGAGCGCCTTCTGCCGCAAGTGGGGCCGTGAACGCTGCGCCCGCTTCACGTGTCGATCATGGCCACGTAGTCCACGTGAAGAGTAATTGGTCCCTTCGATCCGTCCAGAATGACGCGGAGGCTCTTCGGATAGTATCCGGCCCCAACCACGGTCCCGGTCTTTCCAGATAAGCGAGGACCGGCTGCCGGCTTTACCTGAATTCGTGAACCCGGCGGAAACTTGACGTTCGTTTGGGCCGACCCTGACATGACGTCCTCGGCAGCAAATGAGCTGATTCTACTCGAAAAATCGCCAGCGCGCGGCACAGCGAACGGGTGGGACAAATTCGCTTCGCGTGCGCTATCAAAAAGAGCTCTCCAGCCACGGTGCTAAAGAGCGGCAAGGCAACCCAGCGCCTAATACTTCCGCGATTCGCAATTGCCCCCGCAAACGAGCTCGCCTTTGGTGCTAAAATACCGGCTCACAGGAGCGCTGATCCGCTTGGATTTTCTCTCTATTTGCGCCACGCCCTTTACTGAACAACGGAAACGCTTCGATGAGAACATCCGTCATCGGAGGTAATCCACGGACATCAATCCGGTTTGCTGCCCGCTACCGGCATTGAACAATTTCGTCGGCGTTGTGCCAGATTCAACATTGATCTTCTCGGCCTCGATTGGCCGCATATCGTTGAATCGTCTTTCAAAACAAGTTTTCCCGCAGATCCGGCGATCAGCGTTGGCGCGTTGTTGTGCAAACTTTCAGCACAATAATCCCTTGGTTACGCCCAATGGAACGGAGATTCCTGCCTCAAACGTAAACATACGTTCACCTCGGTGGGACGCACGATCGGTTGTCGGGCGCTCAGACCTACAGGTCACTGGGGGCTTTCAACACTGACAGGGGAATATCATTGGCAACATTACACTACGCTGCGGGCGGGGGTCTGGACTCGCAAGGTAACTTCGCACCAGCTGAAGCTGGCTTTAATCTCGCAGATGTCCAGTATGTCGACCAGGTGAATGCACTGCCCGACGGTGTGCAGGGTCTGGTCTGGCTCGATCAGTACCACGGCGTGACTCAGGACTTTATCGACCAGGTGACGCCGTTCCTCAACAATCCGAAAGTGTTCGGCTTCTACCTTGTGGATGAGCCTGATCTGACCGGTCAGTGGGGACCGCAAGCCGACCCCGCGGATCTGAAGGCTGAATCCGACTGGATTCATCAGCACGATCCCGGGGCCAAGACGTTCACCGTCCTGATGAACACTGGATCATCGGACGATCCGAACTACATGAACAGCTACAACCAGGCGAACACCCACATCGACTACTTCGGTCTCGATTGGTATCCGGTGTGGACGGACCGTCCGAACGTCGACCTCAGCACGATCGACAAGTACGTCTCTGCCGCTGAGCAAGCCGGAATCCCGCTCGACTCCATCGTTCCGGTTTATCAGGCGTTCGGCGGTGGCGGCTGGTCCACCGAAACCGGCAGCAAGGTCGCTGTGCCGACTGCCGCGCAAGAGCAGGCAATGATCGATCATTGGGCGGACCTCGTTCCCAATCCGGCCTTTGACTATGCTTACGCGTGGGGATCGCAGAATGGCGACACTGCGCTCGAGAATTTGCCGGCACTGCAGCAGGTGTTCCTTGCGCACAATACGAGCCATGGCACGGGGGGCGCGACCGCTCCGCCTGTTACCGATCCGGTGACCGACACGCCGCCGCCGGTGGACGCTGGCGGTAGCACCGGCACGGACGGCAGCACGCCGCCGGTTGACAACGCTGGCGGTAGCACCGGCACGGACGGCAGCACGCCGCCGGTTGACAACGCTGGCGGTAGCACCGGCACGGGCGGCAACACGCCGCCGGTTGCGGACGGTGGCGGTAGCACCGGCACGGACGGCTCCACGCCGCCGGTTGCCGATGCTGGCGGTAGCACCGGAGGCACCCCTCCCGTCTCGGGCTCGGACGGAACGACTGATCCGTCAACCGGCGGTTCGACGGATACTGGCGGCTGGGGTGGTCATCACCACGGCGGCGGCGGCGGCTGGTGGGGCGGTTCGTCCTGGCAGGCGGGCAACGGCGGTGGCGGGCACAACCACAACGGTGGTGGGCTCGATTTCTCGCAGTGGCTCAATAATGCCAGCACGTCGTCCGCATCCGGAGATCATTCCTGGTGGCGGGGTCACACTGCGACGTCGAACACGACTGCGGATGCCGGTTCGGGGCAGACGGATACGACGGACACGGGCTCGTTCGTAGCGCATCTGGCTGATCTGATGTCTCACCACAACGATCATCACGGGTGGCACTCGTAAGCTCGTAGGTCGTCTACATCGACAAGGACATGCGCGCGGTGCGCGGCGCGCAAGTACACACAGGGGGGTTACACGCGCCCCCCCGGGGGGGGGGGAGGGGGGGTTCCAATACGCGCCCGGGGGGATTTTTTAATTCGGGCGTGTTTTAGCGAGCTAGC
>NZ_JBVVPO010000007.1:0-21826 GCF_055811795.1 Bradyrhizobium sp. MI1.7
TTGAACGCCAGGGGGGGCTTTTCCCCGGCGGGGGGGGGGCCGGGGTCGGCCCTGGGGTTTTGGCCCCCCAAAAAAAATGTGGCGCCCCGCATTGGGGGTTGGGGGGGCCGCGCGCGAACCGGTCTGGGACGGGGAGGGGTGGGGATGTGACCGGGCCGCGTAACTCGTTTTCCTGACTGCTAGTTCTTGGCGCTGGCGGTGGAGACCGCCGGCTTGGTGTCGCCGAGCGAGACCCAGACGTTGGGATCGCTCTGTGACTGGCGCTTGACGAAGCGGTAGCCGGTCTCCGTCCAGGCAACGACGTTCTCGTTCTGATTGTCGAGAACGAACTCGCCCTTGTCGGTCTTCACCGTCAGCACCGCGTGTCCTTCGCCCTTCTTGTCCCGCACGACGGTGATGAGCAGGGCCTCGCGCGGCCATCCGGCATCGATCAGCATCTTGCGCTTCAGCAGCACGTAGTCTTCACAATCGCCGTAACCGTCGGTCGGCAGCGACCACTTCTCGATCACGCCCCAGTGCTCCTGGTCGGTCAGAGGTTTGACGGTCTCGTTGACCCAGCGATTGACCTTGACGAGGTCGCGCCATGCGGCCTGCGACATCACGATGTCGCGCGGTTGCGTCGGCGCGCCCTGGCACTGGGCGGCATTATCCGCACAGAACTCGACCCAGCCGATCGGCGCACGCGTGGTGTCGCCGAGGCTCGCGTAGAGCAGACGGCCTTCGCCGGCCTGCGCTGCCGCGCTGATCCCGAAGAGCATGGCAGCCAGTGCCAGCCCTTTCCCCTGTCCCCTGAAGTCCAACATTGCGGCCCCCGTTTCTTGTTGGGACCACATTTCGCATGGAGCTTTTGAGTTGCCGCTAAGTCGGCCAAGTCAAGTCGAGACGAATACAAGTAAAAGGCGCGATGAATTCGATCTATACTTGAATCGAATTCGACTAAGATTTGAAATGACTTCAATTGATTCAAATTTTATCTATTAACGCGGAAACGCTGGCGGAACTGTTGTTTGCGCGCGCACGCGGCCCTCGCGTTAACCCGCGCGAGGCGGTCGCCGGACACGAAAAAGGCGGCGTCCGCATCGCGGAAGCCGCCTTCAGGGCTGGAAATACAGGCGTTTTAGCGTCCTTGCGCTTTACCGCGCGGTAACGCTCTCTTCGAGAGTCTCTATCGGCTGCTCGTGCATGAACTCCAGCGCGAAGCCGTCCTCGAGGTTTCGGACCACGCGGCCCTGGACCCGGCCGAGCAGCACGATCGATTTCACCGGCGGGCGGTTCTCCGCGGCAATGGCGGCACCGGACAGCGAGAGGTCGATGATGCGGCAGGTCATCTTGGTGCCGTCCTCGAGCGTCAGCACCGCGATCGGGTTGCGCGGCACGATACGGTCGTGGCGGCGATCCTCCGGCAGATTGAGGATGTCGCGGTTGGCAAGCCAGGTGAGCTGGGCCGCCAGCTTGTCGCGCTTGCGGGGCGTCGCCCCGACCGTCATGGCGAAACCGTTGTCGATGATGCGGGTGATCTTGCCCTCGACCCGGCCGATATGGTCGAGATAGGCGACCACGCGGTCGCCGACATTGCCGATGCCGGGGGCCAGAAGCGCCAGTCCGCCCGGCGACATGTTGATCACCTGGCAGGGGAATTCCCGGCGGTCCGGCAGCATGTAGCGGCCGAGCAGATGAACCTTCACCCGCTGGAAACGCCGACGCTCCTCGGCGGCCGGAAGAAATTTTTTGTTCGCCAACGCCATTTTCACAACCCGACCCCCCGCCTGGCGGAGTCCGGGACGACCCTAAGGTGCACAGGGTTAACGCCGCGTTAGGATTGGGCGCGTCGATTACGGACAGACACAATGCGCTCGAAAAGCCACATCAACGGCGGGCAGGCCAGCACCGTCAGCGCGCCGAGGTCGAGCGCCACCGCGGCCGTCCCGGCCGATTTGGCCAGCCGGCCGGCCACCGCCGGCCCCAGCATCATCGCGGCATAGAAGAGAGTGTAGAACACGCCCATGCCGATCGCCCTTGTTTCCGGCGCGAGCACGCGGGCGGCCAGGCTCATGATCGGGCCGGCCGGATGGCCGCCGATCAGGCCGATCAGGACGAGGACCGTGATCACTGCATCCGATCGCGGCAACCAGGCCAGCAGCCCGGCCACGATGAGGCTGGCTGCGGTCGCGAGCGTGAGCGGACGCTTGAAGCGGTCGGCGAGGTAGCCGCCTGCCGGCACCGAGATCACCGACAGCCACATCACGAGGCTGATCGCGGAGCCTGCCGCCGCAATGCTCCAGCCGCGCTCGGCGAGCAGGGAGGGGCCGAACGAGAAGATCATGGCGAAGCCGACATTAAAAAGTCCCCAGATCAGGCCCGCGACGATCACCGCCAGCAGTGCGAGGGGATCGAGCCGGCCTGGGCCGGCCGCGCTGACTGTGGCTCCCGGCGGCGACTGATAGAGCGTGATCAGCACGATACCGATGGCCGTGAGTGCGCCCGCCGTCAGGAACACCGCGCTTGCGCCATAGGCCGTGCCGATCGCCGGCAGCACCAGCAGCGAGATCGCGACGCCGGCCGGCCAGGAGTTGACGAAGATCGCCATCGCGGTCGCGATCTCCTTCCCGGCGAACCAGTCGGTGCCCATCTTGGTGAGCTGCACCGTCAACAGCACGCCGCCGGCGCCGGAGACGAGCCGGCCTGCCATCTGCCAGCCCCAGATGTCGGTGGTGGCCATGACGAGGCTGCCCGCGGTCATCAGCAGCAGCGCTGCGATCGTCGTCGGCTTGTCGCCAAGAGTCCGGCCGATCGCGCCGCCCGGCAGCGCCAGCACGATGCCGGGGGTGAAATAGAGTCCGATCAGGATGCCGATATCGGCGAGCCCGACGCCAAAGGTCTGTTGCAGCAACGGCGCGACAGCGGCCACGCTCTGGAACTGGAACGCGATGGTGAGGCGCACGACGAACAGGATCGCAAGAATGCCCCAGCGATTGCGCAACGCCTCATCTCCTCAGGCCCATCTCGAGGGTGCGGTGGGGAGGGACGATAGTCAACCGGCCGTCTTCCTCGTCGCGCGCCCATAGAGAAGACACAGCAGCGCCAGCAGCACCGCGGCCGAGAGCCCGAGAGACCAGTGAATGCCGATCGCCGCGCCGAACAGGCCGACGGTGATGCCGCTGAAGGCCCGCATCCCGAGCCCGGCCATGTTGTAGAGGCCGACGACGCGGCCGCGGATATCGTGCGGCGCGTTCAACTGCACCAGCGCCTGCGCCATGGTGTTGAACGACAGCTCGAAGAAGCCCGCAAAGAACAGCAGCACGATCGCGACCGGATAGATCCGCACCGCGGCGAAGCCGAGCAGCGCCACGCTCCACAGCATGGCGAGCGTGATCGCGGTGCGCGGCGTGCCCTTCAACCGTCCCCAGGATTCCAGCGCGATGCCCGCAAGCAGTGCACCTGCTGCGTCGGCCGCGAGCAGCACGCTGTAGGAGACGCCGGGATCGCCGTGGCCGAGATCGCCGGCAAAGCCCGGCATCTGGGCGTGATAGGCGTTGCCGATCATGAAGGAGGTGAGGCCGGCGAGCCACGTCATTGCGGTCAGCACCGGCTGCGTGCCGATGGCACGCATCGTCAGCACGATATCGGCAAGGCCGCGCACCGCAAAGCGCCGCACCGCGACACTCTTGTCGCGTACCGGCGCCCAGAACAGCCAGAGCAGCATCGGCAGGTAGAACAGCGTGTTGAAGATGATGCCGTGCGAGGTGCCCAGCGTGAGCATGATGGCGCCGCCGACGGCGGGGCCGACCAGGATGCCGAGATAGCGCGCCATCGCATTCAGGCGCACCGCGCTCGGAAGATCCGCGGGACCGACGAGGTCGTAGAGCAGAAGCTGGTTCGGCGTCTGCCACAGCACGCCGGCGCAGCCATGGATCACCAGCAGCAGCATCGCGTGCCACATCTGGATCGTATCGGTGATGAAGAAGAAGCCCCATCCGGCCGAGGCCACGATGAACAGCAGCATGCCGCATTGGATGATGCGCCGCGGATCGAACCGGTCGGCGAGCCCGCCGACCGCGACCGAGAACAGCAGGAACGGCAGCCAGTGCGACAGCACGGCAAAGCCCCCCAGCGTCGGCGAATGGAATTTTTGGAACACCACCCAATAGCTGATCACATGCTCGATGTTGTCCGCCATCATCGCCAGCACGTAGGCGATGAACTGGAGCCGGTACGGCACCGACTTCATCGCCGCGAACGATCCGGACGCGACAACAGGATTTTGGGGAAGGGGGTTCAAGCGATCACCAGGGTGAGACCCTTGGGGCCATACACGTTCGCCGCCGGCCGCTCAAGACACTTGGGTGTGTGTCCGTGGCCCGCAATCCGGGACCGCCGGCCCCGCATTCCGCAGAGCTCCATGCGGGCTACGAAGCGGCGAGTCACGCGATCTCCGTCGCCAGAAACGACCTGACCACCGCAGCAAACTCATCCGGCTTGTCATATGGCAACCCATGGCCCGCATTCGCGATCACCTCATGGCTGAGGTGTTGATTGAGCCCCTGCAGCTCCCGCGCCGTTTCGACGGAGACAACGCCATTGTCTCCGATGACAAGCAGGCTCGGGACGGCAATGGCTTTGACAAGCTCGCGATAATCCGGGTTCGGCGGCGTGAGAACCTCGAAGGCGCTGATCTCGGTCCGCAGCCGCGCATCAACGATCAGGTCAAGCAGCTCGGATGAGCGGTGCGGATGCCGCCGCCGGGCCTCGGCCAGTACCTCATCCTTGTCCCGAGCGAGAAGCCGGCGATGCTGCTCGGCGACGTCGCTCCGGTAAACCTCGCGCTGGCGCTCCGGTGCCAAGAAAGTCGGATCGGCGAGGATAACGCTGCGAATGGCCGTACCCATCTCGCTCGCAACCACGGCGGCGGTCATGCCGCCCATGGAATGGCCGAGCAGGATCGGGGCAGTCAGCCCGAGCGCGTCAATGAGGCCGATGACGTCGGCTGCGAGATCGCAGTACCGATACCCGCCGGACGGTGCGCTCGACGCGCCATGTCCTCTCGCAGAGGGCATGATGACGTCGTAGCCGTCCTCGAGAGCGCGCGCCAACGGTGTCCAGCAGGCGCCGCTTCCGGTCAGACCATGCAGTGCAATCAGCGCAGGCTTGTCGTCCCCGGTCCGTAAATAATGGATGTCGATGCCATTTGCCGCGCAGGTTCGGCTCGTCCAGTTTGTCATTCGCAACGACTGTCAAAGAATCAACGCCGACGCCATCCTACCCCAGCGCCTTGACGTAAACCGCATACGGCACGCCCAAAATATCCGGCGCCTCGCGAACCCTGGTAAACCCCATCCGCAGATACATCGGCAGCGCGACCGTCATAATCGGCGTCGTATGCAGGGCAATGGCCGGAGACTGGTCGCGTTCGGCGCGGCGCAGGCATTCCTCGGTCAATTGCCGGCCGATGCCCTTGCTGCGCGCGGCCGGATCGACCACCAGCATGCGGATGACCGGCCACGCCGGATCGAAGAAGGCCGGCTTCGGGGCTTGCGGTCCGATATAGGCGACGGCGCCGACGATCTGGCCGCCATCCTCGGCGATGATGATCTCGCCGGTTTTGGCAAGCTCCGGCATCTTCGCGACATGGGTCGTAAACAACGGCCAGTCGGAATAGTGCTGCTCGAACTCCGCGAATGCCGCGAGAGCGACGCGCACGATCGCTTCCGCATCCGTTGGCTGATAGTCACGTAGCATCGACGTTGTCCTTGTAGCCCGGATGGAGCGAAGCGTAATCCGGGCCGCCGGTCCCGCATTTCGCGCTGCTCCATGCGGGCTACGAGACACACGCTTGGCACGACCGCGCATCTCACATACGCTTTGCCTCACGCCCGCACCATCAATCATAACAGACGGGCAGCGAGGAAACACCCATGGACCAGATCCGCGTCTGCACTCACGCAGGACCGGGCTCGGAGCCCGTCATCAAGACCGTGCCATGGCCGAAGGTCGGCAAAAAGGCTGCGCTGATCAAGGTCGGCGCCTGCGGCGTCTGCGGCACCGATCTGCACATTCTCAAAGGGCATTGGCCGAAGCCGCTGCCCTGGCCGTTCACGCTCGGCCACGAGCTCGGCGGAATCATCGTCGAATGCGGCGACGAATTCACCGAGGACTTCATGAGCAAGCCGCTGACGGTCGGCTCGAAAGTGATGATCCCGCCGCTGATGCCCTGCGGCCATTGCTATTACTGCATCCATTATCCGCAGACCGCCAACAAGTGCCTGACGCCGGTCTATTACGGCCGCTATCTCGGCTTCGACAAGGCGCCGCATATGTGGGGCGGCTGGGCCGAATATGTCTATGTCGATCTCGAGATGCTGCCGGGCACCAAGATCTACAAGCTGCCCGACGACATGTCGCTGCGGCTGGGCGCGCTCTCGGAGCCGCTAACGTCCTGCATCCGCGCCTTCAACCGCGCCAGTCGCGCCGGTGGTTTTTCCTGGGGCGACACGGTGGTGATCCAGGGCTCGGGTCCGATCGGCATTCTCGCGGTCGCGGCCGCCAAGGAGATGGGGGCAGGGCGTGTGATCTGCGTCGGCGCGCCGGAAGAGCCGCGGCTCAAGCTCGCGCGCGAGTTCGGCGCGGAGGCGACGGTGAACATCGAGGAGATCAAATCGCCGCAGGAGCGCATCGCCCGTGTGCGCGAGATCATAGGCCACTTCGGCGCCGATCTCGTGATGGATTGCTCGGGACATCCGACCGCCGGCCCCGAAGGCATCGAGATGCTCCGCGACGGCGGCACCTATGTCGAGATGGGTCAGTTCACCGATGCCGGCTCGATCGAGACCTCCTGGCACCGCATCTGCACCAAGGACCTCAACGTGCTGGGATCCTGGGGCTTTACCGGTAATGATCTCCCGCTCGGCGTCGACATGCTCTACCGCACGCGTGACAAATATCCCTGGCTGAAGATGCAGACGATCTATCCGTTCACGGAAGTGGGCGTCGCGCAGGCAGTGAGGGATGCGATGGCGATGAAGACGGTGAAATCGACCATCGTGCCGTGGCCGGAATTGGTGGACTAGACAATGCCGTCCATTCCACCCGATCTCGCTGCGTTCCTGGTCGAAGCCAAGCGGCGCACCTATGCGGGGCTGGACGACGACGCGACCGTGGCCGCGCCGCTGCTCGCCGGCTCCAAGCAGCTCGAGCATCGCGCGCCACCTTTTGCCTATCGCGATATCTATTTCGGGATGGGGTTTTTCGTTGGCCAAGAGACCGTGTCACGGGATGACCGTGTCATCTGGTCGATGAGCTACAGCGGCGGCGCCCGCGCGGACATCACGGATCGGTCCACGCTGCTCGAGATCTACAAATTCCTGCGCCGGGCGCTGTTGGGCGTAAGCGTCGAGGAGCCTTATCGGGGACCGCGCCTGTTCGAGCAGGCAGGCATGACTTACCGCAACGAGGTCGAAAGGGCGCTCGATCGCTTCCACGGCGTCGAGACGATCTCGCGGCATGATGGCGCACCGCTGTACGAGCTGCGCTATAGCGGCGGTTTGTTGCGATAATTCTTGAACCTTGTAGCCCGGATGGAGCGCAGCGCAATCCGGGGCCGCCGGTCCCGCATTCCGCTCCATGCGGGCTACGAGCCTAAGTTTGGAATGAGGGCTACAATGACAGACGAACCTAACCCGCACACCCGCTCCCCCTTCAGCGCCATTGGCGCGATCGACTACACCGTCATCTTCGTGCGCGACATGGCGGCGATGCGCCGGTTCTACGAGGACGTTCTCGCCTTTCCGCTGCTGCGCGAGCTCTCGCCGAACTGGATCGAGTACGGCCTCGGCGGCAATACGCTGGCGCTGGCGAGACCGAGCCGGACCGCGGCCGACGCGCCGACACCGGCAGGCAGCGCCTCGCTGCAGCTGGCCTTCAAGGTGTCCGCGACCGAGGTCGATCAATGTGCCGATGAACTGGTGCGGCAGGGCGTGGCGCTGCTGTCACCGCCGACGAACCAGTCGTTCGGACACCGGACGCTGTTTTTTCGCGATCCCGACGGCAATTTGCTGGAGGTCTATGCCGAGATCTGAGGCGCCCAAAAAGTTCCATCGGGAATCCCCGATCTATCCATGTTAAGGTGAAACTTAGGCCCAGGTTCCGACTTTCACTTCACGGGAGAGGTATCGTGAAGCGAATCCTGAAACCCGTTACTTACATCCTGGCGGCCATCTACTTCCTGGTGGATGCCGTCTTCATGGCCGTCGCGCGGCCAATGGCGCGCTGGATTGGGCGGCATTTCGAATTCAAGTGGTTGCGCACCTGGATCAGGTCGCTGTCCCCTTATCCCTCGCTCGCCCTGTTTTCCGTGCCCGTGATCATTCTGGAGCCGATCAAGCCCGTGGCGGCCTACCTCGCTGCAACGGGTCAGGTCGTGAGCGCCGCCGTGACTTTCATCATCGGCGAACTGCTCAAGCTCGTGCTGGTCGAGCGCCTGTTCCATCTCACGCGCGACAAGCTGATGCGGATTCCGGCGTTCGCCTGGGCGTACGGCAAGTTCTCTGAGGTGAAGGCGTGGCTGCAGGCAACCGACGCCTGGCGCGCCATCCGCGCCCTGAGCCGCGCGGCGAGGGACACAGTTGCACGGGTAAAGGCGAGGCTGGTCGGCCGCTTCAGCAAGCTGGCGACCTCCAGGGATTAGACGCGCGCCAAGCGCGTTGTCCTCTATGCGAGCTTGCGTGCTGCGGCGGTGGCCTTGTCGCCCGTGTTCGGGGTGCCGGTGGGCTCGATGAGCAGGAGGTGAACCTCCTCGCGTGCCACCGGGCGATGCTCGACCCCTTTGCGCACGACATAGAGTTCGCCCGGGCCGAGCGTCACCGTGCGATCCCGCAATTCGATGTCCAGACTGCCTTTCAGGACGAGAAAGAAATCGTCGGTGTCATCGTGCTTGTGCCAGGTGAACTCGCCCTTCACCTTCACCACCATCACGTCGCAATCGTTGAAGGTCGTGACCGTGCGCGGCGACCAGAAATCCCCAAAGGTCGCGAGTTTGTCGGCAAGCGATATCTTGTCGCCCATGTTTCACCCCGTTGCTCTCTCGTGAGGTACGATTTGAGATCGAATGACCGACGTGGCAAGGCCAGCTATTTGACATGTCCTGATAACATGGCCTCCGCCCATTCCGGGCGGCCGTTGGCGAGCGCCTGCGCGGACGCGGCTTCCCAGTCGTATTCCAGGGCCAGCAGTTCGACTTGCCAGCCTCTTGTTCGTTTCGTGAGGATCGCGTAGCGGGCGTGAGGCGAGCGATGCTCCAGGTTTGCGGCAAAAGGAATGTCCGCGAACACCGGGCAACCAACGCTGCCGGGATTGAGGACCAGGCGGTCGCCCGGGCCCTGAACAGCCGCTTGGCGGTGGCTGTGACCACACAGCACGACACGCGCCGTTGGCGCGCTCGAAAGGCGCGCGGTCAGCACGTTGCGACGCGCCGGCACGAAGCGGCCGTCCTCGAGCGCTTCTTCGAGCAGGCACGTCGTATCGTCGTCGGGTGTGCCGTGGCAGGCCAGGATCCCGTCGTCCAGCCGTATTTGGGAGGGCAGGCTGTGAAGTGCGCGGCGCTGCTCCGCGGTCAATGCGCTACGCGCAAACAGACCTGCCGGCGAGAGCTTGTCGTCTGGAAACTCCTCAATCCAGCGATCATGATTTCCGCGCACCGTCGGCAACGACAGCGACTGGAGAGCCTCGAAAGTTTCCTTTGGCCACAGCGGGCTGGTGACGCAATCGCCGAGGTTGACCGTACGATCGACGCCGCGCGCCTTGATGTCGGCCAGCACCGCTTCCAACGCAGCGAGATTGCCGTGGATATCGGAAATGACTGCCAATCGCATCGTCATGCTCCCCGTGCTGCTTTGCCTGAACTTAACTCTGCCAGGTCACCGGACCTATCTAGCATCGGCTGATGGGACGTTCACCAACCAGCCATGGCTGATCTGATGTTCCTTCACCACCGTCGCGCCGACGACCTTGGTCCCCTCCAGCTCCCGCACGATCCGCTCGTCCGGCCCGACGATACCGAGATCGAACTCGCGGTCCGGCGTGATGAGGATCATGCGCTGGCCCATGATGGCCGGGCGTTCGGCATAGATCGCGCAGCCCTGGCCGGGTTTGCAGTGCCGGCACCAGCTTCCAGCCGGTTTGGCCAGCGCCTCGATGGCCATGACCTTGCAGCAAAGCGTGCAATCGCCGCAGGCGCGTTTGGCGGAAGGCGTCACGTGGTCGTCCCCCTCTAAGCCGGTTGGCTTCAGGTTAACGGAGGTGGCCGCGAACGTCCGCTGCAACCTTCAGGCGCGGTTCTTTCCGTCAAGCCATGCATCATAGGCATGGTGATTCAAGAGCACTTGGCGTAAAGAGCGCCCTGATCACATCCAGCGTGCGGCCGGGCCGTTTGCCGCGCACGCAACTCAGGTCCGCCGGTTCACCGTTCCGCGCCTGACATTAACCAAGGTTCTCCATCCCGTGTCTTTTCCGGCCCTGACCCCGCCGCTCGCCCACGCTTTGGCCGAGCGGAACTATGATTCACCCACCCCCGTCCAGCTCGCCGTGCTCGCGGACGAAGCCGCCGACCGCGACCTCCTGGTTTCGGCCCAGACCGGCTCCGGCAAGACCCTCGCGTATGGCCTCGCCATGGCCAAGGATCTGTTTGGCGATGCCGAGCGGTTCGAGCAGGCGGGTGCGCCGCTCGCCCTGATCGTGGCGCCGACCCGCGAGCTCGCCTTGCAGGTTCAGCGCGAACTGGCATGGCTGTATGGGCATGCCGGCGGGCGGGTCGTCTCCTGCGTCGGCGGCATGGATCCGCGGCGCGAGCAGCGCGAGCTTGCGGCGGGCGCTCACATCGTCGTCGGCACGCCCGGCCGGTTGTGCGACCATTTGCGTCGCGGCCGTCTCGACATCACGGAATTGAAAGTGGTCGTCCTCGATGAGGCCGACGAGATGCTCAATCTCGGCTTTCGCGAGGACATGGAATTCATCCTCAAGACCACGCCGGAGACACGCCGCACGTTGCTGTTCTCGGCGACGTTTCCGCGCGGTATCGTGGCGCTGGCCAAGCAATATCAGCAGCAGGCGTTTCGGATCGAGGTCGCCGGCGATGAAGGCGGTCACGCCGACATCGAGTACCGTGCCATCCGGGTCGCCCCCGGTGATGTCGAACATGCCGTCGTCAACGTGCTGCGCTTCTTCGAGGCCCCGAGCGCGCTGGTGTTTTGCAGCACGCGCGATCACGTCAGGCATTTGCAGGCGGCGCTGCTGGAGCGCGGCTTCTCCGTGGTCGCGCTGTCAGGCGAATTGACGCAGAACGAGCGGACCACGGCGCTGCAGTCGCTCCGGGACGGACGCGCTCGCGTCTGTGTGGCGACCGACGTCGCCGCCCGCGGCATCGACCTGCCGAGCCTCGATCTCGTCATCCATGCCGATCTGCCCAACGACGCCGAGGTGATGCAGCATCGCTCCGGCCGCACCGGGCGGGCGGGCCGCAAGGGGACGAGCATCCTGCTGGTGCCGCCTGTACGGCGGCGACGTGCGGAAATGCTGCTGAATGTCTCGGGGATCGACGCGGTCTGGGGAACGGCGCCTCAAGCTGAGGAAATCCGCAAGCTCGATCACGACCGCATGAAGGACGTGTTGTTCACCGAGGAGACGACCGCGGACGATCTGGTGCTGGCGCAGGCGCTACTGGCCGAGCGGTCGGCCGAGGATATCGCAGCCGCACTCGCGCGGCTCTATCGCGCACGGCTGCCGTCGCCCGAAGACATCATCGATCCCGGCGAGCGGGCCGGCCGGCCGCGCGACGATCGCGGGCGCGACAATGTCCGCGCACCGCGCGACGATGCCCGTACTTTGCGCGGCGATGATCGCCCCGAAAGAGCCCGACCCAAATCAGGAAAATCGTCGGCGAAACACGGCATGGCAGACGGCAGCGTCTGGTTCCGGGCCAACATCGGACGAAGAAAGAATGCGGAAGCACGCTGGCTCTTGCCGATGATCTGCCGCCGCGGCGGCATCGACAAGGGCGACATCGGCGCCATCAAGATCATGGACACGACGACCGAGTTCGAAATTTCCGAGCGGGTCGCGGAATCCTTCGCTGCCAAGATCAAGCGTCCGGACAAGGAAGACAATATCCGCCTCGAGCCGATGACCGATGCGCCGCAGCGGCAGGCGCCTTCGGAGGAGCGGTCAAAGCCGCCCCGGCGCGAGAGCGGCGACAGCGATCATCGTGAACGTCGCGACGATCGCCCGCGCGATGCAGCTGGGTTCAAGCCCCGCGACAAGGCTCACGGCGAGCGCAGGCCGAAATTCGACGATGCTCCTTCGTTCGGAAAGAAAAAGAAGCACAAGAACAAGCCTGGCCATGCCGAGCCGGCGGTCACGCCGTGGCCGTTGAAGGGCGCGCCTGGAAAAAAGAAGGCGAAGAAAAAGCATCGGGGCTGAACTGCGCCTGATTGTGCAGACAGCAATGATGCCGCCGGATTGCGCCGGCGACATCATCTGAAAAGTCAGCTGCGAACTCAGCGGCCACCGCCGCCGCCGCCGCCACCACCTCCGCCGCCGCCACCGCCGGCATCACGCATCGACGAGCTGTAGCGGGGGTCGGTCTGCTTCATGTAGATGGGCGAGGTGTCGTGAGTGAGGTTGACGCGGCTTCTGCCACCCGGGGTCGGCGTCTCGACTAGGATACCGCAGCCCTCGAAGAAGGCGGAATCGCAGCCGTAGGTCCGGACCTGCGCCGCGTTGGCACTGGTCGCGCTGAACGCGGCCGCCGCAGCGAATGCAATCAAAGCAACTTTCGACAATGTGAGTTTCATGGAAATTCTCCAGTCTCGGTTAGGCGAGACCAGAACGGCCCGCGCACACCTTCGACGGGGGGTGATCGAAGGCGGTTCGAGGGACGGCTTCACGCCCGCGTGAGCCGGGCGGGGACGTTATGTCGCAGCGAGGTCGCGAAGCATGTAGGTCGCGCCTTCGCCATAGGAGGCGAGCTTTGCACGCGCTTCCGCATCCGCCGCGACGGGCCGAAAGCCGAGATGCTCCCACAACGGCCGCGTGGCGTAGACCGAGACCAGCGCGAGCGTTGTGATGTGTGATGCGCGCGCGAGCTTCTCGATAGCGGCAATATAATCGCGCGCGACGCCACCGCGGAAATCGGGCAGCACGGCGACGTCGTGCACGTAGAGACAATCCGCATCATCTGGCAGTTGTTGAAGGAAGCCGTTGAGCGGCGGAATGCGGTGCTGCTTCCACGGATGCGCGAGCCCGTAGCCGGCGATCTCTTCGTCGGCGATGAGCAGTCGGCAGCCATCGGGATAGAGCCGCATCTTCTCCGCGAACACGTCGGGACTCTCAGGGAGATCGGGATGGATCCGCGCTGCGATCGCGCTGATCGCGACCAGGTCGGAGGCGCGCGCGGGACGCCAATGCGGCTTGCTCATGTCGGTCCGTTGGTCGGTCTCACCCATTCAGTTTATTCCGTCGCGACGATGCGCGCAGCGAAAATATCTTTGCCGGCGTCCCAGGAATACGAAGCGTTGCGCGGCGTCCTACCCCATGCAAGCCAATTGCATGACAGGAGAACCCATGACGTCCTCGATCCGCCTCGCGCTCACGCTCGCCGTATCGCTCGCCATCATCCCCGCCGCCTTCGCCGCGCCGCCGACCAAGACCGGCAAGACCGACAAGGGCAACGTGCTCACCGACGCCAAGGGCATGACGCTCTACACCTTCGACAAGGATGCGGACGGCAAGTCTGCCTGCAACGGACCGTGTGCGACAAACTGGCCGGTGCTGAAGGCCGAGGCGAGCGATGCCGCGGCCGACGGCTACACCGTCATTGCGCGCGACGACGGATCCAGGCAGTGGGCTTACAAGGGCAAGCCGCTCTACACCTTCGCCAAGGACCAGAAGCCCGGCGACATCACCGGCGACGGCTTTCTGAACGGCGCCTGGCATCTGGCGATGCCGTGAGCGGACAATCCGCCGCGGCAATGCGAGGTGGTGTCTGACATTGACGGGATGCCACCGGTCTCGTGCCTCGGACGCAGCGCAACGCCGCATTGGCGATGCGACGTATCGTTCAATGCGGTGCGCTGCGGTGCGGCTCCATCAACTCGCAATCAATCAATGACAGGGCGCCATCTGGAAACGGCCGAATCCTCGCCGCGCCCCAGCGGAAGGCCACCGGCGCCGGCGCCTCCGAACCGCTCGCCGGACTGATCTCAAGTTGGCGGGAGTAATCGCGACAACTTCGAAGAAGAGAGAATGCCGCCCGTGGCGCGCCGTCGCTTGAATCGAATTTATTCAAGTCGAGAGTCCGAAAGCGAACCGAAGGCCCGATTTTGGTTGGTCATAGTTGGTTCCGGCAGGGGGCGCGAGCGGCATATCGGCAGCAGCATCCCTCCATTTGAGAGTAGGGGCACTGGTTTCCCGGTGCGGTCCGCACCTGGGAGCTTCTGGGAGTCTTCAATCCATTATCTGGTTTCGCGTGAGGGGATGAATGACCATGAATGATGCCAATCTGAAAGCCGAGACGAACGCCACTGCACTGAATGGGACGGCGAATGGCGGTGCAATGCCCAGGTTCGACATGCCATTTTTCAACTTCCAGGCGATCTTCGGCGATCTCGCCGAGCAGGGCGCCGCCCGGGCCAAGGCAAATTTAGAGCGGATGAGGGCGGCTTCCGAGGAGATCACCGAAGCGCTCCGCGAAGCCTGTTCGACCAATGCCACGCGTGCCGCCGATTACGGCACCAAGGTCATCGAAATATCAAACATCAATACCAGCTCGGCGCTGGAGTTCATGTCCCAGCTTGCGGATGTGAGGTCGTTTGCGGATGTCGTGAACCTCTCCACCAGCCACAGCCGCAAGACCTTTGAAGCGGCTTCTCGCCAAAACCGGGAGCTTTGGGACCTCGCCCAGAAGGTCGCAACCGAGACGGCCGAGCCGATCAAGAAGAGTTTCAACCTGGTTCTGCATAGGGCTGCTTGAATCGAGGCTACTGGCCGCGTGGATCGGCTGGACGAGCGTCTTCGCCAGAAGGGGCGCGGTCCAGCCGAGGCGGTGAAGCCTTGCCGTGAGAAGCCTTGCCGTGAGGTGATGCCAAGCTGGAGGAAGTCAGGATGGGTATGGTGATGATCAAATGCCCGGAAACGGGCCACGCCATTCCGACGGGCATCGAGATGGATCGCGAAAGATTTCGGTGCAGTACGGTGTTCTTCTCGCGCACATATTGCGGGATGTGCGCGGCGACGCATGAGTGGTTCGCCAGAGAGGCCTGGGTCTATGAATCGGTCTTGGCGAACGGGAAGTCCGGGGGCGGGCAGCCATTCCGCGCGGGCGCGGTGTGAAGCCGCCTGACGGCATCCTGCGAAACGATCCGATCGATCCTGCGGCTCATCACCTTGTAGCACTCGCAGGCGACGACCTCGAGCCGGGGCCGATCGATCTCGAGTTGGCCGCGCCGACTGGATTTCAGGGCCCTTGAGGTTCGAAGTGCGCTCACGACGTGCGTGACGGTGGTCCGCCGGACGCCGAGCAATTCCGACAACGTCTCTTGCGTCAGGTGCAGGACGTCACCACTGCCCTCCGTCCGATCGTGAATGTGAAGCAGCCAGCGGGCGAGGCGGGCCTCGACGGAGTGCAGGGCATTGCAGGCCGCGACGTGCAGGAATTGCGTCATCATCGCCCTGGTCACAATCTGAACCGCGCTTGCGAGGGCGGGACTGCGTTCGAGCGTCGCTTGAAATCGCGCGGGCGAGATCTGCAGTGCGGTCCCGGCCACGCGGACAACCGCCGTCAGGGGGGATCGGACGGGGCCGAGCGCCGTCATGAGGCCGACGACGCCGTCGTTGCCGATCACGGCGGTTGCGGCCGTTTGTCCGTTCGGCAACTCCATGATGAGGGCGATCGCGCCGCTGCACGGGAAGCAAAGGTGCTCGACCCGGTCCCCCGATCGAACCAGGACTGCATCGTGCTGGAGCGGTACTTTCCGGAGATACGGTGCAAGCAAAGCGAAGTCGGCCGGCGGTAATGCAGCTAACAGGCGATTACCAACTCTGGTCGCGTGCTCCATCACGGGGAATCGTCCCTCGACGGAGGCCCGGCGGCGAGCAAACGCATCGTCTCCGGCCGAGCCGCGTTGCCGTGCAGGCATATGCCCGGCAAACAGCTAAACGTCCTGCAGCAGGTAAGGTTCCAATGATGGATCGCGAGCCTGGCTCACGCTGCCGGCGCGGGCACCAGTCCGTAGCGCAGCATCGTCTCTTTCATCTTTGCGGGATCGGGTGGCGCGCCGGCCGACAGGAGTGCGGCCATCTCCGTGAAATATTGCGGGCCCAGCACCCCGGGGCTCAGGATGCACAGGCATGTTGCCGGTCCCGTCGAACGGTTGGTGAAGCCGTGCACGATGCCGCGCTTGATGAAGACCGATTCTCCGGGGCCGAGATCGTTCTGCTTGCCGTCGATCGTCCAGGTCGATACGCCGGACAGCCCGTAGATGGTTTCGTCCCAGCGGTCGTGATAATGCGGGATCGGCATCCGCGCATTCGGCTGGAGCGTCATTTCGAAGATGTCGACGCTGCCGCCGGTGTCGTCCTTGCTGTGCAGGAAGCGGAGCTGAAGCGTACCGAAACTGATGATGTCGGACATGGCTGTGTCATTCCGGTGAGAGGCTGCATCGAGGTCGCGGCGTTCGCCCTCGTCGAAACGAAAGCTACCTCAGCCCCTCATACACCATCAGCCCGCGTGCGATCTGCAATTTGCGGATTGCGCGCGGCAGCAGCTTCTCCGGCTGATGCAGATAGCGCCAGGAGGTGAGGGCGAATGCGGACAACGCGCCGCATTCGTCGTTGAACGGTGCGAGCACGCCGGTGACACTCACCGGCGTATGCGGGCGGGCGTTGAAGGGCAGCAGCAGCAGCTCGAGATGCGCCTTGCTGCCATCCTCGCGCGCGGCGGTGACGCCGGCGATCGCACCTAACGTCTCGTCGGCGACGATCGTGGTGATCTCCTCGATCTCGCTGCGGCTGGCCTCGGTGAACAGCGCCGCAAAGCTCTGGTCCTTGAGGTCGAGCCCCGCGAGCGCGCAGACGCGCGTGCCAGCGACGCGGAACGGGAAGCCGAGGTTTTGTTCGCAGGACAGCACGAAGATATCGCCGAGCAGGCCGCGGACAGCGGCTGGATCGATATCGGCCCGATCAGGGGCCCGCGCAGTGCCGCGCTTCTTGTCCCAATACGCGAAGAACGCGCGGCTCGACGGATGTTTCATGACTGAACGCTTACCCCGGGGCGCTAGCTCGCGGGACAAACCTGTCCCGCTTCAGTGCACCCGCGATCCCTTCTGTTGTTGTGCAGGAGGGGATTTGCAGCGTCCATGCCGTGGAGGCGTTTTCGGGCCCCCGGAGGCGGTCTTTGCGTCGTTAACGTTAAATTAACTATCCGCTTTCCGTCCGGCGCGCCGCTGCTATGGTGATCGCGGTCGCAAGCCTCGCCGCTTTCATCCAGGTTCTCGGCGGGGCCTGTACACGGGCGTCAAACAGTTTGGTCGCGGGCCGCGGGGAGGGGTGGGGATACTCCTTATTCCTCTGGGTACCGGAAGACCGACACGGACAGGCAGGGCTTTCCCAGGGCCCTGCCTTTTCCTTTTGTGCACTTGCGCAAGGCCGGCAAAGGCGACTATCTCCAAGGCTGTCGTTAAGCCTGTCGCTCCGATCGCGCCTGAAAGCGAAGCTGCCTTGGATTCCCCGCAAGATTTTCCGCCGGAGATACCGGCCGTTGTCGAGGAAGCTCCGCGCGAGCCGATCCTGACGCTGCCGGTCGCGCTGACCGCCTATATCCTCCTTTTGGCGGTGATCCATCTGCGGGTGCTGCTGCCGCCGGAGCTCGAGAACTGGACCATCGACGTCTTCGGCTTCATCCCGAAACGTTACGATTCCTCGCTGCTCAACCTGCAGATCCCCGGCGGGGCCGGCGCCAAGGTCTGGACCTTCGTCACCTATTCGCTGCTGCACGCCAATCTGACCCATCTCGGCTTCAACGTGCTGTGGCTGCTGCCGTTCGGCAGCGCGCTGGCGCGGCGCTTCGGCGCGATCAGGTTCTTCCTGTTTCTCGCGGTGACGGCAGCGGCCGGCGCGCTCGCCCATCTCGTCACCCATGAGCACGCGGTGGCGCCGATGATCGGCGCCTCGGCCTCGGTGTCCGGCGCGATGGCGGCGGCGATCCGCTTTGCCTTTGTCCGCGGCAGCTTCCTGTCGTTCAGCCGATCAGACGCCGATACCGCCGCAAGGGTTCCGGCACTGCCACTGTCGCGCGCACTGCGCGACGGGCGGGTGGTCGGCTTCCTCGCCGTTTGGTTCGGCGTCAACATCATCTTCGGCGTCGGCGCGATCGGCGTCGATTCCGAAACCACGAGCGTCGCCTGGCAGGCGCATATCGGCGGCTTCTTCGCGGGCCTTCTGCTGTTCGCGCTGTTCGATCCCGTGCCGCGCGTGCGAAACGATGCTGCGGATGCGTCATCACAGGACATTTCAAACCGCATTTGAAGCGGCGCTTGCGGCGCCGCCCGAATTCATCCATCATTCCCGAGAAGAATGTTCCGAAGCGACAAGCCGCTAGCGGCGATGCTTCGCGAAGCGCCTCAGCGTGCAACCGGCGCCTAAACTGTTAGTTGAAGACTCGACGAACAAGTCCGGTCCGCGAAATGCGGACGGATCCGATTCAGGGAGGCCGACAATGACGGTACGTTCCATTCTCAACACCAAGGGCCACCAGATCATGAGCGTCGAGCCCGACGCCAAGCTGGCTGCCGCGGTCAAATTGCTCGGCGAGAAGAAGATCGGCGCGGTGCTGGTGATGAACCAGAGCCGGCTCGAAGGCATCCTGTCCGAGCGCGACATCGTGCGCGTGATCGGCGAGCGCGGCGCCGTCGCGCTGGAGGAGCCGGTCTCTCAGGTCATGACCCGCAAGGTGGTGACCTGCAAGGAGACCGACACGGTCGCCGAACTCATGGAGACGATGACCACCGGCAAGTTCCGGCATCTGCCCGTCGTCGACGGCGGCAAGGTGGTCGGCCTGATCTCGATCGGCGACATCGTCAAGCGCCGCGTCCAGGAATACGAGGCCGAGCAGGAAGCCCTGCGCGACTACATCAAGACGGCCTGAGCGGCCTTACTCGTCGGCCTCACTCGTCTGCCTTGGGCTCGCCCGCCTTGGGCGCGCTGCCCGCGGGCGCCGGCGCGAGCACCTCGATCGCCTCCTGGATCGACTCCAGCGCGCGCTCGGCGGCGCGCGTGCCGTGCGCGATCAGATCCTCGCCGCGGTGGAAGTCGAACCAGCCGAAATGACCGACCCGCGGCGTGATCAGGAGATCGGGCGGATCGCCGGCGAGGCGCGCGCGGGTAATGCGGTCCTGCATGATGTTGAAGGCGTCGACCATCACCGAGGAGATGCCGGGCCGTCCGGCGCCGCCGAAGAACTCGCGCTTCATGGTCTTCTCGGGCGAGAACAATCGCGGGAAGCGCCGCTTCGCCGTGGTCGCCTCCGCCGCCGGCGGGACCGTCTCGGGCACCGCGCCGTGCGAATAGATCGTCGTGGAATGGGTGAAGATGTCGCTGGAAAGATTTGCGGCAATGACGATTTCGGCGCCGAGCGCGCGGGCGGCCGAGACCGGCACCGGATTCACCAGCGCGCCGTCGACCAGCCAGCGGTCACCGATCAGGACGGGCGAGAAGATGCCGGGCAGGGCGTAGGAGGCGCGCATGGCGTCGACCACGCGCCCGCGCGTCAGCCAGATCTCGTGGCCGGTACGGACCTCGGTTGCGACGGCGGCGAACTTGATCGGAAGATCCTCGATCAGGGTCTGGCCGACCGCATCCTCGAGCCGGGTCGCCAGCTTCTCACCGCCGATCAGGCCGGAGCCGCTCAGTCGGATGTCGAGATAACCGAGGATGTTGCGCATCCCCTGCAGGCTGCGTCCCCACTCCTGCAGCGTATCGAGCCGGCCGGCTGCATAGAGGCCGCCGACCACGGCGCCGATCGAGGTGCCGACCACGACGTCAGGCACGATGCCATTGGCGGCCAGGGTTCTGAGGATGCCGATATGGGCAAAGCCGCGCGCCGCGCCACCGCCGAGCGCCAAGCCAATGACCGGCCGTCGCACGCTGCCAAGACCGACCTTCTCTCCATTGGAGCCGTTCGCGCCCCGACCCTTCAAGATATCAAGCACCGAAACCCTCCTACCCCGGGCCAGCCCTCACAGCAGAGTAGGCGCCGTACTTCCGCTCCGCCAGAACGAGGGCAAAGCATGGTTTATACCGTTCGGGGAAGCAGGGGGCAGGAGTGTGGCGAGGAGAGGCTGCCTCCCGTTTAATCACGCAGGCGTCAACCGGGTTCCAAAGAACCGTATCGGGCGGTATTCCTTGGGGATTCGGAGGCTTGAATTTGCCGCGTTTTCGGTGAAAAGCAGGTGGCATGACTCTCGGGGGTGACGGCATCATCGGATGGCGGCGCAGCACATCGCTGCTGCCGACGCTTTTTCTTGCTGCCTGCCTCTCTATCCTTGGCCAAAATGCTGCGCTGGCGCAGCTTTTCTCCGATCGTCCGCCCCCGGTGCCGCCCGCCTCGGTGCCCGACCCCGGCGGCGCAGTCAGCCTCGCGCCCCCCACCGGCCCGGGCGCTGCCCCGCCGAGCCTGCCGCCGACCCTGCTGCAGCCGAACACGCCCAGCATGCCGCCGCCCGCGGTCAGCACCGTGCCGGCGGCCCCGCCGCTCAACGCGGCCGTGCCCGGCCAGGGCGTTCTGTCGCTGACCGCGAAATACGGCAAGGACACACCCGCGATCACCAGCGGCCTGGTCTGGCGCGTGTTTGCCGACCGTCCTGACGAGAACGGCACCTTCAAGCTGATCCGCGAGGATCGGAACGCCACGCCGAACATCGTGCTGCCGCCGGGGAATTACGTCGTGCACGTCGCCTTCGGCCTCGTCAGTGCGGTGCGCACCGTCAGCCTGAAGGCCGAGACCGACCGCGAATCCTTCGTGCTGCCGGCCGGCGGCCTGCGCATCGAGGGGCGCGTCGGCACCAGCCGCATTCCGCAGAACCAGATCTCGTTCGCGATCTACAAGGGCAGCCAGTTCGAGTCCGGCGAGCGCGCCTCGCTGGTCCCGAACGTCGCCGCCGGCGACGTCGTGCTGATCCCGGAGGGCACCTACTACATCATCTCCAATTATGGCGACGCCAATTCGGTGGTGCGCTCGGACATCCGCGTCCAGGCCGGGAAGCTCACCGATGTCACCATCACCCACCGCGCCGCCGTGATCACGCTGAAGCTCGTCAGCGACAGGGGCGGCGAGGCGCTCGCCAACACCGCCTGGTCGGTGCTGACCCCCGGCGGCGACGTCATCAAGGAATCGATCGGCGCCTTCCCGCGCGTCGTGCTCTCCGAAGGCGAATACCGCGCCATCGCCAAGAACGAGGGCAAGGTCTACGAGCGCGGCTTCAACGTCGTCAACGGCGTCGACGGCGAAGTGGAAGTCGTCGCGCGCTAGTCTCGTGTCCCGGACGCGGTGCGGCATGCAATGCCGCTCCGTAGAGCCGGGACCCAGGAAGCCACAAGCACATATCTCGATAGATGGGCCCCGGCTCAGCGGCGCACCGCTGAAGGAGCGCTGCGCCGCGTCCGGGGCACGAGAGCGCCGTTTCGACGCGCAGCTGTTTCCCCACCGTCATTTGGGGGGGGGGCGCGCCGCGACCCGCGGCGCGCGGGGGGGGAGGGGGGGGTTTTGGGGGGGGGGGGGGGGGGAGCG
>NZ_JBVVPO010000007.1:21836-53653 GCF_055811795.1 Bradyrhizobium sp. MI1.7
GGCCCGGCGTGGTCCCCCCCCCTCCTCCCCGCCCCCCATAAAACATACACCCGCCCCCCGCCCTATTTTTTTTCTTGTTTCGGGGGCGGGCCCCCAAACCCCCGAGGAGGAGGGCCGCGCCCCGTCACTTCCGATAGCGCAGCGCCTCCACCAGCACGGCGAACGCCGGCGTCGGCTGCCGACGGCTCGGATAATACAGGTGATAGCCCGCAAACGGTGCGCACCAGTCGGCGAGCACGCGGATCAGCCGGCCGTCGGCGATCTCGCGCTTCACGAGATCGTCGGGGATATAGGCAAGACCAAGCCCCGCCAGCACGGCATTCATCCTGAGCAGGCCGGTGTTGAGCACGAGCTGGCCGTCGACCCGCACCTTCATCGCGCGGCCGCGCTTCTCGAACTCCCAGGCATAGATCCCGCCATAGGTCGGCAGGCGGAGGTTGATGCAATTATGCTCGGTGAGATCCTGCGGCAGCTTCGGCTTGCCCCGCGCGGCGAAATAGGCGGGCGCGCCGACCACGGCCATGCGCATCTCCGGCCCGATCCGCACCGCGATCATGTCCCTGGCGACCTGCTCGCCGAGGCGCACGCCGGCGTCGTAGCGCTCGGCGACGATATCGGTCAGGCCATAGTCGACGACGAGCTCGACCTTGATATCGGGGTAGCGCGGCAGCAGCTTTGCGACCGCCGGCCACAGCACCGTCTGTGCGGCGTGCTCGCCGGTGGTGATGCGGATGGTGCCCGCCGGCGTCTCGCGGAGCGCGGTCAGCGCCGACAGCTCTGCGTCGATCTCCGCAAAGCGCGGCCCGACATTGCGGAGCAGACGTTCGCCCGCTTCCGTTGGCGCGACGCTGCGGGTGGTGCGGGTGAGCAGCCGCAGGCCGAGCCGTTCCTCCAGGCCGCGCACAGTGTGGCTGAGCGCCGACTGTGACACACCGAGCTGGGCTGCCGCGCGGGTAAAGCTGCGCTCGCGCGCGACCGCAAGGAAGGCCAGGAGGTCATTGACGTTGGTGCGGGTCATTCATGAATCCATCTCATCAGTACATACCGATTTTATCATCTAATCGCAGGCCGGTGCGTGGCCTAAATTCGCTGCCGAACATGAACCTCAGGGAGAGCTGACGATGCAGATGCGAACATTGGGCAAGAGCGGCCTCGAGGTCTCGGCCCTCGGCCTCGGCTGCATGGGCCTGAGCTACGGTTATGGCCCGGCGACCGAGACGTCGCAGGCGATCGCACTGATCAGGACCGCCGTCGCGCGCGGTGTGACCTTCTTCGACACCGCCGAGGCCTATGGGCCCTTTGCCAACGAGGAGCTGCTCGGCGAGGCGCTTCAGCCATTCCGCGACAAGGTCGTGATCGCCACCAAGTTCGGCTTCAAGGGCGGCAAGGTCGAGGCCGGGCTCGACAGCCGGCCCGCCAACGTCAAGGCGGTGGCGGAGGCTGCGCTGAAGCGGCTCAAGACCGATCGCATCGATCTGTTCTACCAGCACCGCGTCGATCCCGACGTGCCGGTCGAGGAGACCGCGGGCGCGGTCAAGGACCTGATCCAGGCCGGCAAGGTGCTGCATTTTGGCCTGTCGGAAGCGGGCGCGCAGACCATTCGCCGCGCCCATGCGGTGCAGCCCGTGACCGCATTGCAAAGCGAGTATTCGCTGTGGTGGCGCGAGCCGGAGCAGGAGATCCTGCCGACGCTGGAAGAGCTCGGCATCGGCTTCGTTCCGTTCAGCCCGCTCGGCAAGGGCTTTCTGACCGGCGCGATCACCGAGAGCACGACGTTCGATGCGAGCGACTTCCGCAACATCGTGCCGCGCTTCTCATCCAGCGCACGCAAATCCAATCAGACCCTCGTCGATCTGCTCGGCGAGATCGCCGCAATGAAGAAAGCGACTCCGGCGCAGATCGCGTTGGCCTGGCTGCTCGCGCAGAAGCCGTGGATCGTGCCGATCCCCGGCACCACCAAGCTGCACCGGCTCGAGGAAAATCTTGGCGCGGCTGCGGTGACGCTGTCGGACGCGGACCTCACTGCAATTGCAGGGGGGCTGTCCAAGGTAGCCGTGCAGGGCGACCGCTATCCTGCGCATCTCCAGGCGCGAGTCGGCCGCTGAGCTGCGGCGTGAATGCCCGGTGAGCGTTCGCTTACCGGGCATACGCGTCTTGTGTTCCGACTTGAATACCTTTGCCAGCGCTACCAAGCAGCGTTGCAAGCAGCGTTGCAAGCAGCGTTGAAGGAATCGATTAACACCGCCAGCACAGGCTTATTCCGCAAGCGTCGCGACTTCGTCATAGCCGGTGGAAGATACGGATTTCCGATAATCAATTTTATTCTCTTTCCGTCCTGCTGCGCTATATGTCGGGCATCCGTCTAACGGGGGAGGCCGGAGCAGGCGCATCCCTTGCGAGACAGGCAGAAGCAGGGGACCAAGCCCGTCGGCATGTTTGAAGTGATCATCACCAGGCGTAAGCGGTTTGGCTGGCGATGGCAGGTGTGCCAGTCCGGCAAGATATTTGCCGATGGCTTCGAGCGCACCCGGCCGTCCGCCAAATATCATGGCGAGCGCGCACTGTTCTTCCTGTTGTCGCAGGCTTACTTGCGCAACCGCTCCGCGGCGGCCAGCGAGGACTAGCGGCGGGTGCAGCAGACAGCTCCATCCGGGCTACGAGCCTCACCTCAGATGTCGACGACCAGCTTGCCCTTGGCGGCGTGATCCCGGATCAGAGCGTAGGCATCGCCAACACTCTCCAGCGTGAAGCGCCTTGCATCGACCAGCGGCGCGAGCTTGCCGGCTTCAACCAGGCGCGTTGCCTCCGCCATGATCTCACCGTGATGCGCGCGGCCTTCGCCGGATAGCAGCGGCAGCAGCGTGAACACACCGGAATAGCTGGCGGCGCGGAACGACAGCGGCGCAAGCGCGTGTGTGCCCCAGCCCAGCGCGCTCACCACATGGCCAAAACGGCGCACGGCTTCGAAGGATGCATCGAGCACCTTGCCGCCGACGGTGTCGTAGACGATGTCGAAGCCGCGGCCGCCGGTATGCTCTGCAACGTAAGCTTCGATCGCAGTGTCGCGTTCGATGAATGTCGCGCCAAAGCCTTCGATGGTGGCGCGCTGCGCTGCCGAGCCGGTCGCGAACACGTCTGCTCCGATGGCGCGCGCGATCTGGATCGCGACATGGCCGACGCCGCCGGCACCGCCATGAATCAACACCTTCTGGCCGGCCTTCAGCGCCGCGCGATCGATCAGGCCTTCCCAGGCCGTGATGAAGATCAGCGGCAGGGCGGCCGCTTCGCGCATGCTGAGATTGGCGGGCTTGGGCGCCAGCAGGTCGGCATCGACCGCGGCGAACTCGGCGAGCGATCCCGGCACGCCGCCGACGCCGCCGGTCATGCCATAGACCTCGTCGCCCGGCTTGAACCGCGTCACGTCGCGCCCGGTCTGCTCGACCACGCCGGCGAGATCGATTCCGAGAATGGCGGGCAGCGGATGACGCGCATGCGCCGCCGCACCGGCATGGATCTTTGTGTCGAGCGGATTGACCCCGCTCGCACGTACCCGCACCAGCACCTCGCGCGGGCCGACTTCGGGCGTGGAGACGGTTGAGAGGCGCAGCGGCGCGTTGTGGGTCTCCAGGATCGCAGCCCGCATCGTCGATTGTCTCGTCATGATCGTCTTGCTCCGTTGTCGGCCTCCAATATGCTCATGAAATTTTGCATGAGAAGGAACAAGAATGTACGATGATCGTGCATTTCTGTATGGGGTCATTTCGATGGACTGGAGCGATCTGCGCATCTTCCTGGCGATTGCGCGCGAAGGCACACTCGGAGCTGCCGCGCGCAAGATCGGCCAGACCCAGCCGACGATGGGGCGGCGGCTTCGCGCGCTCGAAACCGCGCTGGGACAAACGCTGTTCCAGCGCACCGCCGATGGTTTTGTGCTGACCGACGAGGGCGCCGCCGTGCTGCGCCACGCCGAGCGGATCGAGGAGGAGGCGCTCGCGCTTCAGCGCCACGCCTCGGGTGCGGAGACGCAGCTCGACGGCATGCTGCGGCTGTCGTCGTCGGACTGGTTCGGCACGGTGATGCTGTCGCCGGTGATCGCCGCCTTCGGCAAGCGCCATCCCAAGGTGATCGTCGAGCTCCTGACCGATGCGCGCCTCTATAGCCTGCCGCGGCGCGAGGCCGATCTCGTCTTCCGCATCAAGCCGTTCAGCGAGCCCGAGGTAATATCGAGAAAGCTGCTCCACATTCCCTACGCGCTGTATGGCAGGAAGGGCAGCAAGCCGCCGCGCGCCGGCGACGGAAGCGGCGCCCGTGTCGTCACCATGAATGCCGAATTCGCCGACATGCCAGATGCGATCTGGTTGAAGCGCACGCTGCCGAATGCGGAGATCGCCTCGCGCAGCAACAACCGCCAGGCGCAGGCGGAGCTGTGTGCCGGCGGCGGCGGGTTCGCCGTGCTGCCACGCCCCCTCGGCGACCGCGATCGCCGTCTCGTCGCGCTCGACATCGGCGCAACGCCGCCCGGCCGCGACACGTTTGTCGGCTATCACCGCGATCTCAGGCGTCTGGCGCGCCTGCGCGCGCTGCTCGATCTCGTGATCGAACGGTTGGCATGACGGCCTGCAGGGTGGATTAGCCTTTCGGCCGTGCGAAGCTCAGTCGACAGGCGTAACTCACCCTACGGACTAGATTCGCTCGAAACAATCGTAGTTGCGAATCCTGAAGATCAGCCCGTCACGGAATTCGAAGAACTGCGCAAAACGGGCGCGCATAGTGTCGCCGGGAGCAAGCTTGCCGACGCCGACCGCCAGTGTTGCAGTCCAGATCGTCTCCATCACCACGCAATTGCCTGACGCAAGGGCGTTGACGATTTCGAACGATTGCGAGGCAAGGATGTAACGGGATCTGTCGTAAGACGCTCGCAAGTTGATGAAATCGCGCACTGCGCCCTGCGGCAGGAGAAGGTTTGGAAATTCCTCCTGCACGATATCATCGGCATAAAAGGCCTCGACGGTCTGGCGGGGCTTCGCCGCGGCGACTGCCGCGACGAAGGCTTTTGCACGATCGATCAAATCCTGTCCGGTCACGATGGTGCCTTTCCAATCTGTTCAGAAAAGGCCCGGCAACAGCATCGCGACGCGCTCCCGATACTTTCGGTACTCGTCGCCGAAGAGCGCCACCAGATCGCGCTCCTCGAGCCAGATGCCGACGAAGATATAGGTCGTTGTCACTGATGCGAATATCAGGTGTCCGAGCGTCATCACCGGTGTCGACCAGAAGGCGATGATGAACCCCAGATAGATCGGGTGGCGGATGAGGCGATACAGGCCCGGCGACTTGAACTTGACGGGCGCGGTGAGCCGGCCGGCGAAATGGCTGATAACCTGTGTCAAGCCGAACAGTTCGAAATGGCTGATGAGGAATGTGCTGTAGAGCACAATCAGCCAGCCCAGGAACTCGCCCGCAATCACGAGCCCGGCCAAGGCGGGAGACTCGATGTTCCAGATGACCGTCGGAATCGGTTGCCATTGCCAGAACAGCAGCAAGAGCGTCAGGCTTGCCAGCAGCACGTAGCTGGAGCGCTCGATGACCGGCGAAGCGAAGCGCGCGAACAGCCGCTTGAACCCCTGCCGCGCCATGCCGCTATGCTGAACCGCGAAGGTCGATAGCAACAGCAGATTGATGGCGAGCGCGTTGGTTAGCGAGGTCGGCGCGCCGGTGTCGATGGTCTTGGGCACGATATATTGCGTGACGAAGCCGATGGCATAGAGGAACGTGCCCAGAAAGATCAAATAGGCACTGGTCCCGTAGACGAGGGCCGCGGACTTCATCGCCAGCGCGAAGGGGCGAGTGGGTGCTGTACCTGGCCCGTTTTGAATCGTGATAGACATCATCTTCTCCTGGTCTTTGGCGAGGATCGAATTGAACTGATGTGGTCGTCTCACGCCTGCCAGAAGCGGCTCCATCGAGACCGTGCAGCGCGTTCGATGAGGTCATCGAACGGGCCGCGATAGAGACCCACATCCTTCAACGCCCGGTCGTCCAGCGGGCGCAGGGCGACGAGCGCCGCCCGGCGCTCGTGATGGGCAATGGCGGCGGCGATCCAACCGTTCAGCAGGCGCCGGAACCTCGCGAGAAGCAGCGGAATGCCTCGGCGCCCGAAGGGCGCCGCGAGGCTTGATGTGGATAGGGAAATCAGGGTCACGTGTTTGTGCCTTTTCAAATGTGCGCCGGGTAGCGCGTTGTCTCCTTTCTAGAGGACGGCGGTGAGCGGCTCGTCAGGGCAGGCGTGAAAAAACCGTCAAAAACGCGGTCGAGGCTGCTAGAATTGCGCCATTTGATGCCGAGAGGGTGGGAATGCCGCGGTTGACCTTGCTTGGTTCGTTTTCCATGGACCGGGGCGGGCCGGTCACCTTGCGCAACAAGAAGGCGCAGGCCCTCGTGGCATTTCTGGCCATGAACCCTGGGGTCGTCCATGTTCGTGAGCGGCTTGCGGCGTTGCTCTGGCCCGACAGTCACGAGGACGCTGCGCGACAAAGCTTGCGCCAATGCATCAGCATGCTGCGACATGATTGCGCCGAGCTGCCGCTGTCCGCCGATCACGACCTGCTTGGCTTCGATATCGGCGCCGTCACGACCGACGTCGTCGAATTCAAGGATGCAGTATCCGATCCGTCCATCGCCAATTTGAAACGTGCAGCGGAGTTGTATCGCGGCCCCTTTCTCGAGGGACTGAACGCGCGGTCCGATCTTTTCGACGAGTGGTTATTGGGCGAGCGGACCCGATTGCGCGCCGTCGCCACCTCTGCCTTCCATACGCTGCTGCGGGAATTACAGCTTATCGGCGCACGGGAGGAGGCGATCGCGTTGGCGCTCCGTTTGTTGGCGATCGATCCGTTGCAGGAAGAGGTGGATTGCGCCTTGATGCGGCTCTACTCCGAGCAGGGGCAGACCGCGTTGGCGTTGCGGCAATACAAGCGCTGCGAGGCGATCCTGCGCAAAGAGCTCAACGTCGAGCCGGATCAGGAGACGAGGGCGCTCTACCAGCAACTCCTGCGACATCGGTCGCAGCATCGGGTGCCGCCCGGGGATGTGGCCGCCGCTGAGCCGGCGGCTTCGCCGAGGCAGCTCAAGCAGAACGTTCGAACCTGCACCGCGCGCGACGGGGTGCGCATCGCCTATGCGTCGGTCGGCGCCGGGCCGCCGCTGGTGAAAGCCGCCAATTGGCTCAATCATCTGGAATTCGACTTTGCGAGCCCGGTCTGGCAGCACTGGATCGAGGCGTTGAGCCGCGACAACACGTTCCTGCGCTACGACGAACGCGGTACGGGCTTGTCGGACTGGGATGTCTTCGACATCTCCTTCGACGCCTTCGTGCGTGATCTCGAGACGGTCGTCGATGCGGCGGGGCTCGAACGTTTTCCCCTGCTTGGCATTTCTCAGGGCTGCGCGATCTCGATAGCCTACGCCGTGAAGCACCCGGAGCGTGTCAGTCATCTCGTTCTTTATGGCGGATACGCAAAGGGTTGGCGCCATCAGGACCCGTCAAACGTGGCCCGCCGGGAGGCATTGACAACTCTGGTCCTCGAGGGGTGGGGGCAAGAAAGTCCGGTGTTTCGCCAGATATTCACGTCCCTCTTCATTCCTGAAGCAAATGCCGAGCAGGCGCAGTGGTTCAACGATCTGCAGCGGATTACGACGTCGCCGCAGAACGCCTTCAAGCTTACGAATATCTTCGGCGAAATCGATGTGCGGCATCTGCTGCAGGATGTACGAACGCCGACCCTGGTGTTGCACGCTCGTGCCGACGCGAGCGTAAAGTTCACGGAGGGGCAGGAACTCGCTGCTCGGATTAAAGGCGCAACATTCGTTCCGCTCGAGAGCCCCAATCATATCTTGCTGGGGACCGAGCCGGCCTGGTCGGTATTTCTGGACAGTGTAAGAAGATTTCTCGCGCCCGATCGCTGTCGGTGATCGTGCTTATCGAGTTTTGCCCGACGGGCAAAACACCGAACTCAGGGCAGAACGCTGTCAATCGCCTTCAACGAAAATAATTCGCTTTATAAGAATTCGGAAACGGCGTATGTGTTGCCTCACTTCGGCCCAAGGAAGAGGGGCGTATCGCGATCGTCACGAACGCGGGCCGGGCGGCGGTGGACGTGGGCCACACTGGTGCGAAGGTGATCGCAGGGCGGGCAGCCGTGAGCGAAGCACGTCGCACGCACGACCGGTGTGATCCACGTACGGCCAGATCGTGTCGTCCTGGCGCCCGGGGTCTGTGCGCCAAGTCTTGTGGTGGTGCGTGTTGCCCAACCGGGCGCGCGCATCAGCCATCCGCAAGGCGACGGGGGCAATAGTGCATCGCTCCCCGGGGAGAGCACGACATACGCCGTTCCAACCACTGCGCAGGGAAGGCCGGGATGTCCTGGCTACACCTGTATGCCGCGGTGCAGACTTCTCACTACAACTCCGCACAGTGGACCTCGGGTGCCAGCGGGCTCCCGGTCTTCCCTGCGCCCTCTTTCATTCGAGGGTGAGGCGATCAGGCAAAGCTCGGGCGAAATGCGCCGCGAGGATGCGAGCCCATGTCAGTCACTCAACGACGCTCTCGTGCTCCGGACGCTGCGCAGCACGAAGTGATGCGCTGCAGAGCCGGGGCCCATGCGTCAGTGTGTTGTGTCATCTGCTGGGTCCCGGCTCTGCACCGCACCGCTACGCGCTGCGTCGCGTCCGGGACTCGAGAGAGGCGGGCGCGGCTCCTGCGCACTCCGTCATTGCGAGCGCAGCGAAGCGATCCAGAATCTTTCCGCGGCGGCAGTCTGGATCGCTTCGCTGCGCTCGCAATGACGAGGATGAAGCAGCTGTGCAGCATAACTTCACTCTCACGCGCACGCATCGCATTTTAGGCAACCGTCATAGTCTCTAACGCGCACTAACCAACACCTGACTTAAAACTGTCATAATCGCCGAATGGAACCCGCGGCTGCGTCCTTTTTACACGGCATTAAGCGCGGCTGCATTGGATGCGCGGGGAAAGTGCGTTGGGGACTGCAATGACTGCCGCGAAGAAGATGCCGGGAAAACCGGCCGCCGAAATGTTTGACGACATCCCGGTGCTTCAACGCAAATGGCGTGCCGCGTTGAAGCCGGGCGAACGGCTGCCGCGCTATGAGGACGTGATGCTTGGGAGCCTCGGACGGCTCGCCGACCACATCGCGCTGCTGAAGAACGATGGCGCGCTCGAATTGTCGCGCAGCGGGCGTTACGTGCAGAAATGGCTCGGCGAGGAGCGCTGGGATATCCCGGTCGCCGAGCTCTCGCCCGATTGCGCCACGGCGCTGTCGGAAGCTGTGGCGAGCGCGCTCGAGAACGGACGTCCGCACCAGGCCAGCGCGCATTGCGTGCGCGACGGCATGGTCCGGACCTACGATGTGCTGGCGCTGCCGACCGCCTCCCGCTGGGGCGCCACGCTGGTTGGCGCCTACATCAACGAGCGCGGCGCGCAATACAATCTCTTGGACGCGATCTTCTCGTCGACCGATGACGCCGTGGTTTCGCTGGCGACGCTGCGCGATGCCGCAGGCAAGCCGTTCGATCTCCAGATCGTGCATCACAACAAGAGCGCCGGTGCGCTGCTGAAGGTCGCGAGCGCGGGCCTGTTGTGGCGGCGGATCGGCGAGGGGAACACGCTATTGGCCGCGCCCGAAATCATGGACTTCCTGCTCAAGGTCGTCTCCGGCGGCCGCGGCGAGCAGCTCGAGATCGAAGACGACGGACGTTACCTTCGGCTCAGTGCCACCGCCTTCGCCGATCTGGTCTCGCTGACGATCTCCGACGTCACCGCGTTGAAGCGGCGCGACGCATCGTTTCGCCTGCTGTTCGACAACAACCCGATGCCGATGTGGGTGTTCGAGGCACAGACCAAGGAATTCCTCAGCGTCAACGATGCCGCGGTCCAGCATTACGGCTACAGCCGCGCCACCTTCCTGCGGATGAAGCTGCACGAGATCTGGCCCGAGGACGAGTGGGACAGCCACGCCGAGGCGCTCGAACGCATCGGCGACACCTATCATTCCTCGCGCAACTGGCGCCATTTGTGTGCCGACGGCAGCGAGATCGAGGTGCTCACTTTCGGCCGCCGCGTCGCCTTCGACGATCGCGACGGCTATCTGGTCGCGGTGGTCGACATCACGGAGCGGCGCAAGGCCGAGGCGCGGATCGCCCACATGGCGCACCATGACGGGCTCACCGATCTGCCGAACCGCGAACATTTCCAGCAGTGCTTGAAGCAGGCGCTCGACCAGGCCGGCGGAAAACGGGTCGGCGTGCTCTATATCGATCTCGACCTGTTCAAGAACATCAATGATTCCTTCGGGCATCCGGTGGGGGATCGCCTGCTGAAGCAAGTTGCCGAACGCCTCACCACCGCGGTCCGCGGCGGCAATCTCGCGGCCCGGCTTGGCGGCGACGAGTTCGCCGTGATTCTGGCAGCCGACGTCTCGCCGAACGAAGCCAGCGCCTGCGCGACCTTGCTGATCGACATGCTGAAGGCGCCCTACGATCTCGACGGCCAGGAGATGGTGATCGGCGCCAGCATCGGCATCGCGCTGTCGCCCGGCGACGGCACGACGTCGGAGGAGCTGATGCGCAATGCCGACATGGCGCTGTACCGGGCGAAGTCCGACGGCGGCGGCGTGCACCATTTCTTCGAGCGCGAGATGGACCTCCAGGCGCAGAAGCGCCGCGACATGGAGCTCGATCTGCGCCGCGCTTTCGCCAATGGCGAGTTCGAGCTGCACTACCAGCCGCTGGTGTCGATCGCGTCCGACCGCATCTCCGGCTTTGAATCGCTCTTGCGCTGGCGTCATCCCGACAAGGGCATGATCTCGCCGGCGGAATTCATTCCGGTCGCCGAAGACATCGGCCTCATCACCCAGCTCGGCGAGTGGGTGCTACGCGAGGCCTGCGCGGAGGCGGTGAAATGGCCTGTCGACGTCAAGGTCGCAGTCAATCTGTCGCCGGCGCAATTCCGCAGCCGCAACCTGGTCCAGGTCGTGATTTCCGCGCTTGCGCAGTCCGGCCTGTCGCCGAAGCGGCTCGAGCTCGAGATCACCGAGTCGATCTTCCTGGCAGAGACCGATGCCAATCTCGCCATCCTGCATCAATTGCGCGAGCTCGGCGTCAGCATCTCCATGGATGATTTCGGCACCGGCTATTCCAGCCTGAGCTATCTCCGTAGCTTCCCGTTCGACAAGATCAAGATCGACCGTTCGTTTGTGAAGGATCTGGCGCAGCGGCCCGATTGCGTCGCGATCGTGCGCGCCATTTCGGGGCTTGGCCGCAGCCTCAACATCACCACGACGGCTGAAGGCGTCGAGACCGAGGATCAGCTCGACTGGCTGCGCGCCGAAGGCTGCAACGAGGTGCAAGGGTTTCTGTTCAGCGCGGCGCGGCCCGCCGCCGAGATCGCAAGGCTGCTGGCCGATTTCGGCCAGCGCGCCTCACGGGCGGCGTAGTCCTTCAGGATAGCAGCCGTAGACCAGTTCCTTGAAGGCGGGCGTGATGCGGCTGCGCTCGTTCTGGGTCTGCTGCATCAAGAGGTAGACCATGTCGAGCTTGGGATCGACGCCGAAATAGGTGCCGCTTCCTGAGTCCCATTTCAATTCGCCGATCGATCCGGCCGGTGGCGGCTTCGCATTGCCGGGATCGGTGCGTACACCGATGCCGTAGCCATAGCCAAAACCGTCGCCCGGGAAATAGAAATAGTCGCGCCCCACGCCGGAGCCGGGCCCGACGTGATCGGTCGTCATGGCCTTGAACACGGCGGGGCTGAGGTAACGCTTGCCCTCGAACTCGCCGCCATTGAGCAGCATCTGCGAGAAGCGCTGATAGTCGGTGATGGTCGAGAGCAGCCCGCCGCCGCCGGATTCCCATTCGGGATGGTCGAGGCGGTCGCGCTCGCCGGCGAGCAGGACCGGGTCGCTCGGCAGCGGCCGCGCCATCCGGGCGCGCTCCTCCGGCGTTTTCAGCACGAATTTGGTGCTGTTCATTCCGAGCGGATCGAGAATGCGCTGCTTGAGGAATTCATACAGCGTCTGGCCCGAGATGATCTCGATGACGGCGCCGAGCACGTCGGTGGAATGGCCGTAGCGCCACAGCGTTCCGGGCTGGCGCGTGAGCGGCAGCTTGGCGATGCGGTCGGCGAATTGCCTGTTGTTGAAGGGCCCCTCGAAAATATTGGCGGCCTGGTAAACCTGCATCACCCATGGGGCGCCGATATAGTCGTAGCTGATGCCCGAGGTCTGCCGCAGCAGATCCTCGATGTTGACAGGACGGATCGACGGCTCGAGTTCGACCTTCGAGGTGCCCTCCGGCTCCACGCCCACTTTGGTGTCGGCGAAGAGCGGGACGTATTTCGACACGGGGTCGGTGAGCGCGAGCCTGCCCTCGTCGATCAGCATCATCGCGCCGAGACACGTGATCGGCTTGGTCATTGAGTGGATGGCGAAGATCGTATCCGGCGTCATGGCGAGGCCGGTCCTGGTGTCGCGCACGCCGAAGTTCTTGAGGTAGACCGGCTTGCCGTGCTGCTGCACCAGGACCACCGCGCCCGGCAGGCGGCCAAGCGTCACCTCGTTGTCAAAATAGGCGGTGATGCGGTCGAGCCCGTCAGCCGACGGAGTAGGGATGTTGGTGGCGGCGCTGCCTCGCCCCATCGTGCCGGCCAGCAGCGCGGCCCCGACCAGAAATTCACGACGCTTCATCCGGGCTTCCTCCCTCGCCGGGATCAAAGCCGCAAGACGCTGGAGGCGTCAACAATACATCGATTAAAAACGCGTCACGATTTCCGAAAGGAACGGTCGCGGACGGTCTTCGCTGGGCTTGGTCGGCGTGCCGATATGGACGAGGCCGGCGAGCTTTTCGTCCGGCTTGAGGCCGAGGCCGTCCAGCACGTCGCGATCGAAGGCGAACCAGCCGGTCAGCCAGCAGGCGCCGTAGCCGAGCGCGGTCGCGGCCGTGACAATGTTCATGACGCTGGCGCCGGCCGACAATTCCTGCTCGAACGCCGGCACCTTCGGATGCGGCTTGGTGAAGCTGACGATACCGATCACCAGCGGCGCGTCGGTGAGGCGTTTGCGCTCGGTCTCGATGTTCGCCGCCGGTGCGTCCGGATTCTTGCGGGCAAAGACCGTCGCGATGACCTCGCCGGCCCGCTCGCGGGCGTCACCCTCGAAAATGATGAAGCGCCAGGGCGCGAGCTTGCCGTGGTCGGGCACGCGCGCACCGATGGTGAGGATGGTTTCGAGCTCGGCGGGGGAGGGGCCGGGCCCGGTCATCTCGCGCGGCTTGACCGAGCGACGGGTTTTCAGGAGTTCGATGGCGTCGGGCACTGCGATGTCCTCTTCGGCTGGTCGTCGGGCGTGCCATGCCGAGATAAGCATGCACGCCCGCAACCGAAAGCGAGTTTAGATCGATTTCAGGGATCAGGCCGCCTCGCGCGCCCGCCGGACGTCCGGTGGGGTGGCCTCGTCGACGAGGGCGGCGAGCGCCTCCACCGTCGTCATCACCTTCTGGCCTTCGCTGCCGAGCCGGCGGACGGAGACCGACTGCGTCTCGGCCTCCTTCTTCCCGCACACGAGCAGCGCCGGAATCTTGGCCAGCGAGTGCTCGCGGACCTTGTAGTTGATCTTCTCGTTGCGCAGGTCGATCTCGGCCCGGAGCCCCGCGCGCCGGACCTGTTCCAGCACCTGCTTGGCATACTCGTCGGCCTCCGAGGTGATGGTGGTGACCACCACCTGCACCGGGGACAGCCAGAGCGGGAAGTTGCCGGCATAGTGTTCGATCAGGATGCCGATGAAGCGCTCCATCGAGCCGCAGATCGCGCGATGCACCATCACCGGCGCCTTCTTGCCGCTGTCATGGTCGATGTAGAACGCGCCGAACCGCTCCGGCAGGTTGAAGTCGACCTGCGTGGTGCCGCACTGCCAGTCGCGGCCGATGGCGTCGCGCAGCACATATTCGAACTTCGGCCCGTAGAAGGCGCCTTCGCCCGGATTGATCTCGGTCTTGATGTGATTGTTCTGCGACTGGATCTCGCGCAGCACCGTCGCCATCACGCGCTCGGCGTGATCCCACATCGCATCGGTGCCGACGCGCTTCTCGGGCCGGGTCGAGAGCTTCACCGTGAGATCGCCGGTGAAACCGAAATCGGCATAGGTCGACAGAATGAGATCGTTGATCTTGAGGCACTCGTCGGCGAGCTGATCTTCCATGCAGAAGACGTGCGCGTCGTCCTGAGTGAAGCCGCGCACACGCATCAGGCCATGCATGGCGCCGGAGGGCTCATAGCGATGCACCACGCCGAACTCGGCGAGGCGCAACGGCAGGTCGCGGTAGCTCTTCAGGCCGTGCTTGAAGATCTGCACGTGGCCGGGGCAGTTCATCGGCTTCAGCGCAAACCAGCGCTTGTCTTCGGCCTCGTCACCGGCGGACTGCGCCGCGAACATGTTCTCGCGATACCAGCCCCAATGGCCCGAGGTCTCCCACAAGGACTTGTCGAGGATCTGCGGCGCATTGACCTCGCTGTAGTCGCCGGCGAGGCGCCGGCGCATATAGGCGATCAGCTGCTGGAAGATGGTCCAGCCCTTGGCGTGCCAGAACACGACGCCCGGACCTTCTTCCTGGAAGTGGAAGAGGTCGAGCTCGCGCCCGAGCTTGCGATGGTCGCGCTTTTCGGCTTCCTCGATCTGCTTCAGATAAGCGTCGAGGTCCTCCTGCTTCGCGAACGCCGTGCCGTAGATGCGGGTCAGCATCGGGTTGTTGCTGTCGCCGCGCCAATAGGCGCCGGCCACCTTCATCAGCTTGAAGGCGTTGCCGACCTTGCCGGTCGAGGTCATGTGCGGGCCGCGACAGAGATCGAACCAGTCGCCCTGGTAGTAGATCTTGATCGGCTCGTTGCCGGGAATGGCGTCGACCAGCTCGACCTTGAACGCCTCGCCCTTGTCGCGGAACACCTGCTTGGTCTTCTCGCGGTCCCAGACTTCCTTGGTGAAAGGTTTGTCGCGCGCGATGATCTCGCGCATCTTCTTCTCGATTGCGGCAAAATCTTCCGGCGTGAACGGCTCGTTGCGGAAGAAGTCGTAGTAGAAGCCGTTCTCGATCACGGGACCGATGGTGACTTGCGTGCCGGGCCACAGCGTCTGCACGGCTTCCGCGAGCACGTGGGCGCAGTCGTGGCGGATCAGCTCGAGCGCGCGCGGATCGTCGCGGTTGATCAGCTCGATCTTGGCATCGGCTTCGATGGGATCGTCGAGGTCGGCGACCTCGCCGTCGAGCGCCATCGCGACCGTGCGCTTGGCCAGCGACGGCGAAATGCCCTTGGCGATCTCGAGGCCGGTGATGCTCTTGGCGTATTCGCGCCGGGCGCCGTCGGGGAAGGTGAGGGTGATCTTTTCGGGCGGGGTCACGGGTCTCAGATTGCTGAGGCTGTATTGAAAGCCGGATTCGGATTTGGGCTGGTCGGTCATGCTTTTCTCCTGAGGCTCACTCCTGCGAACGAGCGCAGGTAAGCGGGAACGAGCGATATATCAGGCGATTCGGCCTGTGCAATCCGGCATTTCCAAGAAAGTCGCGCGCAAAAGCTTGGGCGATACTCCAACTATTTCGCAACGCGCCCTTTAACTGGTCGCAGGCCTGCTCTACATGCATTTGCATGGAAAATCCGCCCGCCGCCGGCCGTTTCACCGCAACCGCCCTGATGCTCGGCAATCTCGTCACCGGCTGCTCGGTGCTGGCACCGGCGGGGATGCTGCCGGAATTGGCAACGGGGCTCGACGTCAGCATTCACGCGGCCGGGCTGCTGATCACCTTCGGTGCGGTCACGCTATGCATCGGCTCGCCGCTGACGGCTTGGCTCACCAGCCGCATCGACCGCAGGACGCTGCTCGCGACGACACTGGCGGTGCTGGCGCTGGGCAATCTCGCTTCGGCCTTTGCGCCCGATTACACGAGCCTCCTCATCATTCGCCTGCTGATGCTGGCGGTCGGCGCGCTCTACACGCCGCAGGCTGCGGGCACGGCGGCGCTGATCGTGCCGGTGAAGCGGCGGGGCAGCACCATCGCCTACATCTTTCTCGGCTGGTCGTTAGCTGCGGCCGTCGGTCTCCCGCTGATCACTTTCATCGCCAGCCGCTACGGCTGGCGCGCGGCCTATGGCGGGATCGGCGCGCTCGGTTGCATCAGCTTCCTGTTGTTGCTGCTGCGCCTGCCGGCGGGCCTGAAGGGCACGCCTGTTGACCTGAAGACCTGGAGCGCGGTCGGCCGCAGCAGGACGATCCTGCTGCTGCTTGCGATCACGATGCTGCAAATGTCCGGGCAGTTCGTGGTGTTCACCTTCATGGGTCCGCTGCTCAAGAAGCTGACCGAGGCGAGCCCGGATGCAATCGGCATGGTGTTCGGCATCTACGGCGTTTGCAGTTTCCTCGGCGTCGTCATCGCGACCCGCATCGTCGACACCTGGGGGCCTTATCGGACGTCGCTGCTGTTCACCTGCCTGCTGTTTGCGGGCATCACCGGCTGGGCGCTCGGTGCGGGGAGCCTGGTGTTCATGGCGTTCGCGGTCGCGATCTGGGGCCTCGGCTTTGCCTCAACCAATTCGATGCAGCAAGTGCGGCTGGTCGCGGCTGCGCCGCCGCTCGCATCGGCGACCGTCGCGCTCAACACCTCCGTCCTCTATGTCGGCCAGGCTGTCGGCTCCGCCATCGGCGGGCTGCTGTTCGCCCGCGAACTGCTGCATCCGCTTGGTTTCGTCGCGGTCGGCTTCGTCGTCCTGGCGCTGATCCTCGTGGTTCTGACCCGACCCCGGCCGGCTGCTGCCACCACGGCCTGAAGGGTGCGTTTTCCTATGCGCAAGGTGCTTGGCAAACCACGCGCGGGAGCGCTAGAAGGCGAGGCATGGGGACCAAAGAGAGTTGACTGACATGAGGATGATTCTGGCGGTTGCCGCGGTGCTCTATTCAGCCTCCGCGTTTGCACAAACCGACAAGCCACCCATGGTGGGGGACAAGCCGCTGGTGCAGGTCACGCCCAAGGGGACCAAAGAGGCCGCGGCCAAGCCGGCCGCTGCGCCGAAGGGCAAACCGCAGTCGATTGCGGCCCGGCTCCAGGCCTGCCTCGACCTCGATGACGGCACCAAGGACCGCCTCAACTGCTACGACGCCGTGATCGCGCCGCAGCCGAAGCCGAAACCGGCGAAGGCCAAGGGTTACGCCGATTGCCGCTTCTTCAAGGAAGAGGACGAGCGGCTGGCCTGCTTCAACGGCTTCGCCGAGAGCATTCCGAAGCTGCCCAAGACCTGAACATCAAGACCTGACCATCAATACCTGAAGATCAAGAGCCGAGGTCTGGAAGCCGGACGGCTAGTCGCTGATCCGGCTGAGCACGGCCCTGAACGCAACGCCCGGCACCTGCAGCGCGGTGCCTTCGAATTCCGCCGTGTCGCCGTCCTCACGGCCGGCCAGCGTCAGCGTGATCCTGTCGTGCCCGAACAGCGGCTTGAAGGACGGATCGTCGTTGTAGCGCTGGGTCGAAATCTTGACCTTGATGCTGTCGCCCTCCCCGACGGAGGTCCCGATGAAAGCGAAGGCGGAATTGCCGCCGCGCATCTTGCCATCCGTCACATAGACGACGCCGCAGCCGGTTCCATGAACCGTGTGGAAGTCGACCTTATACAGTCCCTGACGCACCGTCTGTCCCCGCAGAATTCAAGCTAAAACTTGGCCGGCAAATTATGAGCGTTGCCAGCGGAAGCAATCCGGTGGCTCCCGGGGATGTCGGCCATCAACATCACATTTTGATCAAAGCCTGCGGCAATTGCGGGCAGCGCGGCCAAATGCCGGCGCGCGCAATATCGGCTAGCGGCTCGATGCGGCCGGATTGGTGGACGCAACGCGCGTCAGCGCCAACGACGGCGTCGCCGACATCTTCACGAGCACGTCCTTGAGCGGGTCCCGGGTCCAGGCGCGCGTCACATAATCACGATGCGTGATGCCGTCGCCGGTTTCGACGAACACCACGCTGCCGGGACGGAGCGGCCCGTCCATGTCCTCGGAGACGCTGATGCCCTTTTGCCGCAACATGCTCATCAGCTCGCGGTCGCGCCGCGCGGTGTAGCGGGTGTAGGAGCTGACGAAGAAGCCGGAGCGGTGGCTCTCGATCCAGGAGGCGAACTTGTCCATTTCGCCGTAGACGGCATCGAGCAGGACGACGCCGCGGACGCGGTCGCTGATGCCGCCGACCTCGAGGCTCCAGGCCGTCGGCAGGAAGCCGCCGCTATAGCCGACGATCACGATCGGCATGTTGGCGAAGGCGCGGGCGTTGTTGGGATCGCCGGTGAGCCGGGCCAGATGGGCCGCCGACTCTTCCATGAAGCGCTTGAGGCCGCCCGCCTGCCAGAACTTGCCGGCGCTGGAATCGGCGGCATCGACCGCCATCTGCGGCGCCAGCAGGATGGCGTTGGCGCCGGAATCGGTGACCTGCTGCGGTACGAGTTGGCGGTCGCGCACGTCGCGCTCCAGCGTTGCGCCGTTGCCGTGGAAGAACACCACGATCACGCCGGGCTTGCGCACGTCGAAATGCTCGGGCACGTGCATCAGCACGCGGCTGTCGCTGTAAGTCTCGTCCTGCCAGTAGACGCGCCCGGAATAGCTGCGGTGGCCGCGGCGATCGCCCTTGGAGATGTTGAGGAACGGCGCGTCGGAGGCGGGGTTGTTGCCGAAATAGGGGAAGGCCGACGATTTCATGCTGACGAGTGTCGTCAGGTCTTCACGTGCCGGACGCTGGTAGGGGATTTGCGGTGCGAGTGAGGCGACCTTGTACGGCGCCTGCTCCGGCTGAGGCTGCTGCTGGACGGCGCGTTTGGGCGAGAAGTCCGACATCTGCCGTTGCAGAAGACTCTCGCTCGCCGACGGGAAGCGCTCCTTGAATTGCGGGGCGGGGAAGCGATCCTCGAACGTGTCGCTGCTTGCGACCTGAGGATTGGTCTTCGCGACGATTTGGACGTTGGCCTGCGAGTTCGCCGCGAGCGCCGCCGGGTTGGGGGCCCTGCCGCATTGAACCAGCGTGAGCGACAGCGGCACCAAGGCTGAGGCCAGCGCGATCCGGCGCGCACCACTGCGCGCGCCGGACAGCGTCCGATCAGCACGAATGTCAGCTCTCAATTTCGGAGCGGCCCCGACCATCCACCCATGACCCCAAGTCATGTCCACAAGCCCAGCGGCAATATTCAAGCTAATTGAGCCGACTGGCGTTTAGGCGACGTTAAGTGTCCGGAGAAACTTCCCCAAATCCGGAATGCTCAAGGGGACCATGCAATCGTGTCCTGATTGTGGGGGTGCAAAACGGGATTCTCAGGTGTTTACGGAGCTTTGTTGCCCAGGATCGTGCACAAAAGGTGCCGCAATACCGATTCCATGCGCCTCATTTAACCCTTGTTAACCCTGCTTGAATTGACTGGACCAGACTGCACGATGCTCTCCACGACACGTGACGCCTGAGGTTGAGGACCCCGATGACGGCATCAGATGCGGGACCCGCGCCCTGGACTGGCCGGCTGACGGGGAGCGGGCCGGGGGTCTCCGTTCTGGTCGCAACCGCCATCGTCGTTGCCGACATGATCGGGGTCGGCGTCTTCACCAGCCTCGGCTTCCAGGTCAAGGACATCCCGTCCGGCTTCTCGATCCTGTTGCTATGGACCATCGGCGGCATCGTCGCGCTGTGCGGGGTGTTCTCCTACAGCGAGCTCGGCGCCATGTTTCCGCGCTCGAGCGGCGAGTACAATTTCCTCGGCCGCGCCTATCATCCCGCCTTCGGCTTTCTCGCCGGCTGGGTCTCGGCGACAGTTGGCTTCGCAGCGCCTGTCGCGCTTGCGGCGATGGCGTTCGGCGAATACGCGAAATCGGTCGTTCCCGATCTGCCGCCGATCCCGCTCGCCATCGGCGTGGTGTGGCTGGTCTCGATCGTGCAATTGACCGGCGTCAGGCACTCATCGACCTTCCAGCTGATCTCGACCATCCTCAAGGTCGTGCTGATCGTCGCCTTCCTGCTCGCCGGCTTCGTCATCGGCACGCCGCAGCCGATTGCCTTCACGCCGCAGCCGGGTGATCTCGCGCATATCGTCAGCGCGCCCTTCGCGATCGGGCTCGTCTTCGTGATGTACTCGTTCTCGGGCTGGAATGCCGCGACCTACATCATCGGCGAGATGAACATGCCGCAACGCGATCTGCCGCGCGCGCTGCTCGCGGGCACGCTGATCGTGCTCGTCCTGTACGTCGCGCTGAATGCGGTGTTTCTCTACTCGACGCCGGTCAGTGCGCTGGCCGGCCAGCTCGACGTTGCCAGCGTCGCGGGCAGCGCGATCTTCGGCAGCCTCGGCGGCCGGATCGTCGGTGCGATGATCTGCGTCGGCCTGATCTCCTCGATCAGCGCGATGATGTGGATCGGCCCGCGCGTGATGATGACGATGGGCGAAGACATTCCGGCCCTGCGCGTGTTCTCGAAGCGATCGGTGAGCGGCGCGCCCGCCTATGCCATCCTGTTTCAGCTTGCCGTCGCCAATCTGCTGTTGTTCACGCGCAGCTTCGAGGCGGTGCTCGACTTCATCCAGTTCGCGCTGTTGTTCTGTTCGTTCTTCACGGTCGCCGGCGTCGTCAAGCTGCGCATCACCGATCCCGACCTGCCGCGGCCCTATCGCGCCTGGGGATACCCGTTCACGCCGCTCGTTTTCCTGCTCGTGACCGCGTTCATGATGTACTACCTGTTGACCGAGCGGCCGCTGCAGTCGCTGGCGGGGATGCTCCTCATGCTCTCGGGCCTGTTGATCTATGCTGTTTTCCGCAGGCGGCCGGTCGCCGCTGGTACGTCATCACACCGCGAATAGACATGTTTCGACCCATGAGAATTGCGGCCGTCGCTCTTGCCCTGCTGGCCGCGGCCGTCTCGTCTGCACGTGCCGCCGACGTCACCTTCGATGATACCGCGCGCTTTCTCGCGGGCATGCAGCCTTCGCCGGACTCGCCGCTGGTGCCGCTCACCAAAGACCCGGGCTGGCAGCGCCACGCAAAATTCTTCGACGGCGCCTTCGCCCAGCTCGAGCAACGGCAGCTCTCGAAGATCCGCAATTGGGCCGACGTCAATCTGGCCGCGCCCCGGCCGACCATGTTCTACTTGTTCAGCGGCCCCGACTTCCTCTACGCCGATGCGTTCTACTCCAAGGCCAGCACCTACGTGCTCGGCGCGCTGGAGCCGGTCGGCGCGGTGCCTGACCTGACGCGGCTGCCGCGCGGCTCGGTCGGTGCCGCGCTCTACAATGTCGAGCGTTCGCTCGGCTCGATCCTGAGCTTCTCCTTCTTCATCACCAAGCACATGAAGGTCGACCTGCACGCCAACCAGGTCAACGGCACGTTGCCGATCCTCTATGTCTTCCTCGCGCGCTCCGGCAAGACCATCCGCAATGTCGAGATGATCGCGCTCGACGACAAGGGCGGGGTGCATACGGGAGGCGACAATCCGGGACGGAACGCGACGCGCGGTGTCCGCATCACCTTTGCCGGAAGCGACGGCGAGGCGCGCACGCTGTACTATTTCTCGACCGATCTCTCCAATGCCAGCGCGCGCAACACGGGATTTCTGAAATTCTGCGAGACGCTCGGGCCCGGCAACAGCCTGCTCAAGAGCGCGTCCTATCTCCTGCACAAGGGCGACTTCTCCGTCGCTCGCAACTGGCTGCTGGCCAACAGCGCGACCATCATCCAGGACGATTCCGGCATTCCGCTTGCGAACTACAATGCGCAACAGTGGCGGTTCTTCCCGTTCGGCCGCTATCTCGGACCGATCGACGAATTCCCCGGCCGCTACCAGGAGCGCTACGCCGAACTGTTCACGCGCGCCCAGCCGATCGATTTCGGCGTCGGCTATCGCTGGCGGACGCATGAATCGAACTTGCTGCTGTCGGTGAGGGTGCCGGGAAGCGAGACGGCGCCGGCTGCGGAGAACACCTCGTCCGCCGAGCCGTCGCCAAAGCCGCCGCGTCCGAAGCGGCTGCGTCCGCCCGAGTCGATCCCGCCCGGGCGCTTTTTCTGGTTTCGTTAGGTTGCCTGTTGAGGCGGGTGTCACGCGCTCCGGGCGATGACAACCAGCCGTACGAACGCGAACGCCATCTGATGATATGTCGCCAAACCCGGTGCAGATCGGTTGGTGCTCGATCTCTAACGTCCAGCCTACCAGTGCACGCTCTGGCTCGGCACGATGAAGGCCGTGGTGCTCGGCGCCGTGGCAAGGCTCGTCGCCAGATACCAGCCGGAGCCGACCACGAGCGCAAGCAGCGCAATGATGGCAATCATGTCGAGGGTTCTTGGGTCGTGATGCCCTCTGGAACCAGGATGTGGACCAAGCCTGAAGTGAAAATGAGGGCTGATTTTCCAGCGCATTCTTGTTTCCTCCCGTAGGAGCATCACAACAACGCGAGGGGGAAGTTCCGGTTCCATTCAAGGCAGCGATGCGCGAAGCGCCGCGGCGTTCCTGGTGAGATCAGGACGCGTTGACGCCGCGCCAGCGGCCGTAGCGCCAGGGTAGATACCAGTGCGCGCCTTGCGGTGCGGTGAGGGGCACGTTGTCGATTCCCGATGTGCCGAAAGGATTGCAGCGAAGCAGTCGCGCGAGCGTCATCCAGCCGCCGGCCCACAGCCCGAACCGTTCGATCGCCTCGTCGCCATAGACCGAGCAGGTCGGCAGGTGCCGGCAATTGTAGCCGACCAGCGGCGAGAGCGTGTGGCGGTAGAGCCAGATCAGTGCGCGGCCGAATCGACGCGGGAGCCGGAGCGCGCCCTCGATGGGAGTGGAACAGTGCTCGCAGGTTGAATGCTTCATGGGCGCTGTGCTGCGATCGTGAGCGAGGTATTGCGCGGTTCCGGCGCAGGGAACCGCAAGTTGTTGTTTCTGCGCCATATTTCCCGTGCTTTTTGGGAGCAGTGCAGCAAGTACCTGTGGACGATCTGTATTCCCCCGGATACCATTTTTATGACGACCGTGTGTAGAAACATACGCCCGTATGATGGACTCAGAGGGCGCTACCGAGGACTGTTGGGGAACCTTTGGGGCTTGGGGAAGGAACCAGATTGAGACTTCTGAACTCCCTCGACCGTCGCGGCTGGTTGTTGCTTGGGGCAGCCGCGCTTGGCGCCGCGCTCTTCGGAGCTGTCGCCACGACCGGCACAACGGCTCATGCCGGTGCCGCCCTCGAAGAGCGCAAGCTGCCGATGAAGTTCACCTGGGTCGCCTGCGACCCGAACTGCCGCGGCTGGGTCAGCGCGGTCGGCATCATCACCGCCGATACGCCGAGGGATTTCGAGGAGTTTTCGCGCGGACGCCAGCTTGGCGGCGCGACCGTGGTGCTCGACTCCAGCGGCGGTTCCGTCAACGACGCGATCACGCTCGGCCGGCGCTTCCGCAATCTCGGACTTTCGACCACCGTCGGCATCAGCGTTCAGAACCGCAGCGGGCAGTCGGCCCGTCCGGCGGTTGCGCCCGAAGCCTATTGCGAATCCATGTGCGTGTTCCTGCTGCTGGCCGGCAAGAAGCGCTACGTGCCGGAAGCAGCTCACGTCCGGGTCCACCAGATCTGGATGGGCGATCGTGCCGACGATGCCAAGGCGGCGAGCTACAGCGCGCAGGACCTGATGATCGTGGAGCGCGACATCGGCCGGCTCGCCAAATACACCTTCGATATGGGCGGCGCCGGCGACCTGCTCTCGCTCGCGCTCAGCGTGCCGCCGTGGGAAGATCTGCACGAACTGGATGCTGGCGAGCTGAAGCTCACCAATCTCGTGACCACCAATCTGGTGGCCGACGTGTTGCCGCATGTGGACGTCGCAGCGCCCGCGGTGGCGGAACTTGCACCGAAGACGCAGGCGAGGTTCGGCGCGGAAGCGGAACCGCAGCCCGTCAAATCGACCAAGACGGCGGAAGCCTTGGTGCCGACCGGTGCAGCGCAAAGCGCAGGCTCGCAAAAGTAGGATTTCCCTGATCGTCATTCCGGGGCGTTCGCAAAGCGACGAAGCCGGAATTCAGATATCGTAGCGCGACCGGGTTCGCGCAGGCGCAGGCGTCGGAATGACCTCGACCAAATCAGCCCTGCGCCGCGGCCGGCTGCTTGGCTTTCGCCTCGATCTGGCCGATGGCATCGACCACGGCATCGAAGGTCAGCAGGGTCGAGGCGTGGCGCGCCTTGTAGTCGCGGACCGGCTCGAGGAACTTGATCTCTTCCCATTTGCCTTCAGGAGGCGCGCCGTTCTCCTTGAGCATCTTGCGAACGGTTTCGCGTAACTCGCGGAGTTCGCTCGCGGTCGAGCCGACGACGCGACTTGCCATGATGGATGAAGAGGCTTGTCCGAGGGCACAGGCCTTCACGTCATGGGCGAAGTCGGTGACCTTGTCGCCCTCCATCTTGAGGTCGATCTTCACGGTCGAGCCGCACAATTTGGAGTGGGCGGTGGCGGTGGCGTCGGGGTCCGGCAGCCGTCCGAGGCGTGGAATATTCCCGGCCAGTTCGATGATCCGCTTGTTATAGATGTCGTTCAGCATGTGATGGAGTCCAACACTTCCGCACCGGATCGGCCTTGGCGGGCGCCGTCCACGGTCCTATATAGGGTCGGAACTGGCGGAAAAACAGTCCAGTGGTGCGGCGGCAGCGGTCCAGATCTGCGCTGCCCGCGTGATGACCCAAGGGCCTTTTTCGTCAAAACTGTTCTCTTCAGGCGTCCGGCGGCTTGCCGCCCCGTCTGCCGGTGACACTCCGGCCGTGAGGCCGTCGAACGGAGTAGACATGGACGCTGCGATCACATCCATCCGCCCGGGCAAGCCCTCCGACCGCCAGCCCGAGAGCCGCCCGGCTGAGCTCGACCCTGCCGAATTCCTCGCGGCCGCCGTCCGCGCCGACCAGCCGCGCCCCGCGCGCGCAGAGGCGGAAGCAGCGGTGAAGACGCTGCTCGCCTATATCGGCGAGAACACCGCGCGCGAAGGTTTGCTCGACACGCCGCGCCGTGTGGTCGAGGCCTTCGACGAACTCTATCAGGGCTACCACCAGTGCCCGGCCGAGGTGCTCGACCGCACGTTCGGCGAGACGGCCGGCTATGACGACTTCGTGCTGGTGCGCGACATCGAGTTCACCTCGCAGTGCGAGCATCACATGATGCCGTTCTACGGCAAGGCGCACATCGCCTATACGCCGGTGGAACGCGTCGTCGGCCTGTCGAAGCTTGCGCGCCTGACCGACATCTTCGCCCGCAGGCTCCAGACCCAGGAGCACATGACGGCGCAGATCGCGGCGGCCATCGACGAGATCCTCAAGCCCCGCGGCGTTGCCGTGCTGATCGAGGCCGAGCATACCTGCATGTCGGTGCGCGGCGTTGCCAAGCATGGTGCCTCGACCTTCACCAGCCGCTTCACAGGCATGTTCCGTGACAATCCGGCGGAGCAAGCCCGTTTCCTGTCCCTGGTGCGAGGCACGACGCGCTGACCTCGCGAAGGTCTATGTCCGCGTCATGCGCTAGCGAGGACGCCCGTGTCCGCTCACTCCCATGAGATCGAGGAAGGCCTCGCTTTCCTGCCGAAGTTCGACGCCGCCGGCCTCGTGACCTGCGTGGCGACCGACGCCGCCACCGGTGACGTGCTCATGGTCGCGCACATGAACGACGAGGCGCTGCGCAAGACGATTGCGACCGGCGAGGCCTGGTACTTCAGCCGATCGCGCAATGCCTTGTGGCGAAAAGGTGAGACGTCGGGGCAGACCCAGCGCGTGGTCGAGATCCGCACCGATTGCGACCAGGACGCGGTCTGGATCCGTGTCGAGCAGATCGGCGCGGCCTGCCACACCGGCCGCCGGTCCTGCTTTTACCGCAAGGTCGAGGCCGAAGGCGGCGGCGCCAAGCTGGTCTTCATTGATGCGGACAGGTTGTTCGATCCGGACGCCGTCTACAAGAAATAGCCGGCCGTCACCCCGAATTCGGGCCGCAATGACGGGGAGGGGCAGATTAACCCCGCATTAACCATACCTGTCCCACGGTGAGACGACAGGCGCCGAATTGCCGGCGTCGCTCAACGCCGCACGGGGCGGGCACTCCATCATGTCGGTCGACAATTCCAGTGCCTCTCAGACGACGGGTCTCGATCCGTCGCGGGCACGCGTCGCCGGCGCAATCAAGCAGGTCTCCAACCGGACGGGCGTCAGCTTCCAGTACATGCTGACCACCGCCAAGATGGAATCGGATTTCGATCCGACGGCGGGAGCCACCACGTCGTCCGCGCACGGGCTCTACCAGTTCATCGACCAGACCTGGCTGGGTACGGTGAAGGAGGCGGGCACCCAGCTCGGCTATGGCAATTATTCCGACGCCATCACCAGGACATCGTCGGGCAGCTACGCGGTCGATGATCCCGCCATGAAGCGGTCGATCATGAAGCTGCGCGACGATCCGGACGCCGCCTCCAACATGGCCGCGGCGCTGACGCAGTCGAACAGTTTCAAGCTGACCGGACTGCTCGGCCGCAGGCCGTCTGACAGCGAACTCTACATGGCGCATTTCATGGGTGTCGGCGGCGCCGCAAAGCTGATCGCCAATGCCGAGGACAATCCGCAAGCGGTCGGTGCGCGGCTGTTTCCTAACGCGGCCTCCGCAAACCGCTCGATCTTCTACGCCAGGGACGGCCGCGCCCGCAGCGTCTCCGAGGTCTATTCGGTGCTCGACTCGCGCTACGCCAACGCGGCGAATTCGAAAGCGACCCGCAGCGCAATGGCGATGTATGGCGAATCGCCATCCACGACGCAGGTCGCAAGTGCCAACGGCGTGCAGCCCACCGCGCCTGTCATCGACAACGCCGCCTATCTGCAGACCTTTCCGGAGGCGCGCGGCGTGACGCCGGTGAGTGCGACGTCGTCGTCAACGGCTGCGGACAACACGCCGATCACACCCGCATTCCGCTCGATCTATCAGCCCGGCGATACCACGCAGCCGGTTTCGACCACGGTGCAGAAATTGTGGGGCAACAACGCCTCGCTTGCTTCGATCGCATCGGCGACGCCTGACGTGCGCCCGCCGCAACCGCTCGATCTATTCAGCGATCGCAGCGGTACGTTCTCGAGCTGATCGTCGCGCGAATAACCCGCTCTCGTGTCCCGGACGCGTGGCAGGCGCCTTTGTTCCCTTAACAAAACGTCAATAAAACCAGCCAGTTATGGTGAACGCTTTGTTAAGCGTCGTGGTTTATTTTGTGTTGCAGGTGACAAGCCGTCACCGTTTTCGTTTGTTGTGTAAGCCGGAAGCAGCATGATTGTTCGGCAGTTCATCAATTGGATCAGGACGGCGCCCGCCGGCGAGCGGGCCGAGGCGACGCGGGCATTGGCCCGGGCCTGGCTGATCTCAGACCTTTCCCATGACGACCGTATCGCGGCCGAAGGCGCGCTCCTGATGCTGCTCGACGATCCCTCGCCGCTGGTGCGGCAGGCGATGGCCGAGGCCTTTGCGCGCAGCACGGATGCGCCGGCATCGATCGTGCGGGCGCTGTCGGCGGACCAGCCGACCGTCGCGCTGCCCGTGCTCGAACATTCTCCGCTTCTGATCGACGCCGATCTCGTCGACATCGTCGCAACCGGCAATGACGAGGTGCAATGCGCGGTCGCCCGCCGTATCGCGTTGCCGGTATCGGTCTGCGCCGCCATTGCCGAAGTCGGCTGCGCGGCGGCAGCCCTCGAGCTGATCGAAAATCCCCACGCCGAGCTCGCGCCGTTCTCCTGGAATCGCATCGTCGAGCGCCACGGCCATCTCGCCGCGATCCGCGAGGCGATGCTGGTGCTGGAGGATCTGCCGGCCGCGACGCGCGCCGCTCTGGTGGCCAAGCTCTCCGAGACCCTTGCGCAATTCGTCGTGGCGCGGAACTGGCTGAGCGCCGATCGTGCCGAGCGCATCACGGTCGAGGCGCGCGATCGCTCCACCATGAACATCGCGGCGCGGTCGCGCGGCGAGGATATGCAGGGCCTGGTGCATCATCTGCGCGTCACCGGCCAGCTCACCGCGGGCCTGATCTTGCGTGCGCTGCTGTCGAGCAATCTCGATTTGTTCGATGCCGCGCTCGCCGAGCTCGCCGACCTGCCGCTGGCACGCGTCTGCGCGCTGCTGCACGACCGTGGCGGCAACAGCCTGCACGCGCTACTCCGCCGCGCCGGACTTCCCGAGGCGACCTTCGCGGCGTTCCAGGTCGCGCTCGATGCCTGCCACGAGCAAGGTTTTGTCGATACTGACGACGGCGCGGCGCGGCTGCGCCGGCGCATGGTCGAGCGCGTGCTCACCCATTGCGAGACCGACCGTGGCGCCACCGAACCGCTGATGGTCCTGCTCCGCCGCTTCGCCACGGAATCCGCGCGCGAAGAGGCAAGGCTGTTCTGCGACGAGCTCGTCGCGGATGACGCGCTCGATCCCGTGTATGACGATTTGATCGCGGCGTAGCGAGACGCCGTAGGGTGGCCAAAGGCGCGTAGCGCCGTGCCCACCATTGATCCGCACGGCTTATATTAGTAGGTGGGCACGCTTCCGCCTTCGCTCTTCGAGCTACGGCGGACGAGTCGCTTTGCCCACCCTACGACACTTGCATTCGCAATAACGAGAGGAGAGAGCGGGAGCCGCTACTCCGCCGGCGCGATGCTCGGTGCCAAAATCACCTCGAGATGCTCGGGGCGGTCGCGGTTGGCGTGGGCGAGGTAGTCGTCGGCGACCTTGCGCAGTCGGCGGCTGAGCTCGGCGGAGACGCTGATGCTGTCGAGCTTGGTGTTTTCATGCACGATGGCGAGGATGGCGTTGATGTGGTGCGTGAACAGCTCGGCCGGCACCTTGTCGAGATCGGGCGCGTGCTCGATGACGCGGCACAGGCTCTCCGCAACTCCCGCCGCCGCCGGATAGCCGAACGTCGCAGCGTCGCCCTTGATGTCGTGCGCGGCGCGGAACAGCTCGTCACGCCGCTCCTTGGTGAAGCCCTCATGGCGAACAGCGACGTAAGCGGCCGACAGACGATTGACCTCGGTCGTCATCCAGTCCTTGAACTCACTGGAGAGGCCCGCGAGCGCCCGCTCGGCGCGGGCGACCGGATCGTCCAGGTCCTTTTCTTCGACCCGGCGCAGAACCTTGCGCAGCGGATTGGGCTGCGTGATCACTTGGTGCGTGGCGAAGGCCGTGACCTCGATGTCCTTTGCGCCGTTCTTCGCCATGATGTCTGCCCCGATCGCGTGAGACGTTGCGCTAGATGGAGGAACGAGCCTTGTCGAGCAGCGAGGGTTGCTGGAGCACCTCGTGCTTTTCGCCGACGCGGCGCTCGGGGCCCATATAGGCGGAGTTGGTGTTGCGGCGCCGGTCCGGACCGAAATAGGTCTTGGTCTTGATGAAGGGCCGGGGATTGGCGACGACGTTGAGGATACGCTGGTAAAGGCCCTTGGCGGAGATCGGCTTGGCCAGGAATTCGGTGACGCCGGCATCGCGCGCGACCGTGACGCGGCGTTTCTCGGAATGACCGGTCAGCATGATGATCGGCGCGTAAGGATTGCCCTTGGATTCCGGCTGCCGGATCATCTGCGCGAGCTCGAGCCCGTCGAAGATCGGCATCGCCCAGTCGGTGATGACGATGTCGGGCACGTAATGGCTGTACATTTCCAGCGCGGTGGCGCCGTCCTCGGCCTCGTAAACCTCGCGCGCGCCGAAGGAGTGCAGCAGCGTCCGCAGGATGCGGCGCATGTGCGGATTGTCGTCGCAGACGAGGAAGCGCAGCTTGTTGAAATCGATGCGGAACATGACGCCTGGGCCGGAGCGGTCAACTTTCGTTAACCATATCGCGGCGGGGGTTAAGGAAGGGTTGCTGTCGGCATTTCGCGGAGTACGTGACGAGGGAAGGGTTTAATATCGTAATTCTGCCATTTTTTATTGTAAAACGATAAAAATATACAATTAAATGGGAGCTGGTCCGATGAGCGTCGTCGCGTTTCCTTTTCCTGCGCCGGTCGAGCCGCGGTTGCGGCGCATCGGACGGATCGTGGCCGTCGGCGCGCTCCTGTGCGTCGCCGGCGCCGTGCTTGCGGTGCCGCTGCTCTGGTCGAGCGACGAGATGCTCCGGCACTGGATCGCGACCCAATCCCCGCTGGGGGCACGGCCCTTCACACTCAACCTCAGTACGCGCCTCGCCGGCGCCCTGATCAGCCTGATCGGACTTGCGCCTGTCCTCTACGCTCTGTTGCAGCTCTCGATGCTGTTCTCCCGTTTCGCGCGCGGCGAGGTCTTCGTGACCGAGAACGCCTGGCGCATCCGCCGGATGGGCCTCGCGCTGATCGTCAACGCGCTGATGTCGCCGCTGGTGCAGATGCTCACCACGCTCAACCTGACGCGGGCCAACCAGCCGGGCCAGCTCGTGGTCATGTTCGGGATCGAGCAGTCGCATGTGCTGTCGGTGCTGAGTGGCCTCGCGCTCGTCGCCTTCGCGACCGTGATGGCCGATGCCGTTCGCATGTGGCACGAGAACAGCGAGATCATCTGACCATGCCGATCATCGTCAACCTCGACGTCATGCTCGCCAGGCGCAAGATCAGGTCGCGCGAGCTTGCCGCGCGCATCGAGCTCACGGAGGCGAACGTCTCCCTGCTGAAGTCGGGCAAGGTGCGCGGCATCCGCTTCGACACGCTCGAGCGGATCTGCGCCGTGCTCGACTGCCAGCCCGGTGATATCCTGGAATATGTCCCTGACAGCGCGGACGACGCGTTGGAGCCGCGCGGGGCCGGCCGGAAATCGGCCTAGCCAATCCTTCAAGTCCAGATTGGAGATGCCTGCGATGAACCGCCTGGCGCGTGTTCTTGCGAGCGCGGCTGCGCTCATGCTTGCCGGTTGCAGCTCGGTGCCGCTGACATCGATCCCGCCGCTTGCCCGCATCGATGCCAGGACGACGGATCTGTCGATGCTGCGCGTCGCCGTGCAGTTGCCTGACGCGCTGCGGCCACGTTCGGGCGGCGTCAAGCTCGACGTCGTCACCAAAGTGGCCGGCGAGGCCGAGACCAGGACGAGCTTCGCCATGATGGAGATGAGCGACCCGCGAGATCGCGTCAGCCTGCCTGCGCCGCCGCGGGGCTCCTCAACCTACGCCTATCGCTTGTCGCCGGGCGATGCTGCGCGCTTCGAAGCGCTGCGTGCATCGATGGTCGAGCAGGGGAAGCAAGGCAAACGCGGGTCGATGGGGCTCGGCGTCGGAGCCAGGGAATTCTGTCGCGCGAACGCGGCGCCGCAGGGATCGCTGGCTGTCACGATCTATCTGATGACGTCGGAGACGAAGAGCTTCGTTCCCGTCGTCAGGGATTTCGATCTGCTCGCGGATCCCGCAATGGCGGGCGGCCTGGAATCGATTCAGCCTTGCGGCCAGTGATCCGCATTGGCGCTCAATAGCCGAACTGCTCGCGCAGGATGCGTTCTTCCAGGCTGTGGCCGGGGTCGAACAGCATGCGCATCGAGATGGTCTTGTCGGACAGCACCTCGACGCGGCGGACGTCGCGCACCTCGTCATGGTCGGCCACCGCCGCCACCGGCCGCTTGTCGCCCTCCAGCACCTCGATCACGACGTAAGCCGTATTGGGCAGGAGCGCGCCCCCCCCCCCGCGCCGGCGGGAGGCGCGGATAGGCCGGACCCCCCCCCCCCCCGCGGGGAGACGCCGGAAGGGGGCCTGCGCGGGGAGAATGTTGGCGGGGGGG
>NZ_JBVVPO010000007.1:53663-111711 GCF_055811795.1 Bradyrhizobium sp. MI1.7
CCCCCCCAACCCCCCCCCCCACCCCCCCCCCCCCCCCCCCCCCCCCCCGGCCGCCCCCCCCCCCCCCCCCCCCCCCCCCCCGCCCCGCGTCGGGGGCCCCCCCCCCCCCCCCCCCCCCCCCCCCGGGCGGAAGGCGCTGATCGGCGTCAGCGCCAGCAGCGCGGCGTTGATCGGCAGGATCGGTCCCTGCGCGGACAGATTGTAGGCGGTGGAGCCGGCGGGCGTCGCCACCATGATGCCGTCGGCGATCAGCTCAGCCATGCGCTCGCGCTCGTCGATCAGGATCCGCAGGCGCGCGGCCTGGTAGGTCTGCCGGAACAGGGCGACCTCGTTGATGGCGTGATGCAGGTGGACGCGGTCGTTGACGTCGGTGGCGCGCATCAGGAGCGGGTTGATCTCGGATTCCTGCGCTGCCTCGAGACGAGCGCGAAGGTCGACCGTCGAGTACTCGTTCATCAGGAAGCCGACGGTGCCGCGGTGCATGCCATAGATCGGTTTGCCCGAGTGCATGTTCTGGTGCAGCGTCTGGAGCATCAGTCCGTCGCCGCCGAGCGCGACCACGACATCGGCGTCGTTCGGGTCGCAATTGCCATAGTCCCGAGTGAGCTGGCCGAAGGCGGTCTGCGCCTCGCTGCTTGGGCTCGCGACAAAGGCGATCCGGTTGTATCGCGCTGGCTTGGTCATGGCTTCCGGGCAGGGCCGCTGGCTGGAGAAAGTTCCGCCGGGCTCGTCTATACGACCTGGGCCTGCATTGTCGAGAAGGACCGCTGTTCAAGGCAAACAGCGTCCATCCCGATTCAGGGCAAATCCGGGTCGATTTGTGCTCGCCCGGCTTCTTCAGGCGCCGCCGGGCCGGCTATCCCCCAAACCGTCGCAATTTCTCGCTAGCCTTGCGATGCTCGCCGGCTCTCGCAGCCGGACAAGGAGAACGATCATGGTCATGCGTTTGCCGGCGCTCCGCCGCGCGACCCTGGTACTGGCGGTGTCGACTTTCGCGCTCGCGGGATTTGCCCGCGCGGACGATCCGCCGCAGCCGCGCGCCGAGACGACGGCCCCAGCGGGACAGAAGGGTGGGCGCGGCGGCAACACGCCAGGCGCGTCACAGGGTTCATCGTCCGCCGCCGAGCCGCATCGCCTTCCGTCGGATTCGACCACGAAGCAGACGCTCGATCTGCCGGGCCGTGCACTCGACTTCACTGCGACTGCCGGCTCGATCCGCGTGTTCGACGGCAAGGGTGAGCCGCTCGCCGACATCGCCTATACGTCCTATGAGCTCGATGGTGCCGACCGAGCGACGCGCCCCGTGACGTTCCTGTTCAACGGCGGTCCCGGCGCGTCCTCGGCATGGCTCCAGTTCGGCGCTGCGGGGCCGTGGCGGCTGCCGCTCGATGGCGAGGCCCTTTCGCCGTCCGCCTCACCCGAGGTGAAGCCGAACGCGGAGACGTGGCTCGACTTTACCGATCTCGTCTTCATCGATCCCGTCAGCACCGGCTACAGCCGCTTCGTTGCCAGCGGCGAGGACGCGCGCAAGTCCTTCTACTCCGTCGACGGCGACGTCAATTCGATCGCGCTCGTGATCCGCCGCTGGCTGGAGAAGCACGACCGGCTGACCTCGCCGAAATATGTCGGCGGCGAAAGCTATGGCGGCATTCGCGGGCCGAAGGTCGTGCGCCAGTTGCAGCTCCAGCATGGCGTCGGCGTCAGGGGATTGATCCTGGTGTCGCCGCTCCTGGACTTCCGCGAGTTCACCGGCACCAGCCTCCTGCAATATGTCGCGACGCTGCCGAGCTATGTCGCGGTGGCGCGCGAAGCCAAGGGAGCGGTCAAGCGCGCCGATCTCGCCGACGTCGAGGCTTACGCGCGGGGCGAGTTCCTGGCCGACCTCGTCAAGGGCGAGGCGGACAAGGAGGCCACCAATCGCCTTGCCGACAAGGTCGCCGAGCTCACCGGGATCGATCAGGCCGTGAGCCGCCGGCTCGCCGGCCGTTTCGACGTCGGTGAATTCCGCCGCGAGTTCGACCGCAAGAACGGCAAGGTGACGGGGCGCTACGACGCCTCGGTGCGAGGCTATGATCCCTATCCGGATTCGAGCAGCTCCCGGTTCGGCGATCCCTCGGGCGATGCGCTCCAGGCGCCGCTGACGAGTGCGGCGGTCGATGTTCTCACGCGCAAGCTCAACTGGCGGCCGGATGGCTCCTATGAAGTCCTCAATGGCGCCGTCGAGGGCAATTGGGATTTCGGCCGCGGCATCAACCCGCCCCAGTCGATGTCGGAGCTGCGCCAGATCCTCGCCACCGACGGAAAGCTGAACGTGCTGGTCGCGCACGGCCTGTTCGATCTCGCCACGCCCTATTTCGGATCGAAGCGGGTGCTCGACCAGCTCCCGGCGTTCGCCACGCAGCGGGTCAAGTTCGTCGTCTATCCCGGCGGCCACATGTTCTATTCGCGCGACGGCTCGCGGCAGGCGTTTCGGAGCGAGGTGGAGGCTCTTATCCGAGAGTAGGCCGCCGCTTGCGCGGCGGATATCTCCGCGCGATCTCGCGCGCCACGACACGCTCCGGCTTGATATTGGCGCCGGCGATCCAGATGTCGCTGACCTTGCCGCGCGCGTCACGGACGCGGCGCACCGGCTCGCCGTGGCTGGAATAGCCGGCAGCCCAGGCGAGCTTGCCGGTGTCGCGGCCGGTGACCTCGATCTCGGCGGCATCCATGAACGGATTGATGAACTGCGGATTGGCGACCAGCACGCGGTTGCCCGCGGGGACGAGATCGGTTGCGCCCCAGATCGTCCACCAGCGGCCGGTCCAGTCGCGCACGCGGCGGTCGGGTGCGCCGCGAGTCCTGAACACGCGCAGGATCTGCATCGCGCCGTCCATCCAGAACGGCGCCGCGCCGTCGATCGAGTTGCTGAGGATGCTGATCGCGAGCTCGCAAGCGGGGATGGAGCAGGTCCGGGAGATGTAACCCTGAAAATGGCCGCCATGGCCGAACCAGTCCCAGCCGTCGGTTTTGCCGGCGTTGATGCCAAGGCCATAATAGGCCTCGAAACTCTGCGGGATGCGCCAGTGATGCCGGGTCATTTCGCGGCGGCTTGCGACTGAGAGCACGCTCTTCCTGGCGTTGGGCGCAAGCTGCGCGAAGAAGCGGGCCGTATCGCCGGCGGTGGCGGCGAAGCCCGTGGCGGACGCCATCGCGTGCGTCGGATTGTCGCCGGGGATCACGCAACGCTCGCCCAAGGGCACTTTTCGCGTGTGGCCGCGCGCGAACGATGCGCCCTTGGGAAGCGGCGCATCCGGCTCAGTCTCGCGCAGGCCTGCGGGCTCGATGATCTCGCGCTTGATCCAGGCGGAGTAGGGCTCCTTCGACACGGCTTCGATGACGAGGCCGAGCAGGCCAAAGCCGTGGTTGGAGTATTTGAAGCGCGTCCCCGGCTCGATCGCGGTCGGCAGCTTCAATTCCGCGAGCAACTCCCTGGCGTTGAGATAGGGACGGTTGTCAATGAACTGCCCGGAATCGGCGCCATCGCGCGTCAGCCCCGCGCTGTGCGAGAGCACCTGCGCAATCGTCGTCTCGGCGACGCGCGGATGCAGGCCGCCGACATGTTGGCCGACCGTGTCGTCGAGCCGGAGCTTGCGCTGGTCGCGCAGCTTCATGATGCCGGCGGAGGTAAAGCTCTTCGAATGCGAGGCGATACGGCAGCGGTGGCGCGGGGTGAGCTTCTCGCCAGTGTCGAGATTGGCAAGACCAAAGGCGTGCTCGGCGACGATTTCGCCGCGATGGGCAAATGCGACGATGACGCCGGGCTGCTGGAATGTCGCCTGTTGGAATTCGATCCAGCAGCCGATGTAGTCGATCGCGGATCGCAGCCACGTATCCATTGCGCACCAATTTGCGAGGGGAGCACTTGATGCGAGAGGCTAACCGAGAAAGCGGAACGGGCACAACCCCGAGGTTGTGCCCGCTCGTTTCGTTCGAGGATGCGATGTCTCAGTAGACGAGCGTCGCGCCGGTCGGCTTGTCGAGCGCCGCGGCGAGCGAGCGATACTCGGAGCTGTCGGTGCCGGCGAGCGAGGCGATCTTGTTCAGGTGGTACTGCGCCTGTTCGCGGTTGCCCTGCTCGAGCTGCCAGAGGCCGTAATACTGCCAGGTGCGGACGTGGTTCGGATCGTCCTTCAGTGCGATCTCGTAATAGACCTTGGACGACTGGTAGTCGCCGAGCTTGCGATAGGAGTAGCCGATCAAATTGGCGACGTCGGCGACGTCGTCGCGCTCGAGCGACTTCAGCTGGCCGATCGCGCTCGTGTAGTCGTGACCGTCGTAGATCGTGGTGTAGGCGGTGCGATAGGCCGCGAGGAATTTGGGATCGCTGATGGAGGAGCTCTTCTTCTTCCCCTTCTTGGCCGAGCTGTCCGACTTCGGCGGCGGCGAGGGCTCGTCGCTGCCCGCGGCGTAGGCGCTGGTCAGCATCGGTCCGGCGGCCAACGCCATCGAGACAAGCCCCGGTACCAGAAGCATGGAAAGTTTGCGCATCTATCTTCTCCCGTATGGAACGTGGCGATCCTACACGATTGCCCAAAGACCGGAACACCCAGAGGGCAAAAACATTCCCGCTTCGCACGATCTATTCGCCCCTCCGCAGATGACAAACTTGTCATCGAGATGAACAGAAGCCTGCAAGGGACTTCAGACTGGGTTCAGCGCGCGCCGCCTAGGCTCCCACCCACGATCGAAGAGTAGGCGAGAGGGCGCCGCCTCAAGATCCTTCCAAGAGGAGACCAACCATGTTGAAGACCATTTCCGCAGCCTTGCTCGCCGCTTCCGTAATCGCAGCCCCGGCCTTCGCCGCTGAAGCCGGCAAGACCACCACGACCGCGCCGGTGATCAAGGCGGACCAGAGCCAGACCAAGGCGTCGACCACCGCCGTGAAACCCGAGGCCGGCGTCAAGGCCGACACGAAGGCCGCCGACGTCAAGGCGGACGCCAAGGTGGATACCAAGTCGAAGGCGATGAACGCCAATGCCGCGGTCACGCCCGACGAGCACAAGGCCGTGCGCACGCATCGCCACCACAACAAGCATCTGTCGGCCAAGAAGTCGCTGAAGGCGCAGCCTGACGTGACCAAGCCGGCGGCCATCGACAAGCGCAGCTAACGACTGATCCGGCGCGGCGGCATCCCTGGCATTGCCCGCCGCCGCGTGCGGAATTCAGGCCCGGCCCGTCGTCTCGGCGTCAGCGCGAAAGCGCAGGCGCCGGCGGCGGGACGGTGCGTTATTTGCGCAGCATACGAGCAGGACCGAATTCCCTTCGTGCAACCTTGGGGCTAGAACATCCTCCGAGTCTGATCGAGCGGAGAGCGTGGCCTGTGGGATGGTTGGCGAAGCGTGCGGTGATCTTGGCGTTGGTTCTGGTCTTGCCGCTGGCGCTCGCGGCATGTTTCGGCAGCGACGGTGATCGTCCATCCCTGATGGAGGGGACCCAGGCGGGAGGGCCGCAGCCGTTTCCCGACAATTTTCGCAGTGACACGCTGGCCTTGATGCGCGCTTACCTCAACAATCCCGTCGGTGTGCGCGAGGCCACCATGGCCGATCCGGTGCTGCGCGAGATCGGCGGACGGCAGTTCTACGTCGCCTGCCTGCACTTCACGCCACGCGAGACCGACGGCAGCTACAAGGGCGTGCGCGAACGGGCCGCCGTCTTCGTCAACGGGCGGGGCGACCGCATCGTCGATCGCGCCGGCGAGCTCTGCGCCGGTGCGGTTTACGCACCCTTTCCGGAACTGGAAAAGATGGCGCGGTAGCGCAAAGCCGGCCTTCATCGGCAGGTGCTAGGACAGGGGCCGCCGGAGCCGCTGGATCACAATTTGGCGAGCTTTGAACGGGGCTGGTTTGCCTTGCGACAGATCGTTACAGCCCGCCTTGAGCAGACGACGAAAACAGTCGGTGCAAGCAGGTGTGACGGAACAAAATCGCGTTGTTGCCACACCGTCACAGTGACAGACGATCAACGTTCCGGCATCGCCGCGAAGCAACCTAATTCACGCCACGTTGTTTCCTGAGTGTCGAATTTGAAAGAACGGGGATGATCATGAAGACGATTTTGCTGGGCGCCGTTGCTCTGCTGGCGCTGGCTGCACCGGCCGCCGCGGCCGACATGCAGCCGCGCACCTATACCAAGGCGCCCGCCTATACGCCGCCGCAGGTGATCTACAACTGGACCGGTTTCTACATCGGCGGCCATGTCGGCGGCGCGTTCGCGGGTGACAGCAGCTTCCAGTCGAGCGACGCCCGTTTCCTGGGCGGCGTGCAGGGCGGCTTCGACTACCAGTTTGCGCCCAATTGGGTGGTGGGTATCGAGGCCCAATATTCCTGGCTGCCGACCAACAACAACGGTGTCACGTTCCCGCTGGGGACGCAGGTGACGTCGAACACCGACCAGCTCGGGTCGGTGACCGGCCGCATCGGCTACACCTGGGGACCGGCGCTGGTCTATGCCAAGGGCGGTTACGCCTGGCGTAATGGCGGCCTCGGCGTCAACGTCGCCGGCGTGGCGCAGCCCTTCACCGCCACTGGCAACAACAAGGACGGCTATACTGTCGGTGCCGGCCTCGAATACATGTTCGCACCGAGCTGGTCGGCCAAGGCCGAGTACCAGTATTACAACTTTGGCAGCACGACCTTCACCTCCGCTCCGGCCGACGTCGTCGGCGTCCGGGGCCGGGAGGACGAGCATACCGTCAAGGTCGGTGTGAACTACCGCTTCGGCTGGGGCGGACCGGCGGCCTCGCGCTACTGACGCCCAACAGCGACCACGACCTGACAAGGGCCGGCTCACGCCGGCCTTTCGTTTGCCTGGCCCTTGTTTGCCTGCCTGTTGTTTGCTTTGCGTGAACCATCTGGCGCGTCATTTGCAAGCAAACGGTCTGGCGCGCGCGTTCTCACGCGCGTCATGGGACTGGCGTAAAGCAAAAATAATTTTTGCCGCCTACGGAACTCGCGCTCCGGAAGGCGTTATATGAGAATTACCGGGCTGGTGGGACGACGGACATGCGTATCTTTGTGTCGGCAGTAGTGCTCTCGTGCTTCATCTCCCTGCCGTGCGCTGCACAGACAATCCTCAAATCCGAGCCTCTGATGCTGGCACCCTATGAGGTGGCCTTCGTCAAGGACGCTTCCTGCCCATCCGGCAAGGTGCTGAAGGTAACAGGCGCGATCCGCGGGCTGCACCGTCGCAAGGCCTGCGTGGTGCTGGCGGGCGAGCAGGCCTCGCTGGCGACCGCGACCCCCTGAGAGATCCCTTCCTGAGATACCCCGGGCCGAACCTCAGGAATTCAGCGCAAGCTCCATCCTCGACTGCTGCTCGGCCTCGGCCTTGTTCCTGGCGGGGTCCTCGCCCTGGGCAGCCCGGCAGGGCCTGATCTCGTAATCATTGTCCAGGACCCGGCGCGGCCCGTGGCGCCGATCGTCGGTGCTGACATCCACGACGAGGCCGCTTTGCTGCGCGAGCTGCCAGACGTCGGCCTCGCTGGGATAGGCCTTGCTGATTTGGGCGTCGTTGCAGAACAGGGCGTAGGGCATTCTTCCCGCTCCCGGAAAGCGCGTTAACGGCTTCACGGGGCAAGGGGTTCCGGGACGATCACGGGGGCGTGATCGGAGCCGCGGGCCCTGAGTCTTTAACGAGTCCTGAATCCCTAAAAAAAGAATCCCTGGGACTCATTTGCCGGAATCAGCGGATGTTTTCGGCCATGACGACCGACCTCAAGACCTGCTGCGGGCACATGCTGCTGCCACTGACGCTGGGATTGCTCAGCGCCTGTGCGGCCAATCTCTGGTTGGTCTGGTCCTGGCTGTAGGTGTCCGATCGCCCGCCGGTCTTAGTTTTCGGTTGGCGGACGGAGGGAGGGGTCACGAATGGCCGCGCGGAGCCTGGTCAGGGTCGCCGCGCAATACTCCTCCCGCTCGCGCTCGAATCGCTCCTGATGCTTGCGGAAATTGGCGATGCGGGCCTGCATCTCGGAGCGGAAATCGCCGCTTGTCCGTGCTGGCGGGATCATGACGGGCGGGGCGAGCGGGACTGGCGGCGGCTTGATCTCGACCGCCAATGTGTCGACCGCCACGATCTCGACGGTGACGGTCTCGACGGTGACGGTCCCCACCGGGACGTCCGGTGCAGCCGTCGGCCTCTCCGGCGGATGGAAGTCGCCCTTCTTGCCGGTCACCGAATGGACGAAGGCCATTGTCTGCGCGATCAGTGCGTCGCGCTCGCTGATCCACTTCATGGTCCACCTCTGTTGGAGCCATTCCAGCAAAGCTGGCCGGCCGAATCAAGGAGGTGTCCGGCTGGGGATTGCATATTTTTCCCGCCCGCCCGACAGTGGGGAATGGACGTCAAATCAGACCAGTCGGACGAAGCGCAGGGCCTGCGGCTCGTTCGTGCGTTCTTGTCGCTGCCACCCGACAAGCGGGCGGAGGTGATCGTGTTCGTGGAGGAGTTGGCGCGAGCCCAAGGCCGGCCCGAGGCGGGCACGGAGGCATCGCCGACGTGAGCGCTATCGCTCGCGCGGGTTGATGTTGGGCTCGAACGGCGCGCCCACCACCCGGACCGGTGTCGGAGCCGTAACGTCGATCGCCGCGCGTTCGGCGACCTGCGTGGCCGGAGCCGGTCCTGGTGCCAGCTCGAACAGCGCAACGGTGCCGGCCACGGCGACACAGCACAGCGTCACCGTCGCCAGCAGAAACATGTTTCGGTTTTCTTCCTTGATCCGCATGGGCCGACAACGACTGACGCCGTCGACCGGTTCCGGCCGGCTCTGTCCGGAAACGCCCCCAAAACAGGCAGAAGCTTACACGAGGCTTACGTCGACCCCCCGAATAGTTATTTTTCCGTAAGACTACTCGGGGGATTTGGCATCAAATCTTAACGTCCGCCGGTTCCAATGCCCGTTGCTGGGATTATGCGTCGGCAGAAGCATTGGGGCGGCTGTTATGAGCTTTTTGAACAATCTGAAAATCGTGTGGAAGGTCGCACTAATCGTGGCGGTGATGGGATGCGCGATGCTCGCCGTCGCCGGCTTCGCCGCGCGTGAACTTTCGGCGACTGTCGACGGATTTACCGAACTCTCCGCCGCGCAATCCTCGGCGCTCAACCTGACGCGGGCCCAGCGCCGCGCGGAGACCTATCATGCCGCGCTCTATGCGGTCTTCACCGAAGCGACGGAGGCGGGCAACGCTGGCCGTCTCAAGATCGCGAACCAGAACCGCACCGAAATCAGTCAGTACCTCGATGCGGCCGTGCAGGACGACCCGTCGCGCGCCAGCCAGGTCAAGAGCATCGGGGACCAGCTGAAGGCCGCGTTCGCCAGCTGCGATCCGGTACTCCAGGCCGGCGCGCAGGCAAGCAGCGTGGAGGAGAATGCCAAGGCCGCCGAACGTGCGCACAAGGAGTGCGATCCGGTGCTGGACGCGGCCCTCGCACGCATCGTCCAGTTCGTGACCGAGTCCGCACAGGCGGTCAGCAACCGCAAGGAAGCCATCAACCGCGACGCCAGGTCCGCGACCTGGACCGTGATCGGCGTCAGCGCCGGCGGCCTGATCGTCGGTATCGCGATCGCGCTGTTCATCGGCCTCAATGCGATGTCCCGGCCGATCGCCCGGCTCAAGCTCGCGATGGAGGGTCTCGCCCGCAACGATCTCAAGACCGAGGTGTCCGAGAAGGACCGGAGCGACGAGATCGGCGACATGGCCAGGACCGTCGAAGTCTTCAAGACCAACGCGATCGAGGTCGAACGCCTCAAGGCTGCGCAGCTCGAGATCGAGAAGCAGGCTGCCGAGCAGCGCCGCCGTGACATGGTCAACCTGGCCGACGGCTTCGAACGCGCGGTCGGCGAGATCATCGAAACCGTCGGGTCCGCTTCCACCGAGCTCGAAGCGTCGTCCTCGACGCTGGCCACCACCGCGCACCGCGCGCAGGAGCTGACCTCGGTGGTCGCGGTCGCTTCGGGTGAAGCCACGGGCAACGTGCAGTCGGTTGCGACCGCAACGGAGGAGCTGTCGTCCTCCGTCAACGAGATCAGCCGGCAGGTGCAGGAATCCGCGCGGATGGCGGGCGAGGCCGTCACCCAGGCGCGCACCACGACCGAGCGGGTCAGCGAGCTCTCGATCGCGGCGACGCGGATCGGCGATGTCGTCGAGCTGATCAACACCATTGCCGGCCAGACCAACCTGCTGGCGCTGAACGCCACGATCGAGGCGGCACGTGCCGGCGAGGCCGGCCGCGGCTTCGCGGTCGTCGCCTCCGAGGTGAAGACGCTGGCCGAGCAGACCGCGAAGGCGACCGGCGAGATCAGCCAGCAGATTTCCGGCATCCAGACCGCGACCCAGGAATCCGTCAACGCGATCCGCGACATCTCCGCGACGATCGAGCGGCTGTCGGAGGTGTCGTCCACCATTGCCGCGGCCGTCGAGGAGCAGGGCGCCGCGACCCAGGAGATCTCGCGCAACGTGCAGCAGGCCGCTCACGGCACCCAGCAGGTCTCCACCAACATCACCGACGTGCAGCGCGGCGCGGCCGAGACCGGCTCGGCGTCCTCGCAGGTGCTTTCGACCGCCAAGATGCTGGCGACCGACAGCAACCGGCTGAAGGACGAAGTCGGAAAATTCTTGCGGACCGTGCGCGCGGCGTAAGTGTGTGCGGCGGCACTCGTCCGCCGCGCTCACCGCGCCTAATGCGGAAGCAAGAGGCCGAGCGCGAACACCAACAGCATGGCCGTCATGACGACGGCCGTCACGGCGCCGGCAACGATTTTGGCCTTCTCTTTGCTGGTGGTCGAGCGCATGCGGGCTGCATGCTACCTCATGTTGAACTTCGGTCCAATCCGTGGTCAGTAGCCGCGCAGCGCGATGCGCGCGGCCGACTCCATTCCCGAAGGTCGCCCCATGAACGAGGACGTCAGCGACGGCTGGACCGCGTCCGCGGCCGCCTGGATCGTCGAGCAGGGAGAAGACGGCGACTACGGCCGCCGCTTTGTCCTAGACGCGCCGATGCGGGCGCGGATCGAAGGGCGCGGCTTTCGCAATGCGCTCGACGTCGGCTGCGGGGAGGGGCGCTTCTGCCGCATCATGCAGCGCGCCGGCATCGGCACCACCGGCCTCGATCCGACCGAAGCGTTGCTTGCGCGCGCCAGGGAGCTGGACCCGACCGGCAACTATCGGCTCGGCCGCGCCGAGACGATGGAGGTCAGTGCGGAATTTGACCTGGTCGTCAGCTATCTCAGCCTGATCGACATGCCCGACCTCGGCGCGGCCATCGCGAAGATGGTGGCGGCGCTGCGGCCGGGCGGCACGCTGCTGATCGCCAACCTGACCAGCTTCAACACCGCAGGGCAGCCCGACGGATGGACGCGGGACGGCGAGGGTATCCCGCGCTTTTCGATCGACCATTACATGGAGGAGCGGCCGATCTGGGTGAGCTGGCGCGGCATCCGCGTCCAGAATTGGCATCGTCCGCTCAGCACCTACATGACGCTGTTGCTCGATCACGGCCTTCAGCTGCGTCTGTTCGTCGAGCCGGAGCCCGCAGGCGGCGATCCCGAGAGGAATGCCGTTCATCGCCGCGTGCCCTATTTCCACATCATGGAGTGGCAGAAGGCGGCCTGAGGGAAGCGGCTGGCGATTTCGGAGGCGACGCTTCGGCTGTATAGTGTGCTTGCGACGGAATCTTGACGCGAGTCCCGCCCGATGATCACCAATCGTCCACCCGTGCTCGCCCATGAGCGCTTCGTTGCGGACCGCGAGAACTTTGACGGCCTCGATCTCGCCGCGCGGTTCGAGCGGATCGAGCAGACCAACCTGTGGAGCGCGGCCACATCCGTCTCGGGCCTCGGCTCGGAGGACCCGGCGACCGCCGCGATCCGAGAGGAGCTTCCTCCCCTGCTGCAACGGCTCGGCGCGCACTCGCTGCTCGATGCGCCCTGCGGCGATGCCGGCTGGATCGGCCGCATCAAGCTCGACCTCGACTACACCGGCATCGACATCGTGCCGTCGCTGATCGAGACCAATCGCCGGCGTGTGGCCGGCGGCGAGTTGTTCGGCCGGTTTCTCGTTGCCGACGTCACGCGCGATGCGCTGCCGCGCGCGGATGTCATCCTGTGCCGGGACTGCCTGGTTCATTTGAGCTTCGACAACATCGCCCGCGCCGTTGCCAGCTTTGCCGAGAGCGGCGCGGGCTTCCTGCTGGTCACGACGTTTCCCGAATGGGATGCAAATCGCGATTGCGCGGATGGCGATTGGCGCGCGCTGAACATGGAGAAGGCGCCGTTCAACTGGCCGTCGCCGCGCGCGCTGATCAACGAGCGTTGCGAGGAGGGCGGCGGCGGCTGGCGCGACAAGAGCCTTGCCCTATGGCGGCTGGATGAACTGCCCGATCGTATCCGCATGGCCACGGCGATGTGACGGACGCAGGCGGAACTCCATTGCGTCCGTGACCGCACTGGCGATACACTTCAGGTTGTGTGACGCGATCTTTGGGTCGCGTGTCGACGATGCCGGAGGACGCCATGAGGCCGAGTTTTGCCGTAGCGGCTCTGTTGATCTGGTGCTCCACGCCGGCACTGGCGCAGCAGGACGGCGCCGCGCTCTACGCAGCGCACTGCGCGCAATGTCACGATGCCGGCGATGCCCAGAACCGCGCGCCCGCGCGCGGCGCCATGCAGGCGATGTCGTTCGATCACGTGCTGGGGACGCTGACCTCCGGCAGCATGGCCGCGATGGCGAAGGAGCGCAGCGACGACGAGCGTCGCGCGATTGCTGCTTTCGTCACCGGCAAGGCCGCAATCAACAGCGCGTCTGACGGGCAGGGCCGCTGCACGCAGCAGATCAGCGGCTTTCCGCAACCGCTCGACGGTCCACGCTGGAACGGGTGGGGCGTCGATCTCAACAACAGCCGCTTCCAGCCGGCCGACATGGCGGGGCTGACCGCGGCGCAGGTGCCGCGCCTGCGGCTGAAATGGGCCTACGCGTTTCCCGGCGCCTCGGTGTCCTTTGCGCCGCCGACGATCATGGGCGGCCTGCTGTTCATCGGCGGCACCGACCGCAAGGTACATGCGCTCGACGCGCGAACCGGCTGCACGCTGTGGACGTTCGCGATCGATGCGGCGGTGCGCGCCGCGATCACGGTCGCACCGCTTCCGGGCTCCGATCAGTTCGCGATCTTCTTCGGTGATTTGCGCGCCAACGCCTATGCCGTGAACGCGCTGACGGGGGCGCTGATTTGGAAGACGAAGGTCGAGGAGCATCCGGCCGCGCGCATCACCGGCGCACCGGTGCTGCATTCCGGCATTCTCTACGTGCCGGTGTCCTCGCTCGAGGAGGCCGCCGGCTCGCAACCCTCTTACGAATGCTGCACCTTCCGCGGCAGCGTGATGGCGCTGGAGGCCGCGACCGGCAAGCCGGTCTGGCAAGCCTATACGATCCCGGAAGTGCCGCATCCGACCGACAAGAACGCGAGGGGCGTGCAGCTCTTCGGCCCGTCCGGTGCCGCGATCTGGTCCGCGCCGACGATCGATGTGAAGCGCGGCGCGATCTATGTCGCGACCAGCAATTCCTATTCGAATCCGCCATCCGCGACGAGTGACGCGATTCTCGCCTTCGATCTTGCGACGGGAAAGCTGCTCTGGAGCCAGCAGGCCACGCCGAAGGACGCTTATGTCGTGGCATGCTACGGCGTGGACAAGACCAATTGTCCCGAGGATCACGGACCCGACCACGATTTCGGCCAGTCGCCGATCCTGGTAACTCTGCGCGACGGCAGGCGCGTTCTTGCCATCGCACAGAAATCCGGCGTCGTGCACGCGCTCGATCCCGACGACGGTGGCAAGATCCTGTGGCAGACGCGGATCGGGAAGGGCGGTGCGCTTGGCGGCAGCGAATGGGGCTCGGCGGCCGATCAGGATCGCATCTATGTCGCGAACTCCGACGTGCGTTTCCTGCGTGACGGCACCAGACGTCTCGACTCCACGCAAGGCGGCGGCCTGTTCGGGCTCGATCTCGCCAACGGGACAGTCGTGATGGAGGTGCCTCCGGTCGCCTGCGGCGATCGTCTCCAATGCAGCCCCGCGCTGTCGGCGGCGGTGAGCCTGATCCCCGGCGTCGTGTTCTCCGGCGGCGTCAGCGGCTTCCTGCGTGCCTATGCCAGCGACGGCAAGCTGCTCTGGGAGTTCGACACCGCGCAGGATTACAAGGCCGTCAACGGCGTCCCCGCCCATGGCGGCGCGATCGATGGTCCCGGACCGGTCATCGCCGGCGGCATGCTCTACACCAATTCCGGCTACGGCCAATGGAGCGGCGTCGCCGGCAACGTGCTGCTGGCGTTCGAGGTGGGCACGGAGTGAGCGCGAGGTAGGGAGGCGCGATGATCGATGCCCGATGCAGTTGCGGCGCCGTTGCATTGTCGCTCGCGGAGCCTTCCCGCGCGGTCGTTGCTTGTCACTGCATGGACTGCCAGCGCCGAACCGGTGCGCCCTTCGGCGTCGGCGCCTTCTACGCGGCTGAGGCCGTCACGATCTCGGGGACCCCAAGCGAATACGTTCGCAAGGCCGCGAGCGGCGGCAAGGTCCGCAGCTATTTTTGCACCCATTGCGGTTCGACGGTCTATTGGAAGGCGGACAATCTGCCAGGGATGATCGGCGTCGCCGTCGGCGCGATGGCGGACCCGAATTTCCCGGCTCCGCTAAAATCGGTTTTCGAGCAGTCGAAACATGGCTGGGTCGAAATCAATGGTGCGGAGCACTTTCAGCAAAGCAGTGCGCCGAAGAATGCAAGCTGAGGTTTCCGCCTCAAGCGCTGGTGCCGGCTGAGGGGATTGAACCCCCGACCTTCAAGGCGATCTACGAAGCTTGACCGATGACCTCGGCAAGCTGAGGTCTGCTAGCCATTGCGGCGAGCGGGCTTGCGATCGGCTACCTCGGCGGGCGTCTCTACCGGCGCGCCGGCGTCGAGGACTCGAGCTGCATCAGCGGCAAGCCGTCGACAGCGCTGGGCATGTGGTGCGCGTTCCCGTTCACTGCGGCACTGCTGTTTGTGGTGCTCGGTTGAAGCGGCTCACGCTCGCGGCCGCCTTCGGGGTCGCATTGTCGGCCGCCGGCGCATGCCGCCGATCCCGATCCATACGCCTGTTTCGGCGGCGCGTGTTACGTCGCCATGGGCGCCGGCTTCCAGTGCGCGGATCTGCCGGCGTTCTGTGCCGGCGCGCGGGTCCTGCTGGCCGAGGCTGGCGGCAATGAGGCTGCGGCCGAGAAGCTTGCGCGAAGCCGTGGCCATGGCCGGCTGTCGATCGCGCTCGCGCATCGTTTCTGCAAATAGGGAGGGACTCATGCGGAGCTATGTCATCGGCGCCGTGCCCGCGCTCGTGGGGCTGTGGTTCGTGGCTATCCGCGCGCTGATGTTGAGCTGTGGGAACGCTAGGTTCTTAGTTCCGGTTCCGCAATGAAGCTCAGCTTAGGCTTGCCACATAAGTCACCTTGCCGCGCGGTGAAAAACCGCGCGACGATGAGTAGCATTGCTTTTTTGATCGCCCGGTTCGTTCTTCTTGGAGAGCAGATCTTGTCGATCGTGGGTGCGCTCTCGCGAGAGGCCAGCACATGATTGAGCTTTGGAACAAGTGGTACGGGACCTTGGCCTCTGTCGAGGCGCTGGCAGCCGTCGTCGTTATTGCCGTGGTGACCGCTGGCATTCTTACGCTAATTGAGAGTCAGCGGCATAGGACAAAACATTGATGGGGAGACGTCGGAAAACGATCAGCTAGACCAGAGTAGTTCAGCAGGTGAGTGGCGCTAAAAAGTGCTCCTATGCAGGAGGATCAAATGATCCTTTCTCGTGCAAGTTGGACAAACAGGAATGCTTCTTGGCGGCAAGCATTTTGCACATGCGCGGTGTTGAGCATACTGGTCGCAGCTCCTGCATTCGTGATGATACTCCTGCTGGATTCCCAGCTCGTCTTGCCAGCGCTCAGTATTCTATTTTTCTCAGACGCGATGATCACTGCGGTTTTGGCTTGGGCAAAGTCGGGAAATGCGACATTAGAAAATGTAACGCTATGGGATGTTGCCGGGGCATTGACCATGTTGGGTTGTGCCGCAGCGATTCTTGGCGAACCAGATCAAGTGGCACTTCTTTTCGAGCAACCGGTCAGACTACATTTGGACGCGGCTCTAGGCGATAGCGCTAGCCCCTGATAACCGGCGGCGTTAGGACCCCCGTTTCTTGGTGGCAGGTATCGGTCAACCGATCCGATAGACGTATGCGATCTCGCTTGCAGCTGCCCATTCCCCTGCGGCGGGGACATGACCTGTGCCTGATTATTACGATACAGATGTCCTTAGCGTATTCTTGCAGATCGTTCTGATCGATCTGGTGCTCGCTGGCGATAACGCCATCGTCATCGGTCTTGCTTCAGCCGGACTTCCTGAGGCGCAACGAGGCAAGGCGATTTTGATCGGTATTGTTGCCGCGACGATACTGCGCGTCTTACTCGCCGGGTTGGCGACGCAAATCCTCCAGATCGTCGGCCTCTTGCTCGCCGGCGGGATCCTGTTGTTGTGGGTATGCTGGAAAATGTGGCGAGAGTTGCGCACATCCTCCACAGGGCCAACAGGTGCGATGGACGCCGCTGGAGCAATTGCAGGCGGCAAAGCTCGCAAAACACTCGTTCAAGCGAGTTGGCAGATTGTCGTGGCCGACGTTTCCATGTCTCTCGACAACGTTCTGGCCGTGGCTGGGGCAGCACGCGAGCATCCGATGATCTTGATTTTCGGCCTGGGGCTGTCCATCGCGATGATGGGCGTGGCCGCTTCGTTCATTGCGCGCCTTCTGCAAACTTATCGATGGATTGCTTACGTCGGTCTAGCCGTCATCCTTTATGTGGCGGGTGACATGGTCTTTCGCGGGACGTTGGATGTCATCAACGTTGCGTCGATATGAGATGCTGTATCCTAAGTCGTCAGGCAGAATTCGAACGCAGTACGCATAGGCTGCAGATGGGGTGTGAAGCCCGCAGAAGAAAGGGCCGCCTTTGTGGGGCGGCCCTGTCCAAAGTCTATCGACGCCGGTCAAAAAAATTAGGTTAGAGCAAAGCCAGCCCCGAGAATGAAAACAACTAAGGGTACAAGCGCCGCGCCCGGTTGAGGGACATCGAAATAAAACAAGCTAAGCGCTGGTGCCGGCTGAGGGGATTGAACCCCCGACCTTCGGTTTACAAAACCGCTGCTCTACCGCTGAGCTAAGCCGGCAAAACCAAACAATTATAAGCAGTTAACGAGAAGAAACTTGTCCGCTCGGCACGTTGGGGTGCACGGTCGGGCAGCGTTTGCGTCGATATAGCCGCAGTCGGGGTGTAGGTCTAGTCTGACTGGCTTGCGCTCTTGTCCGCACCGCCGCCTGGCAGAAAATGTGTAGAGCCGGAAATCGCTTTGTGAAACCAGACTGCCCCGTTTCAAGGACGTGCGGGCGAAGGATGTCAGACCAAAAGAGCGGATGATCGTCGGCGCAACCGTCAACCGATTCTTGGAAGACTAAAGCTGACACAACGAATGGTGCTCCAAAGCTGTCAAAGCCTTGCGCGGTCTCGGAACCAAATACGTCCCTTTGGAGTGAGGACGAGACATGAAACGCTTTCTCGCCATCGCCGCGGTGCTCGCAGCCGCCGACGCTCGCGCGGCGCCTCTAGACGATGCAATCAGCTGCGCGAATTACGCGACTATTGATGCCGTCTGTCGTGAGCAAAAAGACCCAAGCGACCCTTTGCTCGGCAAACTCAAGACTGCAGCAGGCGTGTTGCACGGTCGCAGCATTCGCATAGGTGCGCAGGCTGGCGTTTCCAAAGAAGCGGTTGGAGCCTTGGCTACGGTCGCCAACGACAAGATGACAAACGAGATGTCGCGCAAGTGCGACAACATCAAAGTGTTGCGTGATCAGTTCGAGGGCACTTGCCGCCCGGTGATGGATCAAGCGTATAAAGATACGCTCATGATGATAGACGAGATCATGAAGGGAAAGGGTCGCTAAGATGATAGCGAACGCGCCGCGCTAAAGCATTAGCGACCGTTTTCCTCCATCGTCTGCGCCTGCGCATTGCAGGGCAGAGCGCGAAGGGTGACGGAGGTGAGGGCAAACTTCATGGCTTCATACCCTCTTCGATCATGCGCAGCGTCTTGGGAGCGCCAGCGCACCACTTGGCCATCGCAGCCTTGTCGCCGTTCCACGACCCGATGATAGCGGCGCTGCCTACCATCACTATTTTCTTGCCGACGTTTTTCAGCAATAGCTCCTTGGCCTGCTCGACAGCCGGGGACAGCTTGATCTCGCAGACCGATTCGTACAACGCGATCCTGATTGCCAGACTGATCTTGGTGCTTTCCACGTCGGATGCTTCTTCGGTCGCAGGAACGGCCAACAAGGCCGCATTCTTCTGGTTCAATTGTTCCTGCGCTTCGTTTTCTTTAAGTTTTCCGTCGGCGTAGTCCTGCAGGATGACCCGTACCTCCGGGTCGATCCTTAACCACTTTTGTCGTGAGGCCGCATCGACACAGATCGACCAGAGACTGGACATGTCGCGCCGCTCACGATTGGCGATGTAGTCGTAACCCTCGGCGTAGTCCTTTTTCCAGCGTGAATTGTTTCGGTACATCCGGTCGAGCTTGGCTTTCTCCTTCGCATCGGCCACGGTCAGGATACCCTTGCAATAGAGTTCGAGGGAGGCGTTCGCAAAACCGTAGTCGCTGGCGGCCTTGCCGTGATCGACCGCGTGGGCTGCGCCCGTCAGGGCGAGCAGTGCTGCGGAGGCCAGGACGATGGCGGCGGTGCCGGGTAGTCGTTTCATGTGTCACCTCATATCCGCGAAGTGAACTTTTTCGGCATTCCATGCTTCCAGGGGTGGGTTTCGCCGACATGAAACAGGCGGCCCGTAGGGCCGCCTGAAACCATTCAACCCGATGGAAGAGGGCCTTACTGGCAGATGTGCTGGAGGCCGTCCGCTCCCTTGTACCAGGTCCCGGGCCGGCAAACGATGCCGTTGCGGGCCGCATAGGTATCCCAATTGCCGTACCAGCCCATTTCGCTGCGGCCGCCGGCATACCCACCGGAAGTGTCATAGGCGTAGGAATTGTCCCAGCCGCGGAACGGCGCGGATGCAACGGCTGCCGCGGTGCCGACGGCGGCGCCAGCAACGGCGCCCGCGGTGTCGACCGGCCAAAAGCCCGATCGAGTTCCGTCATCCGGATTCACTTGGCCGCGGGCCATGTGCCGGCGCCGAGAGGCGCGATCGGTGGTGGGATTGCCGGGGGTGAGATTCTGGCAATTGGGATCCTGGAAGAGCCCCGTGCAGGGGCCCGAATTGTCGACTGTGGTTTGCGCGAAGGCCGGTGTTGCCAGCGTGGACGCGACGATCGCGGCCAAGCCAAGACGCTTCAGGCTCGTCATGGCATTTGCTCCATGTTGTTGAGACCTGTGCTAAGCGCGCCATTCGGCAGTCGTTCCGCGGATTCTCGCATGTGGGGTCACATCGACGTGAGCCCGCGGAGGATGTGCGGTTTGTGTCACGCAACCTCGTGCGATCCAGCATGTGCGGCGGGTTTGTGTCCCGTTAACGCTTCGCTAGCGCAGCTTGCGGCATTTGAGCCGCTATCGACCCTTGCACGTTAGGCTTACCGGAAATTGGTGAGCGGGCCTTAACCCTCTCCGCGTGGCGATCGGATAGGTTGAGCGTCGGATAAACCGGGATCCTTCCATGCGCGCTCTCGCGCTCGCCGCCTTTCTGATCGGATTGCCCGCGACGGCGTTTGCCGGCGGCGGCTTCGATATCGTCGTTCCTGGCCGCCCGGGCGTGCCCATCATCATCGACAACATCGACGCGTCCTACAGCGTGGTCGAGGGTGTCTGGGGTCTCGGCAAGAACGTCCAGGTGCAGCCGACCATCTATGGCGGGCGCTACATCGCGGAGCGGCAGCCCGAGGACGTCGGCCATTATTATCCGACCATGGGCTTGCGGCCCGGCTACGGCCGGCTCGAGGTCGAGCCGCCCGCCAACCGCAAATTGCCCAGGCCCGCCGAGAGCTATCACCAGAGCTGGGGTGTGCAATCGGCGCCGCTGCCGCCGCAGATGGACGTGCCCGTCAATCCGCCGCCGGTGATCTTTGCGCCTGAGATCAACGACCGTCCGCGGCGTCCTCGGCCGCGGCCGCATGCACAGGCGCCCGGAAGGCCGCCAACTTAAGAAACGTCAAAAATTCAAGAAAAAATCCAAGATACGAAAATCAACAGGAGAGAGTAATGCGTCAGATGATTTCGGGACTGGTTGCGGCGGCTGCCGTGATGTTCGTCGCCACCGCGCCCGCCGCGGCTTGCGGCTTCAGCACGTGCGCACCGGTTGCGCCGGTCTATAGCGGCTGCAACACGGGTTGCGGTAGCTGGGGCTATGGCCCGGGTTATGGCGGATGGGGCTTTGAGCACCTCGCCGAGCCAGCCACGCAGTATTACTACGTCAACCAGGGCCCGACCTACACCGGACCGGGCGCATTCGCGCCGTACCCGACCTATCGTGAGGACGCAGTCGTCGCGCCCGCCAACTACGGCTACGGCCGTGGTTATGGCTACGGCAACGGCTATGGCTATCGTGCCGCCGCGGTCGAAGCCCCGGCCGCCTATCCCTATCAGCGCCCGTACTACCGTCCGTATCGCTACGGCTATGGCCCGCGCTACGGCTATCTGCCGCGCGTGCATTACGGCTACGGTCCCCGCTACGGCTACGCCCGTCGCGCCGCGCCGTACTATTACGGCGGCCACCGCGTGCTGCGCCGCTATTACTGATCGTTTGATTGGTTGAGTTGACGAAACGCCCGTCCGCGCGATGCGGACGGGCGTTTTGTTTTTTGGATTCTTAGTTTGACGCGTTTTCTTGACGCGAACCGGTATCCACTTCGCTCGAAAACGCTCTAGCGCTTCATCAACCCGAGACGGCTCGCGCCAACATAGAGCGAGAGCACGGCGGCGTTGGAGACGTTGAGGCTCTTGATCTCGCCGGGCATGTCGAGCCGCGCCACGACGCTGCATGTCTCGCGGGTCAATTGCCGCAGGCCCTTGCCTTCGGCACCAAGCACCAGCGCGAGCGGCTCGCGCAGCGTGACGTTCGAGAGGTCCTCGCTGCCTTCGCTGTCCAGCCCAACGGTCTGGAAGCCGCGCTCGTTCAGCGCGGTGAGTGCGCGGGCGAGGTTCTGCACGGTCACCATTGGCACCAGCTCGAGAGCGCCGGAAGCGGCCTTGGCCAGCACGCCGGTTGCCTCGGGGCTGTGGCGCGCCGTGGTGACGATCGCCTTCACCGCGAACGCCGCTGCGGAGCGCAGGATGGCGCCGACATTGTGCGGATCGGTGATCTGGTCGAGCACCAGCACCATGCCTTCCTGCTCCAGGGTCTCGATGTCGGGCGAGGGCAGGGCGTCGGCCTCGGCCAGCAGGCCCTGGTGCACGGCGTCGGGCGACAGCAGGCGGTCGATCTCCTGGGGCCGGACGATCTCGGGCGCGACGCGGGTCGCGATGTTCTCGTCCGCAAGCCGCTTTGCGGCGTTCTCGGTCAGCGTCAGCTTGCGGATCTGCCGCTGAGGGTTGGCCAGCGCCATGGTCACGGTGTGCCAGCCATAGAGGATGACCGGTCCGTCGGACTGCGAATCGCGGTCGCGCCAAGCCGGCCGGCCGGCTGATTTTCCGGGCCTGTTGAAGGGCTTAGCCCCGCCGCGGGGGCCCCTTGGGGTGAATTTTCGATCCTTCATGGGCTCGCTTGTGTCACGGGTCCCGGAATATGGCAATTTGGGTGGCTTCGGGGGCGATTTTAGCTGTTCGCCTCGGTTGACTTTGCCCCACCGCATCGCCCATAAACGCGCCCGGTCGCGCCCCCATCCGGGCTGTCGCGGCCTTCACGTTCCATGGCCGTCTTCGGTCGCCGGCAAGGTCCGGCCCGATTGTGCTGCCGTAGAGCGGGGGAGTGTCCCGAGTGGCAAAGGGAGCTGACTGTAAATCAGCCGCCTCATGGCTTCGCAGGTTCGAGTCCTGCCTCCCCCACCAGCCTTCGCTCGCTTCGCGAGCTACGGCTGGGCAAGCCAGACCAAATCACCGTCACGCGAAGTTAGCGAAGGCTGTCACGCCGTAGCCGGGAGGGCGCAGGCGGACTGGCTCAGAGCGTAAGTCACCCCATCATCTCCCTGACCAGCGGCACCACTTTCCCCCCGTAAAGCTCGATGCTCCGCATCAGCTTCTCGTGCGGCAAAGGCCCCGCCGAATACTTCAGCTGGAAGCGCGAAATGCCAAGCGCCTTTGCGGTCTTGGCGATCTTGCGCGCGACGGTTTCCGGCGAGCCGACATAGAGCGAGCCGTGCTCGGCCTCATTGACGAACTCGTCGCGGCCCATCGGCGGCCAGCCGCGCTCCTTGCCGATCCGGTCGCGCATCGCCTTGTAGTCGGGCCACAGCTCTTCGCGCGCCTGCTCATCCGTCTCGGCGACGTAACCGGGCGAGTGCACGCCGATCGGCTGTGCCGGACGGCCGAACTCCTTGAAGGCGCGGTGATAGAGATCGACGTAGGGCGCAAAGCGCGCGGGATCGCCGCCGATGATCGCGAGCATCAGGGGCAGGTCGTAATGCGCGGCGCGCACCACCGATTGCGGGCTGCCGCCGACGCCGATCCAGGTCTTGAGCCGGCCGTTCTCGACCGGCGGATAGACCAGTTGATCTTTCAGCGGCGGACGCAGCTTGCCCTCCCAGGTCACCGGCTGCTGCGACAAGAGTGCCGTGAACAGGTCGAGCTTCTCCTCGAACAGCGCCTCGTAAGCGCGCAGGTCGAAGCCGAACAGCGGAAAGGATTCGGTGAAGGATCCGCGGCCGAGGATGACCTCGGCGCGGCCGTTGGAGAGCGCATCGAGCGTGGCAAAGCGCTGGAACACGCGAATCGGATCGTCCGAGCTCAGCACCGTCACGGCCGAGCCGAGATGGATGCGCCTGGTGCGCGACGCGATCGCGGCCAGCACGGTCTCGGGTGAGGAGATCGCAAAATCAGATCGGTGATGCTCGCCGAGGCCGATGAAGTCGAGGCCGAGCTCGTCGGCCAGCACGGCTTCGTCGACGACATTGCGGATCACCTGCGCATGGGGAAGCATGGCGTTGCTCGCGTCCTTCGTCACGTCGCCAAAGGTATCCAGTCCGAATTGAAGCGGTGAGGTCATCGATCAGGTCTCTGCGGGGGAGGGGCGCGAGCGGCGCCCGTTATGTGGGAAGAAATGCTTTGCATTGCAGCTAAGGCGCGGAGACCGCTTCGACAATGCTGCTCCGGGAAAGGCTGGGTTTCCGGTTTTTCATCGCCCCGCCGGCTCAGTCGGACTTGGCGAACGTCTCGACCAGGGTCTCGCGCAGCCAGCGTTGCGCCGGTACGGTGTCGTTGCGCTGGTGCCAGAACAGGCTGACGATGCGCGGTGGCGCCTTGAGCGGAATCGGCATGGCGTGCAGGAACGGCGCGTGCCGGGATTGCGAGCGCAGATCGCTCGGCAGCACGGCGATCAGGTCGGACTGGCGCACGACCTCGTAGGCGGCGCTGTAATGATTGACGGTCGCGACCAGGTTGCGCGACAGCCCGCGCGAGGCGAGGAAAAGATCGTAGGACGGTAAGGTCTTGCCGGCGAGGCTCACATCCACGTGCCCCGCGTTGAGGAAGCTGCGCGTGCTCAGCCGCTTCATCGCCGCGAGCGGATGGCCGCGCCGCATGAAGCAGGCGTAGTCGACCGTCCACAGCGAACGCGAGCGAATGGCGGCCGGCTGTTGCGCCTCGTTGACGTAGACGCTCAGCACGCAATCGACCCTGTTGTCCTCGAGCTGATCGGCGATCTCCAAAATGGTGTTGGGGACGGTGTGGACGCGCGCCTTGGGCGCAACCTTGCCGAGATGACCGAGGAGGTTCGGCATCACCAGCGAGGCGACGTAGTCCGACATCGACAGGCTGAACTCGGTCTGCGCGCGGGCGGGATCGAATACCTGCTCGTCGAGCGCGCCACGGACGCTTTCCAGCGCCTCGCCGATCGGCTCCCACAGCACCACGGCGCGCTGGGTCGGACGAATCCCGGTGCCTGATCGGACGAACAGGGGGTCGCCGAGCGCGCCGCGCAGGCGTGCGAGTGCGTTGCTGACCGCGGGCTGCGTCATCGTCAGCGCGCTCGCCGCGCGGGTGACACTGCCTTCGGTCATCAGCGCCTCGAAGACTTTCAGGAGATTGAGGTCGAGCGCGCGGAACGACACAGACATTCACCGTGGTGATATATTAGATCATGATTATAAATTATGACGATAATGTCACTTTGTCTATGGTTCCCCAAGGGACACGCGGAGCGCCGGGCCGCCAAGACTGAGGGGACTTTCATGTCGATGATATCGGCGCGCATCGAGCGCCTTCCGTTCGCACGCTTCCACACGCATCTGCTGTTGATGGGCGGGCTCGGCTACGCATTCGACGCGATGGACGCAGCCGTGCTGGCCTTCATCCTGCCGGTGCTGCGCACGGCGTGGAATCTGTCGAGCGTCCAGATCGGCGTGCTCGGCAGCAGCACCTATATCGGCTTCCTGTTCGGCGCGTTGTTCGCCGGTACGCTCGGTGACCTGATCGGGCGCCGCGCGGTGATGATGTCGGCGCTGGCGCTTTACTGCGCAGCATCGATCGTGAGCGCGATGGTCGATACCTGGCCGTCCTTCTTTGCCGCCCGCGTTGTCGCCGGCATGGGGACCGGCGCGGAGAGCGCGATCATCGCGCCCTATCTCGCAGAGTTCGTCGCGCGGCGCTATCGCGGCAGCTTTACCGGCGCACTCGCCGGCTTCTTCTCCTTCGGCTTCGTCGCCGCAGCCTTGCTCGGCTACTTCATCGTTCCCGCCTACGAGAACGGCTGGCGCATCGTGCTGGTGATCACAGCGGTGCCGGTCGTCATGCTGCTGTGGTGGCGCCGGGCGCTGCCGGAATCGCCGCGCTGGCTCGAAAGCCGGGGACGGAAGAAGGAAGCCGAAGCCGTCCTCGACAGGATCGAGGCAGGCTTTGCGCGCGCGGGCCATGTCCTGCCGCAGCCGGTCGTCGAAGCGACGGCGCCGGCCGGAGCTACCGGAACGCTGCTCGCCAATTTCGCGGCGCTGCTCGCCGGCCGCCAGGCGCGCATCACCATCATGACCTGGATCATGTGGCTGGCGATCACCTTCAGCTATTATTCCTTCTTCGTCTGGATCCCCGGCCTGCTGGTCCAGAACGGGATGAGCATTACCAAGAGCTTCGCCTATTCGATCGCGATCTATTGCGCGCAGATCCCCGGTTATTTCAGCGCCGCGTATTTCAACGAGCGCATCGGGCGGCAGGCGACGATCGCGACCTACATGGTGCTCGGCGGTGCCAGCGCGCTCGGGCTCGCCTTCGCGCAAAGCGACCAGCAGATCATGGCGGCGGGGATCTTCCTGTCCCTGTTCATGAACGGCACCTATGCGGGCGTCTATGCCTATACCGCCGAAGTATTCCCGACGCCGGTCAGGACCACGGGTGCCGGGCTCGCCTCCGCAATCGGTCGCATCGGCGCGATCGTCTCGCCGATCCTGGTCGGCTATCTCTATCCGAATTTCGGCTTCGCCGGCGTATTCGGGGTCACCACCACTGTGCTGCTGCTTGGGGCAGTCACCGTCGTGCTGATGGGCGTGCCGACGCGCGGCCGCTCGCTGGAAGAGATCGCGGCGGGTGAAGTCGCATGACGCGGACGAAAGTTACCGCTGATCCCTGGCTCTGCGCCGTCGCGGCGGCGCAGAGCAGGGCGGATCAGCCGGATGCACTGTTCGCGGCACTCGACGAAGCCGTGAAGTCGGCGATCGGGCACAAGCTGTTCACGATCCTGACCTACGACGGCGACAGCGGCGAAGCCGCGCGGGTCTATTCCAATCTTCCCGGTCCGTATCCGACCGGCGGACGCAAGCGCCTCGCGCCGGGCCCGTGGACCGAGGCCGTGCTCGACCGCGGCGAGGCCTATATCGGCCGAACGCGGGACGATCTGCGCAAGGTGTTTTCCGACCACGAGCTGATCGCCTCGCTCGGCTGCGCGAGCGTGCTCAACATGCCCGTGCGCTGGCGCGGCCGTACGCTCGGCTCGCTCAATCTGCTTCACGAGGCGGGCTGGTATGGCGAGGACGATATCGCCGCGTGCCTTCCCTTTGCCCAGCTCACCTTGCCGGCGCTGCTTGCGCCGGCCGACTTCTGACAGGATTCCGCGATGTCCAGCATCCTCTTCAAGAACGCCGCGCTGCTCGATCCGCTCCAGGCGGAATTGCTGGCAGGCCATGATGTGCTGGTCGAAGACAGCCTGATCAAGGAGGTCTCGGACCGGCCGATCCAGGCCACCGCCGATCGCACCATCGATCTCAAGGGCAGGACGCTGATGCCCGGCCTGATCGACCTGCATGTGCACGCCATCGCCGTTGAGCTTAACCTGGCGCAGCAGGTGCACATGCCGAACGTGCTGGTGACGCTGCGCTCGACGCTGCTGCTGCGCGGCATGCTGCGGCGTGGCTTTACCACCGTCCGCGACGCCGGCGGCGCCGGCCATGCGCTGAAGCAGGCGATCGAGACCGGCCTGACCGACGGGCCGCGGCTGTTCGTCTCCGGCCGTGCGCTCAGCCAGACCGGCGGCCACGGTGATATGCGCGCGCGCTCGGATTACCTCGCGAGCGACGCCCCGTGTCCCTGCTGCGTGCGTGTCGGGGCGCTGGCGCGCGTTGCCGACGGCGTCGATGGCGTGCGCAGGGCGGCACGCGAGGAGCTCCAGATGGGCGCCGACCAGATCAAGATCATGGCGTCCGGCGGCGTCGCTTCACCGACCGATCCGGTCGGCGCCTTCGGCTACTCCGAGGACGAGATCCGCGCCATCGTCGAGGAGGCGCGCGGGCGCCAGACCTACGTGCTCGCCCACGCCTACACCGCTGCCGCCATCGAACGCGCGGTTCGCTGCGGCGTGCGCACCATCGAGCATGGCAATCTGGCCGATGCTCCGACCGCGCGCCTGATGGCCGAAAAGGGTGCCTATGTGGTGCCGACCCTCGTCACCTACGAGGCGCTGGCCAACGAGGGCGCCCAATACGGCCTGCCGCCGGAGAGCGTGGCCAAGATCGCCGATGTCCGCGACGCCGGTCTGCGCTCGCTCGCGATCTATCGCGACGCCGGGGTAAAGATGGGATTTGGCAGCGATCTGCTTGGAGCTTCTCAACGCCTCCAGAGCGACGAATTCCGCATTCGCGCCGAAATTCTGGGAGCGCGCTCCGTCATCGCCAGCGCGACTTTGATCGGCGCCGAAGTGCTCGGCATGGAGGGCAAGCTCGGCCGGATCGCGCCCGACGCTATTGCGGACCTGCTCGTGGTCGACGGCAACCCGCTGCGCGATGTGGCCTGCCTGCTCGGCCAGGGCGAGCACATCCCGATGGTGATGAAGGCAGGCAAGGTCCAGTTCGACCGGCTGAACGCCTAAAGCGTTTTCGAGCGAAGAGGATACCGGTTCGCGTTAGGAAAACACGTCTAAACAAGCCTGCGCTACCGCCACATCCCGCGCATCCGCGCGCCGATGTCGATCTTCGGCCCTTGCGCCGCGGTGCGGGCCGCGCCGGCGGCGGCCTTCGGCCAGGCGGTGCGCTCGAACAGATAGACGAGGGATTCCGGGATGAAGCGGGTGCGCGAGGCGTAGACGTGGCGGTCGCCCTTGGCGGCCTGTCCGTGCACGAAGAAGCGCTGCGGCACGACGAGGTGGAGATCGTCCTTGGCGCGCGTCATCGCGACATAGAGCAGGCGGCGCTCCTCCTCGAGCTCGGCCGAGGTGCCGGCGCCGAGATCCGACGGCATGCAGCCGTCGACGACGTTGAGCACGAACACCGACTTCCATTCCTGGCCCTTGGCCGAATGGATGGTGGAGAGGATCAGATAGTCCTCGTCGCGGAGCGGAGGACCTGATTTGTCGCTGGTCGCATCCGGCGGGTCGAGCGTGAGCTCGGTCAGGAATTTTTCGCGCGAGGCGTAGCCGCTCGCGATCTGCTCGAGCTGCATGAGATCGGCGCGGCGCGTCTCGGAATCCTCGTGGATGCGATCGAGATGCGGCTCATACCAGAGCCGCACGCGCTCGAGATCGGCTGGCCATTCCGAGTAACGCAGATTTCCGACCGTGCGGACGAAGTCGGTCCACTCGGCGCCGGTGCGTGGCGGCACCGCAAGCTGGCCGAGCGCGGCAAGCGGGTCGGTGCTCTCCGCCATCTGGTCGAGCACGCGCTGCGCGGTGGCAGGGCCGACGCCGGGCAACAGGTGCAGGATGCGGAAACCGGCGACGCGGTCGCGCGGATTTTCGGCAAAGCGCAGCAGCGCCAGCACGTCCTTGACATGCGCGGCATCGAGAAATTTCAGTCCGCCGAACTTGACGAAGGGGATGTTGCGGCGGGTCAGCTCGATCTCCAGCGGACCGGAATGCGAGGACGTCCGGAACAGCACCGCCTGGTGCTTGAGCAGCGCGCCTTGCTCGCGGTTGGCCAGCACTTCCTCGACGATGTAGCGCGCCTGGTCGGCCTCGTCGTGGACGGTGACGAGCTGCGGCTTCTGCGACGAGGTGCGGTCGGTCCACAGGTTCTTGGTGAAGCGTTCGCGCGCTAGCCCGATGACGCCGTTGGCCGCCGCCAGCACGGGTTGCGTCGAGCGGTAGTTGCGGTCGAGCGTGATCATCTCGGCGTGGGGGGAGAAGCTTTGCGGAAAATCCAGGATGTTGCGAACGGTGGCGGCGCGGAATGAATAGATCGACTGCGCGTCGTCGCCGACCACGGTTAGCCCGCGTCCATCCGGCTTCAGCGCCAGCAGGATCGAGGATTGCAGGCGGTTGGTGTCCTGATATTCGTCGACCAGCACGTGATCGAAGCGGCCGCCGATCTCTTCGGCGATCAGCGCATCGCTCATCATCTGCGACCAGTAGAGCAGGAGGTCGTCGTAATCCAGCACGTGCTGGGCCTGCTTGGCCTCGACATAGGCCGCGAACAGGCCCTTCAACTCGGCGGCCCAGCCGGCGCACCAGGGATAGTGCTGGCCGAGCACTTTTTCGATCTCCATCTCGGCATTGACGCAGCGCGAGTAGATCGACAGGCACGTGCCCTTGGCGGGAAAGCGGCTCTCGGTCTTCGACAGGCCGCGCTCGTGCCGGACCAGATTCATCAGGTCGGCGGAATCCTCGCGGTCGTGGATGGTGAAGGCTGGATCGATGCCGATCCGCTCGGCATATTCGCGCAAGAGGCGCGCGCCGATGCCGTGGAACGTGCCGGCCCAGGTGAGGGCGTCGCGCATGATCGCGGCGTTGTTCTCGCCCAGCACCTTTCGGGCGATGCGCTCGACCCGGCCGGCCATCTCGGCCGCGGCGCGGCGAGAGAACGTCATCAGCAGGATGCGGCGTGGATCGGCGCCCGCGACGATCAGGTGCGCGACGCGATGGGCGAGCGTATTGGTCTTGCCGGAGCCCGCGCCGGCGATGACGAGCAGGGGGGCGCCCACGGTCGCGCCATCGGCGACGCCATGTTCCACGGCGCGGCGCTGCTCCGCATTGAGCGTGTCCAGATATGTCGCCACGAATCGCCCCGGTGAAAGGGTGAGAGTCGGCGATCCCGGCGCGAATCGCAATGCAGCTGGACGGAACCAATGTTAAGACCTAGGGAAAAGATGCCCGAAGTTCCAGCCCGAAAAGCGCACACCCGGCATGACCGAGCCCAAGTCCGAGCAGTTCGAGATGCGGCGGCTGGAGTCGCTCAGCAACACCATCTTTGGTGTCGCCATGACGCTACTCGCCTACGACCTGCCCAAGGCGGCGGTGTTCACCAGCGCGCCGGGCTGGGACGATCTTGCTCGGGTCTATTCCGGCAAGCTCGCCGGTCTCGCGCTCAGCTTCATCATTGCCGGCGTGTTCTGGATCAGCCATCACCGCCGGCTCGCGCGCCAGCCCGTGGGCAGCCGCGGCATGGTGATCCTCAACCTGTTCTTCCTGCTCTCGATCGTGCTGCTGCCGGTGACCAACGGCCTCTACACCAATTACAGCATGAGCAGCGCGGTGGCCGTTCTCTACGGCCTGCATCTGACCGCGATCGCCGGCCTCAATGCCTGGCTGTGGTGGACGATTTTGGGCGGCTGGCGCCACGAGATCATGGCCTCGATGTTTCCGCTGCTGGTGTTCATTCCGGGCACGATCGTTGCGGCCTTCGCGCCGCACGTCGCGCCCTTCGTGTGGTTCATCGCCTTTGGCGGGCTGCTGATCCAGCGCTTCTATGCCGCGCCGACCGGGCCAGGCGCGTGAGGCGGTGGCTCACCCTTTTGTCGCGCCGAACCCGTCGGCCGGCACGTAAAGCATGACTGGGCGGATTTCGTAGACCGCTGACGGGTTGACCTCGCGCAGCTTCCGCGCCGCCGCGATCGCTTCCTCATCGGTATCGTAGTCGACGAGGTGGAAGCCGAGAAGCTGCTCCTTGGTCTCGGCAAACGGGCCGTCCAGCACCATGCCCGCGCCGGGGCCGCGCAAGGTGTGCGCCTTTCGGGTCTCATCCAGACGGGCGGCCGGCCCAAGGTGTCCGCTTGCCCTCAAGGGCGCCTGAACCTCGATCACTTTGGCCACGACCGCGGCGTCCTGCTCTGCCGTCCAGGACAAAATCTCGTCTTCCACGTGGTAGGCCAGGATGGCGTAAAGCATCGTCACCTCGTTTGTTTTTCAAGCTCGCAGTCGGAAGGATGTATGAGCGCCGTCGATACCGACAATCCCGGAGACTAACATATTGCGTCGCGCAAGTTGCGACGAAACCGTCCTGAAACCCGATTGCCGCCCTCGGAGGTGAACGCTGCCCAAAGCCGAGGCGACTGATGGCCACCAAGAACACTTCGGAGGCGGCCATGTCGACCATAAAGATCATCTGCGACGCGCGTCGGGCGGGAAAGTCGGAAGCCGCGGATTTGCACGACCAGTCCGGCCACCACCGCTATTACGGCAGCTCGGCCGAGAACGGCGGTGAGCGGATCGTCGAAAGCCGCCGCGGAAAACGCCCGCGCGCGCTCAATGTGTGTGGCTTCTGACGCCTTCGGCGATACCGTCTTTCGACATGGACGTCCTGCAAATATCGATCGCGGCGATGCCGTTCCTGCTTGCGCTGATGAGCCGGACGCGAAAGGCAATCGCGCCGTGCCTGCTGACGAGCATCGTCACCGTGCTGCTCGGCGACGAGCCTCATCGGGCGGTCATGGCCTGGTGCGTCGGCGTGCTGATTGCCGCCGTTGCCCTGCGTGAGCGGCTTCGCGCGAGGTGATCCGGCGCCGTCACGGCGCGCTCAGGACCTGTTTGACCAGCGCCTCGCGCAGCGTTGCCAGCTCGCCGCTCGCTTCCATCTGTGCGATCACCTTGCCGACCTTCGGCACCAGATCGCGATGGCGTTCGTGCAAATAATGGTAGATGTGGATGCGCTCCAGCGGTGGCGAGAGCGGGACAATCCTGGTCTGCAGATTGAGTTTCCTCACCGCGACGAGCCCGCTGAAGAGATCGGTGACCATCAGCTCGAAACGGTCGGCGTCGAGCATCCTGATCATGTTCTCGAGGCTGGTGGTCGCGGTGACGCGGGCCATGCCGCGCGTCCCGGCCTCCGAGGAGCCGACGCCGCGGACGATTCCGATGCTGTACTCCCTGATCGAATTCCAGCCGGCGACGTCGAAACGGAGTTTCGTCGCGAAGACCGCCGGCTCGATGTAGTTGATCGCCGGCGTCACCTGAATCAGCGTCGGGTAGTCGCTGAAGAGCGTTCCGATCCGCTGAATCTCGCCATCGACCTCGCCGGCGCTCGACAGCGCCAGCGCGCGCTTGCCGGGGACGTCCTCGAACGCCAGCTTGATATTCAGCTTGGCGTAGACGGCCCGCAGCATCTCGCCGCCGACATATTGATCGGGGATATCGGCAATCCGCGCCAGCCGGATGAGCTCCTGCGCGTGCGACGGAGCGGCGGCGAGCAATGACAGGCAGGCGACGATGATCCGCCACATGACGCGTCTCCTTTGCCCTGCATAGCTACCATTGGATTCGGATGGCCGCGATCCACCGGGGGGCACCCGTGTGGCGGCCGCACCGCTCGCTTGTCTTGCAGGCGACTGCGGACTTTAACCAATGTCATTCCAGTACGCGAAGTGATAGTTTGCGCGAGAATCCTGCTGCTGGGCGCAAGACAAGACCCCGCCAAGCCACCCATGGGCCGGCAGGATCGCCACGCAGGTCGCGTGATGAGAGAATTTCAACTGTCGAATTGCTCGCGGCTGCGATCCGCCGTCCGGAGCAGGGTGCCGCCATTCCGGGGACGTGGTGCATGGGCAACGCAGGCGACGAGGACTCCAAGCGCAGCAGTCGCGCCGGTCCCCCGGCGGCCGCGAAGCAGGATTTGAACGGGATCGGCGCTGCATTTGCGCCAGGGATGATCGGAGCGCTGCTGTCGCGGATCTTCAACTGGTCGCGCAGCGGCGTCGGGCCGCGCCTGCTGGCCGCCGTGCTGCTGTTCTCCTCGATCGTCACGCTGATGCTGACCGCGCTTCAGCTCTATCTCGACTACGACCGCGAGGTCGGCGTCATCGAGACGCGGCTAGACGAGATCGGCCGCAGCACGACCGGCAGCCTCGGCGAGAGCCTGTGGAATCTCGACCAGAACCAGCTCAAGCTCCAGCTCGACGGCATCCTGCGGCTGCCCGACATCCGCGCCGCCGAGGTGCGCGAGGTCGCCGATCGTCCCAATCCGATCCGTGTCGCGGTCGGCGAGCCGAGCACCCGCTCAGCCGTGACACGCGACTATCCGCTGAACTACAGCGTCCAGGGGACGGCACGCCAGATCGGCGTGCTCCATGTCGAGGCGACGCTGGCCGAGGTCTATCAGCAATTGCTGAACCGCGCCCTGGTCATCCTGGCAAGCCAGGCCGCGAAGACCTTTGTCGTCTCGCTGTTCATCATCTACATGTTCCATCTGCTGGTGACACGGCATCTGGTCGCCATCGCCGAGTTCGTCGGCCAATACAGCCTGTCGCGGCCACCGCCGCCTTTGCACCTCGAGCGCCGGCCGCCCCGCGATCCCGACGAGCTGGACAAGGTGATCGACGCCTTCAACGCGATGTGCGAGAATCTCGGGCGCGCCTATGGCGAGCTGCGCGAGGCCAACGCAAATCTCGAGCGCGACCTGAGTATCCGCCGGCGCGCCGAAGAGGACGCGCGTGCCAGTGAAGAGCGTTTCCGCGACTATGCCGAGACCGCGTCCGACTGGTTCTGGGAGACCGGACCGGATCATCGGTTCACCTACGTATCCGACCGGGCCGGCGCCTTCGGCATGGACAACAAGGCGCTTGTCGGCAAGCACCGCACAGATGCCGCCTCCGACCGCGACGCCGAGCCTGAGAAATGGCGCGCGCACGTGGCGACCTTGGACCGCCACGAGCCGTTCCGGAAGTTCGAGTATCGCGGGCGCGACGTGGCCGGCCGCATGCATCATTTCAACGTCAACGGCCAGCCGATCTTCGCGGCGGACGGACGCTTCATGGGCTATCGCGGGTCGGCCACTGACCTCACGGTGCAGCACGAGGCCGAGGAGCGGCTGCGCCAATCCCAGAAGATGGACGCGATCGGTCAGCTCACCGGCGGCGTCGCTCACGACTTCAACAACGTGCTCACGGTCATCACCGGCACCATCGAGATCATCCAGGAGGGGCTTGCGGACAAGCCCGAGTTCGCCGCGATCGCACAACTGATCGACGATGCGGCGGCGCGCGGCGCCGAGATCACCTCGCAGCTGCTGACCTTCGCGCGCCGCCAGCCGCTGGAGCCCCGCGACATCGACGTCAACGCACTCGTGGTCGAAACGGCGAAGCTGCTCAAGCCGATCCTCGGCGAGCATATCGAGATCGTGACCCGGCTCGCGGACGACGCCTGGTCCGCGATGGCAGATCCGTCGCAGCTCTCGTCGGCGATCGTCAATCTCGCCGTCAATGCGCGTGACGCGATGCCGGGCGGCGGCCGGCTCACGCTGGAGACCGCGAACCGCGAGCTCGACGGCACCAGCGGTGCCGGCGACGGCGACGTCATGCGCGGCGCCTTCGTGATGATCGCGGTGGCCGACACCGGTCACGGCATCCCGGCCGACATCCGCGAGCGCGTGTTCGAGCCGTTCTTCACCACCAAGGGCGTCGGCCGCGGCACCGGGCTTGGGCTGAGCATGGTCTACGGCTTTGCCCGCCAGACCGGCGGGACCGTCATCATCGAGAGCGAGGAGGGGCGCGGCACGGTGATGCGGCTGTTCCTGCCGCGGTCGAAGGGCGAGGCGCCGGCCAGGACGGCGCCGGTTCAGCCGCCCGCGTCGGCACGCGGGCACGAGACGATCCTCGTGGTCGAGGACGATCCGCTGGTGCAGGGCTATGTCATCGCCCAGCTCGGCACCCTCGGCTATCGCACGCTCGCCGCCAGCGACGGCGCAGCTGCGCTTGCGCTGGTCGACCAGGGCGTCAAATTCGATCTCCTGTTCACGGACATCATCATGCCCGGCGGCATGAACGGACGGGAATTGGCCGAAGCCGTCCGGCTTCGCCGGCCGGGGGCGAGCGTGCTCTACACCTCCGGCTACACCGACGACACCATCGTTCACGAAGGACATCTCGATCCCGGCCTGGCGCTGCTCAGGAAGCCGTACCGGAAATCGGAGCTGTCGCAGAAGATCCGCGAGGTGCTTGCAGGCGAGCCGCCGGCCTGAGCGGAGCTCATCCATGCAGACGCCACCCACGAAAAAGGCGCGGCGGGGAGGCCCCGTCGCGCCCGATTTCTTGCTCGCTGGTCCAGGGCTGAGAGCGCCCCGATGCCAGGCCTTTCGTCAAAGCCTAGCGGGCGATCCCAGCGAGGTGACAGCGCTTGAGATAAGACACTGGATCACCTCCTTTCGTTGGTTTCGGGACTCTGAATATAGGACGAAATCCCGCCGCCGTTAAGGGGCGCCCCGGGGGCGGGAACTGGCCTGTCCGCAAGACGGGAAAGACCGGTCCGGAGCAGTTGAGACTGCCGCCCGGTCGTGTTAGGGAGCCAGTGATGCGGGTGTAGCTCAATGGTAGAGCAGCAGCCTTCCAAGCTGAATACGAGGGTTCGATTCCCTTCACCCGCTCCAAATTTTTCGAAGATTTTGCGAGAGTGGTCAGGTTTCAGTCTGACAAATCGGCTGCTTGACACGTCCTGATGCTCGCTTTGCGATCGACTGTTTCGCGGTGGAACGATCGTGGTGTGCACTCTGGCGGGGGCCGCGCTCGGGCCGCGGCTTCTGCGGTGGTGAGGTGTTGCGTCAATACCGACGTCGCACTCGAAACCGCGACAAATGCGTGCGGCGATATCAGTGTCGATAGCTCGCGTCTCGATCGAACGCCGCGCAAACTGCTCGACGTCAGCCGTCTCGCCAAGCTCGGCTGGCGTGCCACGACCTCGCTTCACGATGGCTTGAAGTGCGCCTATGCGGCGTATCAGGCCGGCGCGCCGGTGGCGGCGCGAGAGTAGGAACCTTCACCGCAAGCAAGAGTTGGCCGGTCGGGCAGGGCGAAAAGCCACACGAGGCCGACCGTGCAACAAGCCGTGCGCGTGCGCTCCACCGCGCAAATCGCGGGGCATCCGATTCATCCGATGCTGTCGCCATCGACAAGACCGGCGCACTGCTCTTCGCCGACGACAGTGGCAACGCCGTGTGGCGGGTGACGGCGGCCCATCCGCAGGTCACGCAGCGCTAGATATCGAGGAGCTGCACCATGGGCCTTGCTCAATACGCGATCGTGCCGGTCGAGGACGAATGGGGCGTGCTGCATGACGGTGACGTCAAAAGCAAATACGCGACCAAGGAAGCCGCGTTCGAGTCCGCGGTCGCTGCCGCCTCCCTGGCGATCCGTCAGGGGCATGAGGTGCATGTCAGCGTGCCCGGTCGCGAAGCCGGCGAGAATGCGCTGGGAAGCTAGGGATACGATCAAGCCCGTGCGCTTGTGATCCTGAGCGAGTACCGCGCCACGACTGCGCATCATCCCTACGTGAACGAGATCCGCTAACCTGTTTCCGGCCGTCGCCACGCCACCCTGATCCTTCCTACTGACCGACGATGGCGTCGATTTCCTCTTTCAGGAGGGCGCCGTAATGTTCGAGGACGCCCGACGTCAGCTTGGCGCAGAGCAGCGTGAAACTGAGCGCCGCGCCCGGCTTTTCGCCCGGCGTCATGATCGGCAATCCAACTCCGGCAATGCCGGGAATGAGCTCGCCCACATCCACCGCGTAACCGCGGCGACGGGTGTCGGCAATCAGCTGTCGAACCTTGTCCTCGGTGAGGTTGCGATAGGACGCGTAGCGCCCGAGGTTGGCGCGGATGATGTAGTCCTGCTCGTCCTCGTCCAGGAATGCGAGCATTGCGATCGAACCGGGGCCCACGCCGAGGGGGACGAAGCCGCCGATCGATCCCGTCAGCGTCGGCACGATGCATTCGCCGTCGCGCCGGTCGAGACAAACGGAATCGTGGTTGAAGCGGGCCATCAGATGGGTCGTGTCGCCGGTGCGGCGCCTGAGCCGGGACAGCGCGATCTCGCAGCGGCTGATGATGCCGGGGCCGCGAGCCGCGCGGACGCCGTAGATCGCCATGCGTGCACCCAACCTGTAGCGCCGTTTTTTGTCGTCGCGGGCAAGCAGCTTGTGACCGACCAGCGTGTTGAGGATGCGGTGACAGGTGGCGGTGTTGAGCCCGGAGCGGGCCGCCAGGTCCTTGAGCGATAGGCCCTCGACGCCGCCATCGGCGACGAGATCCAGCAGGATGACGGTCCGGTCGAGCAGCTGGGCTCCACCGGAGGGCGGTTGGGCGATCACCGGCACAGTATCTCACATTATGAAAAAAGAGGCCTCGGCAACTTGTACATTGAGAAAGATGCGTCTCCAATGATGAAAATTAGGTCGCTTGGGATTGATGCATATTTTTTGAGCGACCTGATTTCTGCATTCGCAAAGCTGATGGCTGACGCGGCGCTGTGGCAACAGCGCTGGAAGGCCGTGATTTATCCAGAGGAACAGGATGACAGGCTTCAAAACGATGATGGGCGTTTCCGCTGTTGCGCTCGCTGCTTTTTTTGCTGGTAGCGCCGCCGTGGCGGGCACGCTTGAGAACGTCAAGGCGCGCGGCAAGCTCGTCGTCGGCGTGAAGAATGATTACGTGCCCTATGGCTTTCTGAACGACAAGGGCGACATCGTCGGCTTCGAGGTCTCGCTTGCGAAGTACGTTGCCAAGGAGCTCCTTGGCTCCGAGGATAAGATCGAGCTCGTGCCTGTCGTCGCGTCCAATCGCATCGAATTCCTGACCGCCGGCCGCATCGATGCGATCTTCGCCACGCTCGGCGTCACGGCCGAGCGCGCCAAGGTCATCGACTTCACGACGGAATACGTTTCCGCTGCCGGCCCGTCCGTGCTGGCGGCCAAGGAAGCGACGGTCTCCAAGTGGGAAGAGCTGAAGGGCAAGTCGGTCTGCGGCATCCAGGGCTCCTACTACAACAAGAAGATGACCGAGGAATTCGGCATCAATCTCGTGGCCTTCAAGACCCAGCCGGAAGCCTATCGTGCGCTGAAGGACAATCGTTGCATCGGCTTCGTCTTTGACGACATGACGCTTCAGCAGAAGCTCAAGGAGCCCGATTGGGCGAGCTACAAGATCGCGGTGGCGCCGTATGAATTCCAGCCGATGGCCGGCGGCCTCCGCAAGGGAGACACGGAATTCCACGAAGCCGTCGACAAGGCCATCGCGAAGGCCGAGGCCGAAGGCAAGCTGATCGCGTGGGAGACCGAGTTCGGCATGCCGCACTCCGACTACATCGCCGCGCGGGCGAAGGCTGCGGTCGCGAAGAAGAACTGACGCACACGGAGCGGCCTTTGTTCGGACTCGACTATTCCTGGCTCGCGGATCCTGCGTACCAGCAATGGCTGCTGACCGGTGTTGTCAACACGCTGAAGCTGGCGGCGCTCTCATCGGCGGCCGCCATCCTCATCGGGATGCTCGGGGCCCTCGGGCTCACGCTGCGGATTTTCTGGCTCGATGCCCTGATCGAGCTGTTCGTCGAGGTGTTCCGCAACACGCCGCCGCTGTTGCAGATGTTGTTTGCCTATTTCACCTTCTCGAACCTCGGCCTCAAGGTGACCGATCCGTCGACGGGATTATCGGTTCCGCTTCTCAGTGCCTTCGCCTGTGCTGCGATTTCGCTCAGTCTCTTCGGCGGGGCGCTGGCGACCGAAGCCTTCCGCTCCGGCATCGAAACCATGCCGCGGTCGATCATCGATGCGGCGCGGTCGCTGGGGTACGGCCGATGGGCCCGCTTCTGGCGCATCGAGGCGCCGATCGCCACCCGCGTCTGCCTGCCGGGACTGACGAACATCCTGACCAACCTCTTCAAGACGACGTCGCAGGCATCCGTCATCACCGTGCCGGAACTGATGTACTACGCCGGGCAGATCTACAATGACACGTTCCGCACGCTGGAGGTCATGATTCTGGTCCTCCTCATATACGTGGTGCTGGTGTCCATCCTCACATTTGCGATGGCGAGGCTCGAAGCCTTCATGGCCTTCCCGGGTTACGGGAGGGGGCATTGATCGCGGGCTCCATGCTCTCCTATGAGGGAAAGAAGCGCGCCGTTCTGCTGCTGATCGCCCTTGGCGTCGCGATCTGGATCGCGGTCGATGCGGCGGCGGGCGGCTCGGCGCACTGGAGCCGCGTGCTGGCGCGGCTTCCTCTGCTTCTCACCGGCTCGGCGTCCGGCTGGCCGATCAATGGCGGCTTTGCCCTCAATATCATTCTCTCGATCGCCTCCATGGCACTGGCGACGGTGCTCGGTACGATCATGGGTCTTGCGACGCTCGCCAGGTTCGGACCGATCCGGGTCCCGTCTCTTCTGCTGATGAATTTCCTGCGCAATTCACCCTGGCTCGTTCTGCTTTTTGCAACGCTCTATTTCCTGCCGTTTGAGATGCATGTCTTCGGCACGACCATTGCGTTCCCGCCGTTCGTGAAGGCCGTGATTGGCCTTGCGCTGCCAACGGCGGCGAATTTCTCCGAGGTGATCCGGGGCGCCGTTCAGTCCATTCACAGCGGTCAGTGGGAAGCGGCACGTTCGCTCGGCTATGGCACCGGCCAGATCTATCGCCACGTGATCATGCCACAGGCGCTGCGGCGCATGATCCCGGGCTGGATGAATTCCTACGCGTTGCTGATGATCGCGACAGCGCTCGCCACGGTGACCGGTATCCAGGACGTGCTGACAATTCTGAATACTTTGCTCGCCATGGAGAACGAGCGCGTGATCGTCTACTTCTATTTGACCATCCTCTTCCTGTTCATCGCCTATTGCTATCCGATCGCGGTCGTCGCGCGCCGGTTGGAACGCGCCGTGAAGGGAGAAAGCCTGTGAACCGCATCGACGCGCTGATCGAGCTCGACAACGTCCGCAAGTCCTTCGGTGACGTCCCTGTTCTCAGGGGCATTTCGATGTTCGTGCAGAAGGGCGAGGCAGTCTGCATTATCGGTCCTTCCGGGTCGGGAAAGTCCACCATTCTGCGCTGCATCAACGGCCTGATTCCCGTGGACGAAGGCTTTGTCCGCGTCGGCGCACACCGTGTGCATGAAATGAGGTCGGAAAAGCAGATGCGGGTGCTACGCCATCAGGTCGCGATGGTGTTCCAGCAGTACAATCTTTTCCCGCATCGTACGGCACTGGAAAACATCATGATGGCGCCGATCCAGGTTCTCGGACACGATCGCGCCGAAGTCGAGGAGCGGGCCCGCAAGCTCCTGAAGAAGGTGCGGCTCTCGGAGAAGGCGGACAGCTACCCGGGGCAGCTGTCCGGCGGCCAGCAGCAGCGCGTGGCAATCGCCCGCGCACTCGCGATGCAGCCGGAAGCGATCCTGTTCGACGAGGTGACGGCTGCGCTCGATCCCGAAACGGTAAAGGACGTGCTGTTCGCGATCCGCGAACTGGTGGAGGAGGGCCTCACCTGCATTCTCGTGACGCACGAGATGAAGTTCGCCCGGGAAGTCTCGCAACGCGTTTGTTTCACCGATCGTGGTCTGATCGTGGAAAGTGCGCCTCCTGCGGAACTCTTCGACAATCCGCGAGACCCGCGCACGCGCGAATTCCTCGGTCAGGTTCTCTGATCGCACCACCGGGGCGGACGCGCTGCGTGGTGCGGCCATCCCAAGTGCAATGAAAATGAAAGGTGAGCCGGAAGGCCCAATACATCATGCCTCGTTTTGACGACATCTACGCCAAGGACTTCAAGGAGACGCCTTACTGGTGGGAGGCCGCGGAACCGGAGACCGATCTCGATCCGCTGCCGGAGCGAGCCGACGTCGTGGTCATCGGCTCGGGCTATGCCGGGTTGAATGCAGCGACTCATCTGGCGCGCGCCGGGCGCTCCGTCGTCGTCATCGACGGTGACCGGATCGGGGAGGGAGCCTCGACGCGTTCGGGCGGGATGGTGTCGAGTGGCCAGAAGCTGGTGGTTAGTGGTGCGATCAAGGGAATCGATCCCGTGCTCTTCTCGCGCCTGATCGGCGAGAGCAACGAGAGCTTCGATTATCTGAAGATGCTGGTCGAGACGGAGAAGCTGGATGCGGGGCTTGCGCTCAGCGGCCGCTTTTTCGGCGCCCACGCCGCGGGCGATTACGAAACCCTGAAGCGGCATGGCATGCTTCTGGCGGAAAAGACCGGCGTGACCGTACATTTCCTCGATCGCGCGCATCAGCGATCGGCGATCGGTTCGGACTATTATCACGGCGGCATGGTGATCGACGAATATGGCGGTCTGCATCCGGGCAAGTATCACAAGGCGCTGCGCGACCGGGCGCGCGCCGCCGGCGTCATGCTGCGCTCGCATGCGCGCGCGGGTATGGTGCAGGATGGTGCGAAAGGAGAGAAGATCGTGCCGACCGCTCGAGGCGCCATCCGGGCTGCCCACGTGGTCGCAACCACAAACGGTTACACCGCCGCCGATGCGACACCTGGCCTCGCCAGCCGTATCGTGCCGGTCAAGAGCTATCAGATTGCCACCGCGCCGCTGCCGGCCGATCTCTTGGCCGAGCTCGTTCCGCAGGCCCGCATGGTGTCCGACACACGCCGTGACTTGATCTACGCCAGGCCGTCGCCTGACGGGACACGGCTTCTGTTCGGTTCACGCCCGGGCATCTTCGACATGCCCGACAAGCTGGCCGCGAAGCGGCTTTATGCGCGCATGTTGGCCATCTGGCCGCAGCTTGCGGGCGTGAAGATCACTCATGCCTGGAGCGGGCGCGTGGCCATGACTGTCGACAAGATAGCCCATCTCGGGGTTCGCGACGGCGCGGATTTCGCGGCTGGTTGCAATGGCAACGGCGTCGCGCTGATGACCTTTCTCGGCTACCAGACAGCACGCAAAATTCTCGGCGAGCAGAACATGCCATCGGCCTTCGATCGCGAGACATTCACGGCCGTGCCCTTCTATTCGGGCAAGCCCTGGTTCGTTCCGCTCTTTGCCGGCTGGTATCGCCTGCGCGATTTCCTCGACCGTCCGGGACGCTGAGCCTCGGGCGGCACATCCGGCCCGGCTCGCCTTCCGCGTACCCGTTTCAAGGAGGACCACGTGTCCAGGATTATTCCCGATCTTGTCGTCGCGCCGCAGGAGCTGCCTGCGCATGTGGACGTCGTCGTGATCGGCGGCGGCATCATCGGCGTGTCGACCGCGCTTTCGCTGGTTGAGCGTGGCGTCTCCGTTGCCCTGTGCGAAAAGGGATTGATCGGAGCAGAGCAGTCGTCGCGAAACTGGGGCTGGGTACGCCAAATGGGGCGCGATCCGGCCGAGTTGCCGCTCGCGATCGAGAGTCTTCGGCTCTGGCGTGGCATGAACGAGCGTATCGGCGGCGAAACCGGCTTTCGGCAGGCCGGCATCGCCTATCTCTGCGACACGGATGCCGACGTTGCGATGTATGACGAGTGGTTGAAACACGCCACGTCTTTCGATCTCGACTCGCGCTTCGTAAGGGGCGAGGCGCTGAAGACGCTCATGCCGGGTATGGCGAAACCGATCCGTGCCGCGCTGCATACGCCGAGCGACGGCAAGGCGGAGCCGTTTATCGCCGTCCCTGCAATCGCGCGCGGCGCGGCCGCGAAAGGGGTGCATATCCTCACCAACTGCGCGGTCCGTTCCATCGAGCGATCGGCGGGCAGGGTGAGCGGCTGTGTCACCGAGCGCGGCGAGATCCGCTGTTCGTCCGTCGTGCTGGCGGGAGGGGCTTGGTCGCGCCTCTTCGCCGGCAACATGGGCATCGATCTTCCGGTCCTGAAGATCCTCGGCAGCGTCGCCCGCGTTTCTTCGATCGAGGGCGTTCCGGATTTTGCCGTTGGTGCGGGCAACTTCGCTTTCCGCCGCCGTCTGGATGGCGGGTTCACCGTCGCCCAGCGCAACGCGAACGTCGCCCCGATTACGCCGGACAGTTTCCGATTGTTCTGCGACTATACGCCGACGCTCATCAAGAGCTGGAACGAACTGACACTTCGCATCGGCGGTCAGTTCGTTCGCGAGCTGAAAATGGCCCGCAGCTGGAAGAGTGATGAGGTTAGTCCTTTCGAGCATGTCCGCATTCTTGATCCCGATCCGTCGCTGCGGTTCGTCCACGGCGGCGTCACCCATCTGTGCGAAGCCTTCCCGGCGTTCCGCGACGCCAGGATCATGCAAATGTGGGCTGGCCTGATGGATGTCACGCCGGATGCCGTTCCAGTTATCGCGCCGGTCGGCTCCGTTCCAGGCTTCTATCTCGCGACCGGCTTCTCGGGCCACGGCTTCGGTATCGGTCCTGGCGCCGGCGCCCTGATGGCCGATCTCGTGACCGGTTCGACGCCTTGCGTAGATCCCGCACCCTTCCGGATGGAGCGCTTCAAGCGCTTGAAGAGGGCCGCCTGATTTTTGATGCCCACGCCAAACAAGGCGTAGTCGTCACGGGAGCTCTTCTCGTGGCAGACGGCGGCGGCCGGTCTCCCACACACAGTCGCGCTGTCTGAGGCGGGCAATCTTGCCGGCATGGGAGAAGCGAGCCCAGCGTGCGCTTGTGGCGAAAAGCGTGTGTTGAACTGGCGGTCTGAAATATCTGGTCGTCTCTGCGTCGGATGTCGACGACGCGTCTCCGCCCGAGCGCTGCTGATCGGCGCACAATCGCCAACTGTGTTCAAGTCTGGCGAAAATAACATCATGTTAGGTTTATCGCATAACTGGGTAATTGTGTTAGCCCGGCGAAAGCCTATTGTCGCGACCAATCGGATACCCATCGGCAGTGACAAGCGCTCGCGGAAGTCGGCAGAGCGCCCGGAGAATGCTGCCCAATTTCTAGCGAAGCCCGACAACGGGACGTCAGCAAACCCAGTGGAGGAATTTTCTGCGATGACCACGACTCGCACGATCCGTCACATGAGTCAGTCCAGGAAGGCCGCTGCCAGCGGCTGGATCGGTTCGGCTCTCGAATATTATGACTTCTTCATCTACGCGACCGCCGCGTCGCTGATCTTCCCGCAAATCTTCTTCCCGTCGGAAAACCCCACCGTCGCCATCGTCGCATCGCTGGCGACCTACGGTGTGGGATATGTGGCCCGGCCGATCGGGGCTTTCGTTCTCGGACATTGGGGCGACACCCATGGCCGCAAGACCGTTCTCATCGTCTGCATGTTCCTGATGGGCATCTCGACGATGGCGGTGGGTTTTCTGCCGACCTATCAGCAGGTCGGCATCCTGGCGCCGATCCTGCTCGTCATCCTGCGCCTTGTGCAGGGATTTGCGGTGGCCGGTGAAATCTCCGGCGCGAGCTCGATGATCCTGGAGCATGCGCCGTTCGGCCGGCGCGGCTTCTATGCCAGTTTCGCCCTTCAGGGCGTGCAGGCCGGACAAATCCTCGCGGCAGCCGTGTTCCTGCCGCTGGCGGCCTATATGCCGACCGACGCATTCAATAGCTGGGGATGGCGGATTCCGTTCCTGCTCAGTTTCTTCGTCATTGTCGCAGGCTACATCATTCGTCGCGAAGTCGACGAAACCCCTGCCTTTGCGCAAGAGGGCGCACGGGGAGAAACGCCGCGGTCGCCCATTGTTCAGGCCATCAAGCTGAGCTGGCGCGACATGCTCAGGGTCATCTGCATGGCTCTGATGAACGTCATCCCGGTCGTTGCGACCATCTTCGGTGCGGCCTACGCGGTGCAGCCGGCCTATGGCATCGGTTTTGCCAAGGACGTCTATCTGTGGATCCCGGTCCTCGGAAATATGCTGGCCATATTCGTCATTCCCTTCGTCGGCAATCTCTCCGACAAGGTCGGTCGCAAGCCTCCGATCATCGTGGGCGCGCTGCTCTCAGGCTTGCTTGCCTTCGTCTATCTCTATGCCATCAGCATCAGGAATGTGCCGCTGGCGATCCTGGTGTCGCTGCTGATGTGGGGCGTCGTCTATCAGGGCTACAACGCCATCTTCCCGAGCTTCTACCCGGAGCTGTTTCCGACCCGCACGCGGGTGTCGGCGATGGCGATCTCGCAGAACATCGGAACGACCATCACCGCGTTGCTTCCGGCCCTGTTTGCGACCGTGGCGCCTCCCGGCTCGGACAATATCCCCTTGACGGTGGGAGCGATCGCCTTCGGTATCACTGTCATCGCGGCGCTGGCGGCCGTCACGGCCCGGGAGACCTATCGAGTCAGTATCGACGATCTCGGCAATCCCAAGGCCGTTCCGATGCCGCGGGCCGACTATGAGCGGCAGCGTGCGGAGGCGGCGAGCGGTGCGGCCGCAATTCCGACCTGAACGGCACGCAAGGGGCCTGCCGCTGCGATCGATGATGTTTGCAGCGGCAGGGCTCGATGCGTTACTTGAGTGCCTATTCGAACTCCGTGCGCGCGAGCGCGATCATCATGAGGTCAAGGGATGAACCCCGTTGTTGTTGCTGTCGCCATCACCGGCTCCGTTCCGCGCAAGAAGGACAATCCCGCGGTGCCGATTCTGCCGTCCGAGCAGATCGAGTCGACGCAGGAGGCCTTCGAGGCCGGCGCCACGCTTGCCCATATCCATGTTCGAAACGATGACGAGACGCCGTCCTCCGACCCCGCGCGTTTCGCGCAGGTGCAGGAGGGGATCAAAAAGCATTGCCCGGGGATGATCGTTCAGTTCTCGACCGGCGGGCGGGGCCGCGATCCCTCGGCGCGGGGATCATCGCTTTATCTGAAGCCGGACATGGCCTCGCTGTCGACAGGGTCGGTGAACTTTCCGACGATTGTCTACGAGAACGGCGCCGCCCTGGTCGAGACTCTCGCGACCGGCATGAAGACAAATGGCATCCGTCCGGAAATCGAGATCTTCGATCTGTCGCATCTACATGGTGCGCGGCGTCTGATCGAGGCGGGGCTGATGGACTCGCGTCCGCACGTGCAATTCGTCATGGGCGTCAAGAATGCGATGCCGGCCGACGAGCATGTCCTCGACATCCTCCTGGGAGAGCTGAAGCGGCTGATCCCGAAAGCGACGTGGACCGCTGCCGGGATCGGACGCCATCAGGCCGAGGTCATGGGCTGGGCGCTTGCGCGCGGCGCCGACGCGGTGCGCACCGGGCTCGAGGACAATATCAGGATCGACAAGACCCGCCTGGCCGCCAGCAATGCTGAGCTCGTGACCATCGCCGGCGAGGCTGTCGCGCGCCACGGCCGGCGCGTCGCGACCGCGGCCGAGGCGCGATCCTTGCTCGGGCTCGCGGGGTAGGGGCTACTGCCTCCTGCTGACATGCTCTCGGCCGCCTTCTGCCATTCGGCGGCCGGCGTTCCTCTGCGCCAGGACTTCCGTTATCAAGACTCCCGCTATGACGTGTCTGTGCGCACGCATGCAGCTGGGGCAGGCGACGATCGGAATGCGGTTCTTGAAATCTGACGGCAGGCTCATCGGGGTCCTGCTGGTGCTTGCAATCACCCAGCTCATTGGATGGGGCACGATTGGCCTTCCGCCGATCGTGGGCCGTGACCTCGCGGCCGATCTCGGCATGAGCCTCCCGATGGTGTTTGCGGGCACCTCGACGCTTTATGTCACCATGGGCCTGTGCGCGCCCTGGCTCGCCAAGGCTTTTGCGCGGCACGGCGCACGCAAGGTGATGATGGTGGGCACCGTCGTGGCCGTGCCGGGCTATGTCCTTCTGTATTTTGCGCACGAGCCGATGCTCTATTTCGTGGCCTGGGTCATCCTCGGCATGGGCGGCAGCGCCACGCTGTCGACCGGCGCCTATATCATGCTCAACGAGGTCGCCGGGCGACAGGCCAAGAGCGCGATTGGCGCCCTCATGCTGGTGACGGGACTGTCCGGCAGCATCTTCTGGCCGACCACCTCGTTCCTGAGCGGTCATTTCGGTTGGCGCGGCACCTGCCTCGTCTACGCCGCCATGCTGTTTCTCGTTTCGCTGCCGCTTTATGCTTTCGCAACTCCGCGCCGGGCCATCGCGAAGGAGGGGGGCACCGCTCCCGCAAAACAAGCCAATGCGCTGTCAATTCCGCGGAGCACGTTCGGCCTCGTCGTCGCCGCGATCACCGTCAATGCCTTCGTCACTTTCGGCCTGAGCGCCGTTTTCATCGAATTGCTGCGGGCCGAGGGGCTGGCGCCGGCGCAGGCGATCGCCTTCGGCTCGATGCTCGGCGTGATCCAGGTCAGCGCCCGTGGGCTCGATTTCCTCGGCGGCGGGCGCTGGGACGGCATCACGACGGGGCTTGTCGCCGGCACGGCGCTGCCCGTTGCCATGCTGCTCTTGATGCTGAGCGAGGGGGCGACCTGGGCGGTCGCGGTCTTCATCCTGCTCTACGGCGCCGGCAGCGGCGCGATGGCGGTGGCGCGGGCGACGATCCCGCTGGTGTTCTACGACCAGGCCGAGTTCGCCAAGGCGTCGTCAATGATCGCGCTCCCGCTCAATCTCGCCTCCGCGATCTCGCCGCCCGTTCTTGCCGGCCTGCTCACCCAGTTCGGCAGCCGCGGCGCGCTCGGTCTCACCTTCGTCTGCTCCTGCGCAGCGGTGCTGATCCTGGTTCTGCTCGGCCGCCGCCGACCGCAGGTGGCCGCGGCCGGTGTGGTGTGAGGTCGGCGGCACGTCGGTTGCCGCGAGTTGCCGGTCGCTTCCTATTCGTTTTCACCGAGTGTCGCCCGGCCGCCACAGCAAAAGCGAGGGGAACCCGCTAGAGTTGGAATCGTCAATCCCATGGGCTGGAATTTGCAATGAAACGCACGCTAATCTGCCTCGCCGCGCTGGTCTGCTCCGCCGTCGCTGCGGATGCTGCCGACTTGCCCGTTAAGGCAGTGCGTTCTGTCGCCGTGTCGCCCTTCGCATGGACTGGCTTCTATGCAGGTGTCCAAGGTGGTTACGCGTGGAGCCGGGATCGCACTGTCGAATTCTTCTTGGGCGGGCCTCCGACCGGCTTCACGCATGGGTTCCGCGCGGACGGCGGCTTCGGCGGTGTCCATGTGGGCTACAACCATCAATTGGACAGGCTCGTTGTTGGCCTTGAGGCCGATGTAGACGTGGGCCCGGTGAACGGCGGATTTAACATCCCGTTTTTCCGATACGACGCGCGCAAGGAGTGGGAGGCCTCCGTTCGCGGACGGCTCGGCTTTACACCGACTGAGCGCCTGCTGCTCTATGTGACGGGTGGCTTGGCGTTCACCGAGCTGAAGTACCGGTGGACGTCGACATTGGCAGTTCCCACGGTGGATGCCGACATTTCGAAGACCGGATGGACCGCAGGCGTCGGCGGAGAAGCGGCGCTGACCAATCGGGTTACGGCGCGCCTGGAATATCGCTATAGCGATTTCGGCACGTCCCGCTTCGACTGGCCCGACGTCGGGAGCTACGAGCAGCATCCTCGCTTCCAGTCCGTGCGCGGTGGAATCAGCGTCAGGTTCTAGCCGTCATCAGCGGCGCGGATCGCCGTGGCGGAGCGCCGGCGCAGGCGCGATAGCCGTGGCGCGGAAATCCGCCCGCCGCAGGGCCGCTCCTGCTGCCGGGCGATGGATAGCCGTATGCCCCGAACGCAGTGCTCAGAACTCCAAAATGGTGTATCCGCAGGGAGCGCGGCCAGGGCTTAAGGCCGCCGCGCCAATATTAGTTCCCGGAGGAAATCGACATGTCGGCCTTGCCGCTCTCAGGCATCAAGATCCTTGATCTCACCCGCGTGCTTGCCGGGCCCCTGTCGGCCCAGATGCTGGGTGATCTCGGCGCGGAGGTGATCAAGATCGAGCGGCCGGGCACCGGCGACGACGCGCGCGCCTTCGGCCCGCCTTATCTGACCGACCCCGAGGGCAAGGCCAACAACAACAACTCATTCTACCTTTGCGCCAACCGCAACAAGAAGTCGGTCACCGTCAACATCGCCAAGCCCGAGGGGCAGGCGATCATCCGCGCGCTCGCCAAGGACGTCGACGTCTTCATGGAGAACTACAAGGTCGGCGATCTCAAGCGCTATGGCCTCGACTACGAGACGATCAAGGCGATCAACCCCGGCATCATCTATTGCTCGGTGACCGGCTTCGGCCAGACCGGCCCCTACGCGCCGCGCGCTGGCTATGACGCGATCCTGCAGGCGATGGGCGGCCTGATGAGCGTCACCGGCCATATCGACGGCGAGCCCGGCGAGGGTCCGATGAAGGTCGGGCCGTCGATCGTCGACTACATGACCGGCATGAACACCTCGATCGGAATTCTCTCGGCGCTTTACCATCGCGACGCCAATGACGGGCAGGGGCAGCACATCGACGTCTGCCTGTTCGACACCGTGATCGCATCGCTGTCGCACTGGCTGCAGATCTACCTCGTCAACGGCAAGATGCCGCCGCGCCGCGGCACCTGGGGCAATGGCGGCATGCCGGCCGGCGTGTTCCGCTGCACCGATGGCGAGCTGATGCTGGTGGTCGGCAATGACGGCCAATTCCAGCGCACCTGCGCCGTGCTCGGCGAGCCCGAGCTCGCCAATGACAAGCGCTTCGTCAAGAACAACGACCGCGTCGTGCACGGCAAGGAGATCATGGCGATCTTCGCCGGCCTGTTCCTGAAGAAGCCGGTGGCCTACTGGCTCGAAAAGCTGGAGGAGGCCGGCGTGCCGTCGGGCCCGATCAACAATTTCGAGCAGGTGCTTTCCGATCCGCACGTCCAGTCGCGCGGCATGCGGGTGAAAGTCGATCATCCGTTCGAGCCCGATCTCTCGCTGATCCGCAACGCGCTGACCCTCTCAGAGACCCCGATCGAGACTTATCGTGCTCCGCCGCTGCTCGGCGAGCACACTCAGGAGGTGCTCGGCGGCAAGCTCGGCTATGATGCCGGCAAGATCGAGCAGCTGAAGCAGCAGGGGATCATCTAGTTTCGCTTCCTGATCCTCTCAGGGGCGTGCTGGCGAAGACCAATGCGGTGCTGGCGCGCATGCGACAGCGATCCTGACCAGCCTGGGAGCGACGGTTGCGCGATGCCAGGCCTTGCCCGAGGCTTGCGTGCAATCCCCAGATGAGCCCGGTCCGTACTCGCACAGGCTTCCGCTTTGCGCGCGACTCTGATGCGATCATCCCGACGCAAGTCCGGGAGGGAACGCATGTCCTACACGATCGGGTTTCAGGCCAAGGACCAGAAGGCAATTCTGGCAACCGAGGCAGCAACGGCCAATCAGGCCGTCGCCATCATCGCCGCGCTGCGGCAAAGCGCCGACGAAATAAAGTTCATCCGTTCGCCCCAGGAAGGCGAGATGGGTATCGAGATGCTGCTGCTGCTCGCCAAGGAAGAGGCCGAGGAGATGCCGCAGCGGGTGTAAGCCACGATCCGGAAAACTGCGCAGCGGTTTTCCCTCGCGACAAACGCGGAACGCGTTTGCGCGGAGATCATGCTCAAACAAGAACTAAAGCGCGATCTCATCGCGCTTTAGCGCAACCACACTTCGAGCTTTAGCGAAGCATGCCGGCTGCAGAATAATGTAGCAAGGCGCCAGTCTCGCTCGAACCGAAGGTGGCCGCCGATGAAACGCGAAGCGCTCCGCGTCGAACCGATCTCGTCCTTTCTCGACCGTGTCAAGGCGCCGACCTCGCCGGTCACGCGCGCCGGCAACATGATCTTCGTCGCCGGCCTGCCGCCGTTCGACCCCGAGACGGGCGAGATCGGGGGGATGCCAATCGCGCGGCAGAGCGAGATCATCATGGAGCAGATGAAGCTCTGCCTCGAGACGGCAGGCGCCTCGCTCGACAATGTCATGAAGTGCAACGTCTACTGCACCTCGACCAAACACTTCGCCGTCTTCAACGCGATCTATGCGCGCTACTTCCCGATCGATCCGCCGGCGCGCATCTTCGTCTGCACCCCGGAATGGTTCGGCCCCTTCGACGTCGAGATCGACTGCATCGCGATGATGTGAGCGCTAACGCGCGACAACCCGTGACGGCGCCTTCGTCTCCATCCGTCCCGCTGTCAGCGCCATCGTCGCGACGCTGACGACGCGCGCGACGACGTCGTCGACGTCGTCGAGATCGCATTTGCCTTCAGAGAGCTTCGTCAACCGCTCGCTCTCGCGGATGGTGTGGTGCGCCATGGCGAGCGCGAAGTTCAGGCCCCAATAGATATCGACGTCGCTGCGGTCGGGCAGGGAGCGCCGCATGGCGCCTGCGAATTTCCGCAAATGGTCGATCTCGCGGTTCTTGATGCGGCGGATCGGCGGCACGGATTCGATCGAGGCGCGGATCATGAAGCGCGCCGCGGTGGAGCGCTGGTTTTCCGGACCCAGGCAGCCGCGCAAGGTCGGGCCGACCAGCGCGCGCAAGATCACCTCGATCGGCGCGCGACCGCCGCCTTGCTCTTCCGCGGCCTTCAATTCGCGCAGGCGTTCGCGGTTGGTGGCGATCGAGCGCGAGACGAACAGCTCCGCGATCAATTCGTCCTTCGAGCCGAAATGATAATTCACCGCTGCGAGGTTGACGTTGGCCTCCGCGACGATGTCGCGCAGCGTCACGTCGCCAAAGCCGCGATCGGCATAGAGCCGTTCGGCGGCGGCGAGAATGGCAGACCTCGTATGATCGCTGGCCATGGATGCCCCTCAGGGAGGGAGTTGCAATTCAAACACTTGTATGAAACTATCGTTTGAAGGCCGGAGAAAGTCAATCCGCAATCGAGACTCGTTCGCAGCGCGCGGACGGGTTCCGAAGCGTCCGCAGGCATTCGTGCTTGCGGACCGCGTGCGGCGGGAGGACAGTCCGGCGCAAAACAGCTTTGCAAAGAGAGACCGAGGAGCGTCCCATGGATTTCGATCTGTCCCCCAAGCAGAAGGAATGGCTCGACCGCGTGCAGTCGTTCATGACCAAGCACGTGCGTCCGGCGGTGCCGATCTATAACGAGCAGGATCACAGCGGCGAGCGCTGGAAGGTCATTCCGGTGCTGGAGGACCTCAAGAAGAAGGCGAAGGCCGAAGGCCTCTGGAACATGTTCATGCCGCCGAACGAGCATGAGGACGACGAATTCCGTGGTGCGGGATTGACCAATCTCGAATACGCGCTGTTGTCGGAGCAGATGGGCCACATCTCCTGGGCCTCGGAAGTGTTCAACTGTTCGGCGCCCGACACCGGCAACATGGAAGTGTTCATGCGCTACGGCTCCAAGGAGCAGAAGCGCAAATGGCTGCGTCCGCTGATGGACGGCGAGATCCGCTCGGCGTTCCTGATGACGGAACCGGCGGTCGCCTCGTCCGACGCCACCAACATCGAGACCAGCATCGAGAAGGATGGCGATCACTACGTCATCAACGGTCGCAAATGGTGGTCGTCCGGTGTCGGAGATCCCCGCTGCAAGATCGCGATCCTGATGGGCAAGACCGATTTCAAGGCGGCCAAGCACCAGCAGCAGTCGCAGATCCTGGTTCCGCTCGACACTCCCGGCATCAAGGTCGAGAAGATGCTGCCGGTGTTCGGCTTCGACGACGCGCCGCACGGCCACGCCCAGGTGCTGCTCGAGAACGTGCGCGTGCCGAAGGAGAACATCCTGCTCGGCGAGGGCCGCGGCTTCGAGATCGCGCAGGGCCGCCTCGGTCCCGGCCGCATCCATCACTGCATGCGCACCATCGGCAAGGCCGAGGAGGCGCTGGAGAAGATGGTGAAGCGTCTGATGTCGCGTACCGCCTTCGGCAAGAAGATTGTCGAGCATTCGGTGTGGGAGCAGCGCATCGGCGAGGCCCGCACCAACATCGAGATGACGCGTCTTCTGTGCCTCAAGGCCGCCGACATGATGGACAAGGTCGGCAACAAGACCGCGCAGGCCGAGATCGCCATGATCAAGGTCGCAGCCCCCAACATGGCGCTGAAGATCATCGACGAGGCGATCCAGGCCTTTGGTGGCGCGGGCGTTTCGGACGAAGCGGGTCTTGCCAAGGACTACGCCGGCATCCGCACGCTGCGGCTCGCCGACGGTCCGGACGAGGTGCACAATCGCGCCATTGCAAGGCTCGAAGTTCGGAAGTATGCCAATTCTCCCAAGCATTAAGAGGGAGAGCCCTGCGGCGCTCCCGACTTGAAAAAGACGACAGGGCTGATCCGCATTCGGTGACCGCTTGACGCAAGTGCGTCAGCGGTTACCGATTAGGATCATGTTCGGACTGAAGAGGGAGCGTCATCGTGGCTGACGGCGTCAGGAAAGACGAAGAATTCTCGGGCACCAAGCCGGTCGAGGAGCGTCATCGCTTCGACGAGATGCGGCTCGAAGCCTGGATGCGCGACAACGTCGAAGGCTATGAGGGCCCGCTGGTTGTCCTCCAGTTCAAGGGCGGCCAGTCCAATCCGACCTACCGGCTCAACACGCCGAACCGCTCCTACGTGATGCGCCGCAAGCCGTTCGGCAAATTGCTGCCGTCGGCGCACGCGGTCGATCGCGAATATCGCGTCATCGCAGCCCTTGGAAAGCAGGGTTTTCCGGTCGCGCGCGCCTACGCGCTGTGCCAGGACGACAGCATCATCGGCGCGGCCTTCTACATCATGTCGATGGAAGACGGCCGGGTGTTCTGGGATCCGACGCTGCCGAGCCAGACGCCGGAGGACCGCCGCAAGATATTCACCAGCAAGATCGAGACGCTGGCAAAACTCCACATGTACGATCCCGTAGCGATCGGCCTCGGCGAGTTCGGCAAGCCCGGCAACTATTTCGCGCGGCAGATCGACCGCTGGACCAAGCAGTACCGGGCGTCCGAGACGCAGCACATTCCGGAGTTCGAGAAGGTCGCCGAATGGCTGCCCAAAACCGTGCCGGAGCAGGCGCGCGTCTCGATCGTCCACGGCGACTATCGCCTCGACAACATGATTTTCCACGCGACGGAACCGCGCGTGCAGGCCGTGCTCGATTGGGAGCTGTCGACGCTCGGCGATCCCATGGCCGACTTCACCTATCTCCTGATGCAGTGGATCATGCCGGGCCTTGACGGCGCCGACCTCAAGGCGCTCAACATCCCAAGCGTGGAAGAGGCCGCGCAGATCTATTGCAACGTCACCAAGATGACGGTGCCCGATCTCAACTGGTATTTTGCTTACAACCTGTTCCGCCTCGCCGGCATCACCCAAGGCATCGCCGGCCGCGTCCGCGACGGCACCGCCGCCAACGCCAAGGCGCTGGAGTCCGCCAAGCGCACCGTGCCGCTGTCGAAGGCGTCGTGGGAGTACGCGCAGAAGGCGGGCGCGGTCTAGACCCACAAAGGCGCGGCTGATGGCCGCGCCTTTTCGCTTTGTGGTTCGCCGTCTCCACACTTTCGGTGTCATTGCCCGCGAAAGCGGGCAATCCAGTATCCCAGAGACAGCGCGTGGACGCAGAGGAGCGGCGGCGTACTGGATGCGCCGGTCAAGCTGGGGCATGACACCGCTGTCGTCGCGACATCAGTGAAAGAACGGCCAGCCACATGATCGATCACGCCACCCTCATCACCTACATCCTCATCGTACTCGGTTTTGTCTTCATTCCCGGGCCTGCGACGCTGCTCACCATGGCGCGCGCGGTTAGCTCGGGAACGAAGGTCGGCATCGCGACCGGCGCGGGGATTGCGGCCGGTGACTTGATCCACACTTCGATGGCGATCGTCGGTCTTTCGGCGATCATCGCGACCTCTGCGCTGCTGTTCAGCATCGTTAAATATGCGGGCGCTGCGTTCCTGATCTATCTCGGCTTTCGCGCGATGCTCGACAAGGCGCCGGTCGAGCCGAACGGCGGCGCGCCCGCGATCGGCGCGGGCCGGGCCTTCCGGCAGGCCGTGCTGACCGAAGTGCTCAATCCCAAGACCGCGCTGTTCTTCCTTGCGTTCCTGCCGCAATTCGTGAGGCCGGAGCACGGTTCGATCGCACTTCAGCTTGCGATCCTCGGCATCGTCTTCGTGCTGCTGGGTCTCGTCAGCACCGTGGTGTTCGCCGTCGGCGCCGGTCGTCTGGGCAATCTCCTGCGCCGCCATCCGGCCGTGGTGAAATGGCAGGGCAAGGTGGTCGGGACCATCTACTGCGCTGTCGGCGTGCGGCTGGCGTTGCAGGAGCGATGAGGAACGCGTGCTCCCGTAGCCCGGGTGAGCGCAGCGACACCCGGGACGGCGGTCCCGCATGTTGCTAACGCTCATGCGGGCTACGCTCTGAACGGTTGCGGCGATGAATGCCATCAATGTCGACATCCTGCGCTCGCTGTTCATGCCCTTCTTCTTCGACGCGACGGCGTCGAGCGCCGCTCTGATGGTGATTGGCCTGCTACCGGGCGCGAATGGTGAACCTCGGTCCGACGTAGTAGCCGCCGTATCCGCGATCGTAATAGCCGGGACCGGCGTAGTAGTTGTAGCCCCTGCCGGGGAAGTAGCTGGGGTCGTCAAAGTAGCGCAGGACATAGCGTCCCCGGGTCCGCCAGCAGCGTCCATAATACTCGTTGCAGATCAGACCGACTTGGTCGACGTCGGAGATTTCGGCAGAGCCGATCGTCGTTGCGTTGAGCGGCGCGGCGGGAGCGGCGGCCGCAACCAGCGCGGCCCCGAGTGCGCCCAGTGCGATGGCCTTCATGGAGTTCTCCCTTCGGTTAGGCGAGAGTCTGGAGCCTAGCAGAAGGGAGCCTTGCCTGTCGGGCAAATCAGCTCCCGCAGGGTGGGCAAAGGCGCATCGTTGTCCGCCATTCGCACGGCGCAACAGAAGTGGCGGGTTACGCTGCGCTAAGCTAACCCACCCTACGGGTCAGCCCTTCACACAATGCGCGATCAGCCTTTCCACGAAGCCTGCGCATTTCTCCAGCTCCGCCATCGCCACGAACTCGTCGGGCGTATGCGCTTGCGCGATCGCGCCGGGGCCGATCACCACCGACGGGATATCCGCCATGCTGGCGAACAGGCTCGCCTCGGTGCCGAAGGCGACCTTGGCGTGGTCGTTGCGGCCGGCGAGGCTTTTTGCCAGTGTGACGATGGCGGCGTCGGCCGCCGTGTCGAGCGCGGGATAATCAAGGATCTCCTCGAAATCGATGCCGCACTCCGGATGTCTCGCCTTCATCTCCGGCCCGAGCTCGGCCCTGGCCCAGGCGACGATCGCATCCGTCACCTCGCGCGACTCGGTGATGCCGATGCCGCGGCATTCGAAATCCACCGTGCAGGTATCGGGCACGATGTTCAGCGCGGCGCCGCCATGCACGATGCTGGTGAGCAGCGTCGAATGCGGAACGTCGTAGAGGCTGTCATTCGATCGCGCGGCCGCAAGCTTCACGGCACGGCGACGGATTTCGGTGATCAGCTCGGCCGCGTATTCGATCGCGTTGACGCCGTCGGGCGCGATCGAGGAGTGGCGGGCGAGACCACGGAATGTCGCGCGCACGCCGTGCTTGCCCTTGTGGCCGATGATGACCTTCATCTCGGTCGGCTCGCCGATGAAGGCGCCGAGCGGCTTGATCTTCTTCTTCGCGACCTCGCGCAGCATCGGCCGCACGCCGACGCAGCCGATCTCCTCGTCATAGGAGATGGCGAGATGGATCGGCGTCGTCAGCTTCGCTTCCAGCATCTCCGGCACCATGGCGAGGCACACCGCGACAAAACCCTTCATGTCGGTGGTGCCGCGGCCGTAGAGCTTGCCGTCGCGCTCGACCAGCTTGAACGGATCGTGGCTCCAGTCCTGGCCCACGACCGGCACGACGTCTGTGTGTCCCGACAGCACGAGGCCTGGACGGTCCTCCGGTCCGATGGTGACCCAGAGCGAGGCCTTCTGGCCGGTGTCGTCGACGATGCGCTCGCCCTTGACACCGAGGAAAGCGAGATAGCTCTCGATATGGGCAATCAAGGGCAGATTGGTGCGGTCGCTGACGGTGTCGAAGCCGACGAGGTCGGCGAGGAGGTTGCGAATGCGATCGGGTCGTGAACTCGGGAAAATCGGGTTGGGCATTGTCTCGTTCATGAGATGGAGGATGGCTTCGCCGCCTGCACGAAACATACCAACGGAGTGGCGGTTCGGGCAAATCGGATCGCGAAGGGTGCTTTCGCTGAACCTCAGCCGAGCGCGGAGAGATCTTTCGGCAGCATTCGCTTGAACAGCTCGAGCGTACGCCGCGCCTCCGCCGGCGGCAAGGCGATGGCGTGACGAACCGCGGCGGCGATCTGGATCATCGCCAGTTGCGAGAAGGAGGTGAGGGCGGCGGCGGGCTGTTTCGGCGCGACGCGCTTGAGCGCCTCGCGCAAGAGGCCGGCGAGAAAGGCCACATCCTCCTCGTCGATCTTCTGCAAGCTTCGGTCGGCTTGCGTCGCCTGCCAGATGTGATGCATCACGGGATGCTCGCGGAACATCTGGTCATAGCCGTCGGTGATGCGGCACAGAGCAGCGTGCAGGTCGGATAGCTTCTTCATCTCGGCGAGGTCGCGCTGGACGCATTCGCGGCCGATGACATTGCACCGCTCGGCGAGCGTCCCGATCACCGTGCTCTTGTCCGGAAAATATTGATAGAGCGAGCCGAACGCGATGCCGGTGCGCTCGACGATGTCGCTCATCCGGAAGGCGTCGCTGCCTTTCTCGGTGAGAATCTCGGCCGCAGCGGTCAGGATGCGGTCGAAGCGTTCGCGGCTTCGCTCCTGCGTCGGCACCAGCGGCGTGCGTCGCGCGGCCGCGTGCGTCGTCTTGTCCGTCCTGCTTTTCCGTTCCGGCATCCTGGTTCCCGCCATCCGCGCTTGACGTCACAAATAAGAGAGTTTATCGCATTTATCAAATACGAGAGTTTATCGTATTATAGGGAGCTGCGGCATGTGGCAGGGTTTCACGACCGGACTGCTCTGGTTTTCGGCGATCGGCTGCGGCCTCATGGCCGGAATCTATTTCGCCTTCTCGACCTTCATCATGGCCGCGTTCGGCCGGCTCGGCCAGGCGGCCGGCATCGCGGCGATGAACGCGATCAATGTCGACATCGTGCGCTCGCTGTTCATGCCGCTGTTTCTCGGCACGACGGTAGCAGGCGCGGCGCTGGTGGTGATGGGTACGTTGCGCGTCAGCGAGCCGGGGGCAGTGAGCATGATCGCCGGCGGCGGCCTCTATGTCATCGGGATGTTCGTGGTGACGATGGTGTTCAACGTCCCGCTCAACAACGCGCTCGCCGCGTTGCAGCCGTCCGCGCCGGAGGCTGGCGCGGTGTGGGCGGCGTATCTGAAGGACTGGACGTTCTGGAACCACGTGCGGACGGTTGCGTCGGTGGTCGCGAGCGGGTTGTTTGTCGCAGCGCTGGCTTCGTAGGCCAAATCGGCATCGTAGCCCGGATGGAGCGAAGCGTAATCCGGGGTTTGCGCCCCCCGGACATAGTGGCGGCCGCGGGGGGGTGGGGGGGAGGGCGGGGGGGGGGGGGGAGTTGGGGGGGGGAGGGCCGGCCGGGCGGAAAAACCCCCCCCCCCCCCCCCCCCCCCCC